>JAIUMY010000051.1 GCA_022565335.1 Opitutales bacterium
CCAGCTTGCTGGGTCAAAGACGCCTAAGGCGGCTTTGTTTATGCCGAAATTTTTCTTGCCCGGAGCGAAGGTCTATGGAACTGGTTTTGGCCCGTTTTTACCCACTTATTCCTCCGAAGACCCAAAAGGCGAAAATTTTTCTTTTGGCGGGAGCGCCTTTGTCCCACATAGTAAAAGGATGCAACTGGACTCTAGCGAGTGGGCCGCCGCGGCCGAGCATCTGGCGGAGAGATTTCCGCGGGAGAGACTCGACCCTGCCGGGGTTCCGGAAGAAGACCCTTTGGAACGGGGACCACTTTTGGTGTCGGTGTCCGGGGGAGGGGATTCGGTGGGCCTTTGGTTGCTCCTGTGGGCACATTTTCCATCCTGGCGCTCTCGTCTGGAAATTGTAACATTTGATCACCGGACCCGTTCCGGCGAAAGTATGCGTGACGTCGCATGGGTGAGGGCGTTCGGGCAGGCTTTCGGGTGCGTAGTGCATTGGGGGCAGGCCGATCGCTGTGGCGAAGGCTTGAACGAAGGCGATTTACGCCAGATGCGGCGAGGCTTTCAGAAGAAAATCCTGGAGCAACGGGGGGCGTGCCATCTCTTTACCGGTCACCACCGGGAAGACGTTTTGGAATCCCTGCTCATTCGTCTTTGCCGGGGCAGTGGCAGCGAGGGTGCCAGTGGACCGCGCCCCCGGCAAAAGTGGGGCGACCATTGGGTCTGGCGACCCTTGTTGGCGCTTGATGGGTCGGGTCTTCAGGAAACAATGCGAAACCTGAATATTCCCTTCTGTGAAGATCGCAGCAACCAGGAGCAAGAGGCCTTTCGCAATCGTTTACGCTATCGGGTTTTGCCCGCCCTAAAGGCTTCCTCACCGTATTCCCCCACCCAGGGAGCGGCCCGAATGAGGCGTTTGCTGGAGGAAGATGCCACCGCCCTGAGTGCATGGGCTGAGCATTGGTTGGCCGAGAACGGTGATGAAACCCTTGCCCGGGAGGCGCTAGCCAGCTTGCCGCGGGGGGTGCAACGGCGGGTTCTCGTCTCCTGGTTGGGGTCCTCGGGCAGTAGCTTCGAGGCACCTTTGCTGGATAAGGTGCTCGATTCTTTAGCCACTGGCCGGATCACCTCTTTTTCCATCTCTTCCACAACCCTTTTACGGGTAACATCCAAGCGGATTTTTACAGAGGTCGAGTCCGCTGAACCTCCGACCCCGCCTGCGGTGGCTTCCTTGCCCCTGGTGCCGGGTGGGACAATTTATTTCCCCGGAGGGAAATCTTTGCGGGCAAGTGACCGAAGCCCCATATCCCCGGAGGTCTGGTCCCGGGTCAGATCGGCCGATCCCAAAGTCGAAGCGTGGGTGGATGTTTCCCTAAAGGCCGAAGGTCGTGCTCGCTCTTTACGGGTTGGCTTTCGTCAACCCGGGCAACGATTCCAACCCCTCGGCGCACCCGGCAGCCGGAAATTGGCGGAGCATTTTATCGACCGAAAAATCCCCTTGCGGGAACGGTCGGCCCTTCCCGTGGTCTCAGAAGGTACCGGAACCGTTTGGTGGGTGCCCGGCTTTCCTCCTTCGGGAAAAGCGGCAATAAGCGAGGATACGGAGTATCTTCTGCATTTGACTTATTTCTCAATTTCTTCAGGGTAATTTATTTCTCATCTCCGGCGGATCGCCGATTTTACCACAATGTCTGACAAGGAACCAAAAAAAACCAATACACCGCTACCCAATCCCAATCCCGACCGGTTCCAACCGAAGGTTTTAGTGATTTGGATGATTATCCTGTTGGCGATTGCCAGCCTATGGATATTTAATCCCGGCCGCCAAATGGTCGAAGAGGTTACCATTCGTCAAGTGGCACAGTGGGTGGAAGAGGATCAAATTATCGGAACCCCCACGATGAGGCCCTTTGAGAGAGGAGGCCGCGAGGCGGTAATTATCGAGGGACGGGTCGAAACCACTGAAGAGGTTCAGGAGGATGGATTTACCCAAACGCAGGATGCTACCAAAGCCTTTCGCGCCCAAGGGCGTTTGACTGACGAAAATCTTGAGCTTTTTCAGCAAGCCGGATTCAAGGAAGAGCAAGGGCGCTCCTTGTTTGGCGACATAATGATTTCCCTGCTTCCCTTTGTTTTGATTATCGGTCTTCTGTATTTCCTGTTCATGCGCCAGTTGCGTGGTGCGGGGAAGGGGGCAATGTCCTTTGGCAAAAGTAAGGCCAAATTGCTGACCCGTGACCGTACCAAGGTCACTTTTAAGCAGGTTGCCGGTTGCGATGAAGCGAAAGAGGAGGTTTCTGAAGTAGTGGAATTTCTTCGCGATCCCAAAAAATTCCAGCGTATTGGGGGCCGTATTCCCAAGGGAATCCTTATGGTCGGTCCTCCGGGTACCGGAAAAACCCTCCTGGCCAAAGCGGTAGCCGGGGAAGCGGATGTCCCTTTTTACAGTATCAGTGGGTCGGATTTTGTGGAAATGTTTGTCGGCGTGGGGGCCAGTCGGGTGCGCGACATGTTTGAACAGGGGCGGAAAAATTCCCCCTGTCTCGTTTTTATCGATGAAATTGATGCGGTCGGCCGCCAGCGAGGCGCCGGGCTGGGAGGCGGCAACGACGAGCGCGAGCAAACGCTGAATTCCCTCCTCGTCGAGATGGATGGGATCGATGAGCATGAAGGCGTTATCATTATCGCCGCCACCAATCGTCCGGATGTCCTTGACCAGGCTCTGTTGCGTCCTGGTCGTTTTGACCGGCAAATCCAAGTTGACTTGCCAGATGTGAAAGGTCGGGAAGAAATTCTTGAGGTCCACGCCAAGAAAATCAAACTGGCCGAAACCGTTGATTTGGCCACCGTGGCTAAAATGACGCCCGGTTTATCCGGAGCGGATTTGGCCAATTTGTTAAATGAATCAGCGCTCACCGCGGCTCGCTACAATAAAAAGGAAGTTGATATGTACGATATCAACGAGGCCCGGGAAAAGATCGCCTTCGGTCGTGAACGGCGTCGCATCATGGATGAAGATGACAAAAAACTGGTCGCTTACCACGAAGCCGGGCACGCTTTGGTACAAGCTGTCGTTGATGATGGCTCCCTGCCTTTGCATAAAGTCACCATCATCCCCCGCGGGCAAAGTTTGGGAAGCACTATGTTCCTGCCCGCCAAGGACACTTACAATTACTCAAAGCGGCGTCTCCTGAATCAAATTGCCAGCATCATGGGCGGTCGCATCGCGGAGGACATTGTCTTCGGCGATGTCACCAGTGGCGCCAGCGGCGATATTAAACAAGCCACCAAAATTGCCCGACACATGGTTTGCGACTGGGGAATGAGTGATTTAGGTCCCATTGCGCTAGGGGAGAATCAGGATACGGTGTTTCTGGGTCGGGATATCAACCGGAGTCAGAATTACAGTCCCGAAACCGCCGAAAAAATCGACCGCGCTATCAGGCAAATGGTCGATGAACAATACCAGCGGGCCAAGAAGGTTCTCGAGGACAATCGCGAGGCGCTCGATAAAATGGCCGAGGCCTTGCTCGAACATGAAACCATTGAAGGCAAGCATGTTCACGAGATTTTGGAAAAGGGAGCGATCCATTCCGAGGTGGTGCAAAATAAGGCGCAACCCCCCGAGTTGGCTCCGGAAGAGGAAGAATCTCCCAAGAAGGCCAAGAAAAAGAACAAGGAATCCGGCCCCGAAGGCGATCCTGTGAACGCCCCGGCGTAGGCCGCCGGCTAAATGGACTTTTTCCTTCTTAATTCATAAGACCTACTCTATCCGTTGTATTCCTCAAGGTGATCCGTCTGTAGAGAGAGGTTTTCGCAGTTCTGCACTGCTAAGGCTTGGAAGGTGATGCCTGTCGGAAGAGCCCAGTCCGCCGGTTGGAAAATATGGTGGTCTCCGTTGGCGATTTTGGCGGGAGGGGTCCAGACGGGATCGAGGTTTTCTCCGGGTTGGGGCCATTGAATATGAATTCCCTCCAGTGAACATTTTCGGACTTTGTCAAAAACCAAAGCGGCCCGGGTTGTTCGTGCCCACGGGGATTGCGGAGAGAACTGGGAGCCCCCATAGGTTTTCCCGGTGCGGGCAGGATCATCGACCGTTGGATAAATTAACTGGATATCGCGGAGGATAAGATTTTCAATGAAATTGTCCTGGTCGCCGGTAAAGAGGCAACGCCCGTTGGTGGTGGCCACCATTCCGGAGATGAGAACATTGCGAATGCCTCCGGGACGGTTGGGGTAACGGTGGGATTTGCGCAGATCGAGGTGAATGGGGCGGGTAAACATCAAGGGGGCCCTGGTATCGCAAACGATGTTGCTGATGGAGATGTTTTCGAGAATCCCCCCGTTTACGCTGTACAGGCCAATGCCCCGGCTGCTGCCGGTTACGGTGCAGTTGGCAAAGGTCACGTTTCGCATGTCCTGAACGCTTTCCACACAACCCAATTTCAGCGCTACGCAACTGGTTTTGAGCACGCAATTGGCGACTGTAACATTTTCGCAGGTACGGCTGTGATCAAAGGTCTTCAGGCAAATGGCGTCATCACAGGTATCAATATGGCAGCCGTTGATGCTCACATAATGGCAACCGGTAATATCGATCCCGTCGGCGTTAGGGGCATGTTCAGGATTATTGATACAAATGTCCCGGACTTGCACATGATCGGAGTCGTAAAGATGAAGGGTCCAGTTGGCGACATTCTGCAAACGAAGATCCTGCAGGCGAACGCGGCGACAACGCGAAATTTGCACCAGGGCCCCGGGGCGCCTACCGTCTTTGGCTTTGGCCAGAGGCCAGCCCAATTGGCCCTCGGGCGGGGCGTCGTAATGAAATTCTCCCTGGCCATCGAGTAGGCCGTGCCCGGAAAGGATGAGATCCTCGCAGTTCTCGGCATACAAAAGATGCCAGGAGCCTTCTTCCTCGTGTTGCCAATAGTCTCCCGATTCCTTGCTTGGAGCCCAGGGACGGCTGTCCTCGGGGTCGGGGGAGGCCAGTAAAACCGCACCGGCTTCCAGATGAAAGGTGATTTTCGAGCGCAGACGGAGCATGCCCGTTAGGTAGCGTCCCGGTGGTACCCAAACGGTGCCACCGCCTTGGTCGGCTACTCGGTCAATAGCCGTTTGTAACGCTTCAGTGGTGAGGGTTTTCCCATCTGCCACGGCTCCGCAGTCACTAACGGAAAGAATATTCGGTAACTTCATCCGAAATAGTTAAATCAGGCATTGGTACCTTGTCCATCGCTATTCGTGTGGAAAAGCTAAACAGAAAGTCTCATTTTAATTTGTTTGCGTAGAAAAATTGAACGATATGTTGAAAATTAAATTCAAAAAAACATAAACTTTGGGTTTGGCGCAAATTAGGTTTTACTTTTTGTGAGGATAGGCTTGTTTTTGATTTACTGAATCTTGTTTGATTTTTGAGTTTATTATGAATAGTTACCCCAAGTCCACTCACGCCTTCACGCTAATCGAAGTGGTGATTGCGATCTTTGTTTTCGGTCTTTTGTCCGCTGGTATCATTTCAGCCACCGTGCAAGCGCGGAAAATGTCCGAGGCAAATGTTCGTGAAGCTACGGCAGCGGCAGTGGCTTCAGGGTTTCTCGAACAGCTTTATTCGATTGATTACACTGTTTTGCGCCAACGCGCTCTCCTCAATGGCGATGTTTCTTTTGTGATCCGGGATGGTGCGACTTTGGAGATTCCTCTTAACGCAGGTGATTTTACCGGGCCCTTGAGAATTCCCATCGGGGCCAACGAATCGGGAGACTTCATCGTATTTATGGATTTTTGGATTGAAATAGAAATCAGGCAATCGGCCAATCTTCCCTCTTTGGAGAAGACTTTGGTTTATCGCTGGGACGATCCTTTCTCCGGAGGAGTAAAACAAAAAACCATCACGACGGTCAGGTCGTCGGCAACCGTGAACTAGATATGAAATTTCTCAAACAAAAGAAAGGTTTTACCTTAGCGGAAATTCTAATCGCTTCGGCGATTTTAAGCTTCTTCGCCCTGGGTTTTGCGCAAATCACCCTACTGGTTCAACGAATGGCGTTCGATTCCCAGGGAAAGATTGAAGTCACCGAAAATATTCGGAAATTTACTTCCCACATTTCCCGGGATGCCCGCCCCGCCCGGGTAATGCTCGTTTATCAAGGAATGCCCTCGGTCCCTGCTGATTTAAATACCAGCGAACGTCTGGCGGATGGTCAAACCGGGGATTTGGCGGTCTTTGTTCATGCCATTCCACAACCAATCAACGAAGTCAATCCGGGAGAGCCACAACAGTTTTACCTGAGTCGGGTAATTGCCTATGCCCGTATCCCCGGATCAGAGGGACAAGGTCCGGTGGTTCGCTTTGAACGCCGTTTAATTGAAGCCAACACGCTCTTGGTGGATATTGATCCAGGGGAGACTCTATCCATCGCCGATAACCAAACGATCAACCAGATCCTTGCCGAAATGCTGATTGATGGCCAAGCCCAACGACGCGAAGTCGTGGAGTTGTCCCGTGGTTTGGCCAACGGCCGGCTCTTTTATTTCTTCCGCGACAGTGCCTTGGTTATCAATGGGGAAATTGTTCAGGGAAACCGAGTCCGAAGGGTCACCAACACGTATAACTTCACCGTAAACCGACAAGGATAGCCATGAAAAAAAAGACCAGCCACTTCTCTTGCCCCTATGCAAATCGCGGGTCCATTTTATTGGGGGTTTTGATCTTTGCGGTCATCTTCGCCATTGTCATTGTTTCTTTGATTCGCTTCAGCAATTCTTCGGCGAGATTGAATCATATTGATCACTTGAGCAACGAGGCTCGTTTGGGGGCGCAAAGTTTGTTGAACCATGGCATGGCGCAAATTCACAATTCTCTATCCACCAATCCCTATCCGCCCGCCGATGCGTTTCAGCCCGGGGGTACACGGGAGGTTACCATTCGGCAAAGCTTGATCGATTTTTATGCTGATAACGAGGACTCCCGTCTATTGGGGCTGGATGTTTTTTCGCCGGAAGATTTTTTCCAAGACCCCGAATCCCATAAAAGTGGATTAGTCGCTGTTTTGCGGGACCAGGAGGGGCGTATGAGTGAGGTTTCTCCCGATGCTCTCTTGCCCGATGGGGCAACTCAGACAACTGCTGATGTTCGGGAAGTTCTGGTTTATGCCAAAGCTACAACAAATTCTCCCTCGGTGGGGGAGAGAACTTCCTATGTGCGGCAAACCTTTCAAATGCTGGACCGTTCGCTGTATCGATACGCAGTTTTTTATGATGGCGATCTTGAGCTATGGCCAGGACCGGACATGAGTTTTTCAGGGGGACCAATACATTCAAATAGCAATATTTTTCTGGGAGCCAATGGGAACCTCCGTATACACAATCAGGTGACTACGGCGGGAAACTTTTTTCTGGGACGCCATCCGGAGAGGTCTTCGCAATCGGTTGGAGGAAATATTTTTCTTCGGGATTTTTCGATTGATGCGGACAGTTCACTGGCAATGAATGACCAGCCTTATTTGCGGGATTTGACTAACGATCCAGCCTGGAGCGGATTGCTTGACTCCAACAACGATGACTTTCGTTCCTTGGCCAGCCAGAACTTCCACGGGGGGCTTTTAAGTCAGGAACATGGGGTTACCAGTGTGATGCCAGCTGGCTTCGATGGTTTGCAAAATCTTTTTGGCATTGAGGAGGGTAATTGGAATCATCATCTGATTCGTCCAATCAGCCAAAATCAAAATTTTGACGATGGGTTTTTGAACAATGAACAAAGGGAGATTTTGCAAGAAACTGAACGGGAGAAATGGGCTTACCAATCAGATCTGATTGTTCGTTTGGTCCCCGGGCCGACCCCTGATATGGACAATGTGGAGATTGTGCGTCCCCGCCGCGATAGCGAAGGCCGGGTGATGGTTGATCCGGTGACGGGCGCTCCGCAATACCATGATCCGATTGAGGTTGATGATGCCAGTAGGTTTTACTCAGTTGAGCGCTATGCTCCCGAAATGCAACCGGTCCTGGACAGCGAGGGCAACCCGACTTTCGACAGTGAAGGGGAGCCGATTTTGGAACGGATACCCGAGACCACGGCCAGCGGTCTCTTTGATTATCGGCAAGCCGAGGGTTCGGAAAGTAATGCCGCTGGCGAAATCAATTTGCTGCGCTTTGACATGGGGGCCTTTCGAGACTTTACCAATGATCTTTTGACGAGTCATGCGCCGGCAGAGATCCCCCACTTGGAGGGCATCTTTTTCGAGATGCCTGAGGTAGTCCCATCGACTCCAAGGGATGATTTGGTTGTTGGTGCCGACCCGTCTTGGGCAGTGCAAATTCACAATGCCGAGGTTCTCCCCACCGGGCGAAGGACCAATGCCGCTGGCCGGGTAGAGGGAGGGGAGTCGGCTGGGCTCCCCTTTGCGACAAACAGTGCGATGTATGTGGAGGGGCATTTTAATTCACCAAATCAGGGCGGGAGTTCAACCGACCCGGAAAATCCCGATCGTTTCGGCCAATGGGATGGCGAGGAAATGCCGGTGGCCTTGGTCGCCGATTCCATCACTTTGTTGAGTTCTGCTTGGCAGAACCAGAACAGCCGCCGTTCAAATCTTGCCCAAAGGTCTGCCCAAAACACCGTAGTCTCGGCGGCCCTGGTCGCCGGGAATGTTCCTACCGAAGGGGGGACTTACAGTGGCGGGGTGGAAAACTATCCCCGTTTTCTCGAACGTTGGAGTGGAACCACCTTAACCTATCGAGGTTCGATTATTGGGCTTTATGCCAGTGAGTCGCACTTGGGCGGTTGGAGTTTTGGGGCCCCGATCTACACTGCACCCAATCGCGATTGGGGGTACAACAGCGGTTATATCGACCGCCCTCCACGCCCATTCCGTGGGTTGACCGTCTATCGAAGGGTTTATTTTCAGGAATTACCAGGGCCGGAATTTTATCGCCAAATCGAACGTTTGCGAAATGGGGAGTTGAATCTCTAAGTTTTGCCAAAAATGGTACCTGTTGGGGACAGAACGAAAACTCCGCATTTCATTTGCGCAGGCCCTCTTTTGGAATAGGCTTTGTAATGAAACAATTTTTCATGACGATTATGATTGCAGGCATTTTTTCATCTCTTGTTTTCGGTCGAGGAAACCCCTTGGAAGTCGGCCAGGATCTTCCTGACCTCGAAGGGAAGGATCAGGACGGGCAGGTTTTCAGTCTCGCCGACAGCATCCCCTCGCACAAGACCTTTGTGTTGGTTTATTTTTATCCCAAGGCGGACACCCCGGGGTGTACCGCGCAGGCTTGCAGTTTGCGTGACGACTTTGCAACTTTGGAGGAGAAAGGCGTTAAGGTTATTGGGGTGAGCGGGGATACGGTGGCCAAGCAAAAAGCTTTTGCTGATCGCCACGGCTTGCCTTTCACCCTGATTGCGGATACCGAGGGTGTTTGGATGAATGCCTTCGGCGTTCCCCATCGCGGTAGTTTTGCTTCCCGGCAAGCCTTTTTGTTTGCCGAAGGAAAGTTGGTTTGGCGTGATCTGTCCGCCTCTACCAGCAAACAAGCGGCTGATGTTTTAGCTTTCCTGGCGAATACCTGAATAGCAATGGGAGAATAAGGCAAACTGGTCGGGCTGAGAGGATTCGAACCTCCGACCTCTTCGTCCCGAACGAAGCGCGCTGCCAGACTGCGCTACAGCCCGATGGTTTTAAAATAGGCCTCGATCTATCTTGCGACAAGTATTTTCTTTGAAAAAAAGTCTGCGTCGTTTGGAGCGGGTAACCGTATAAAAGCTGGGATACTTACCTGGGCGATCTTCCGGTGATACGGCGGTAGGCTTTACTGAAGGTGGGAAGGTCGGGCCAGTGAAGTTTGGCGGCGACATCGGTGACGGAATAACCTTCGTCCAAAAGGTCACGGGCGCGGGCCATTTGGTGACGTTGTTGAAAACGGAAAGGCGTCTCCCCGGTGCGCTCGCGGAAAATGCGCGAGAGGTAGGTCCGGCTGACTCCCAGATCGGCCGCCAGGCTATCGATGGTGGGGCGTTGGTCGAGG
The DNA here is from genome assembly GCA_022565335.1 of Opitutales bacterium. Taxonomy (GTDB): domain Bacteria; phylum Verrucomicrobiota; class Verrucomicrobiia; order Opitutales; family T3Sed10-336; genus JAIUMY01. Next base: position 10,018 of record JAIUMY010000051.1, read on the forward strand.
GTGTCCCAGATCGCCTTTTGGGCCTTGCGAAAAAAGGCTTCGGCGCGAGTTATCCGGCCCGGTGGATACGCGGTGATTTCGCGAAGCAAGGTCTCCGCAAGAAGCGAGGCGAGGCGGGGTGCGCTGACGGGGGGATCGCCTCCAAGGGTGAGAAGGTGATCCCAGAGACTTTCCAGACGTTGCGGGTAACGGGGGTAAAGAACTCCCGGAAGGGGAAGTTTCAGCTCCCGGCAGAGCGGAGGCACCCCATTGCCCGAACAGACACAAATCAACAGGTCGGCCCCGCTTTGGGGATCGCTCTGATGATCGCGGGACGATCCGTTGCCGGCCACCAGAACCCCGCCGGGGGCCACCCAATCGGTGCCTGATAAAACCTTTCCGCGCAGGACCAGCCCAAAGAACAAGGGTTCAAAGCTATCGCGTTGAAAGGCAAAGCCAGGATTCCAGTCGACCCGTGAAACCCGCCAGACCCCCAGTCCGTGATCCTTGCGGGGAAGAGGGAAATAAACATCCCGGTGGAGGGTGGTTGATTCTTGTGGATTTTGTTTCACTTTTGACAAGTCTATAGCTTTTTCGCCGCTGGTGCCAAGGGCCAATTGAGAGTAGTCTGGGATTATGAACACACTGCCCCGATATTCTATTACCGACGATGGTGCGATTCCCGATGGGAAGACGATCAATACCGCCGCGATTCAACAAACGCTTGACCGGATTCGCGAAAGCGGAGGAGGGGAGGTCATTGTCCCGCCGGGGGTTTTTCTGACCGGTTCGCTGGAAATTCACAGTCATACTTTGCTGACCCTCATGCCGGGGGCGATTCTCCGCGGTTCGCCGAACTTGGAGGATTACCGGATCAACGGGCCGGTTCCGCAAGCCGAACGGGAACCCTTTCGCAATCCGGCCATGCAGGACCGTCATTTACTTCTGCTTCATCGCGCCAAGGGGGTAACCATCCGGGGGCCGGGGGAGATCGATGGGAATGGGGAGGCCTTTTGGAATCCGCCGGGGAGTAATCCGAATGGGCCGATGTACCAGCACTGGTGGACCCACCGCAACTGGCAGCGGCCTTGTCCGATGATGTCCTATGTCTGGTGCGAGGACCTGCGCCTGGAGGGTTTTACCGTGCGCAATTCGCCGGGGTGGACTTTTGAGTTGCTCAATTGCGATCGGGTAGTGGTGCACGGAGTGCAGGTGCAGAATAATTTCTGGGGACCCAATACTGATGCCTTCGATATCTGCGGATGTCGGGATGTGATGATTTCCGATTGCCATATCGTCTGCGGGGACGATGCCTTCTGTGTCAAAACCATGCCTCATACCCGCAGTGCGGAGCGGATCACCATTACCAATTGCACCATGCGGACGAATTGCGTGGGCTTGAAACTGGGGTGTTTTGAATCGCATCAGGACATGCGGCAAATTACCTTCAGCAACAATGTGGTTTATAATTCCTCGCGGGCGGTGGGGATTTACAATTTCAAAGGGGCGACCTTTGAGGACATCATTATCAGCAATCTGGTTTGCGATGACGACAATGAGTTATACCTCAACCGGCCCATTCACATTGATCTGCGGCATGAGGTGAAAAGAGGGTGGGGTGGTGAAAGCCCGACCGGAAAAGCGGGAATTGTCCGGCGGGTGCAGATCAGCAATGTCGTGGCCCGGACCCGGGGGAGGATTCTTCTCACCACTGCCGACGGCGGGGTGATGGAGGATATTTTGCTGCGGGATATAACAATGGTTTATCCCGAAGTAGAGGATCCGGAAGAGGTTTTTCCGATGACCCGGAGTGCGCAGTTTTCCAACCACAGTCCCGAGGCGCAAATCGCCCGGGGGGCTTTGGTGACCGACGGCGTGGACCGTTTGCAGGTTTACAACCTAAACCTTCGCTGGCCGAATGAGGTCAAGGGTCCGGCCTTTGCCGCCGGCTGGTTTCGCAATACCACGTCCCATGTCGATGCCCCGCTGGCGAAAGGTCAGGGTGACGTGGAGGATTGGATACAGGTCGGATGAACAGGCAAACCCATGTGCCGGGCGATCTCAGGAGTCTTGAGCGATACGATGCCCAAGGCGAACGCGCGGGGCTTCACGCCCCTGTGCGTAACATTCAGATATCGGGAAAGTTTGGTTTATTCGGAAAGTTGACTCTGGGGACTGAAGTGTTCCGCGCAGCCGCCAAGGCGGCCGCGCGGGGAAGGGCTGGCGGGAGCCTGTTGTTCCTGGTCTTGGAGTATTCCGTTCAGGGGCGCAAGGCCCCCGCACGGGGATTGGCGGCCGCGTGGGGAGACGGGGCCCGTTTGGGCTGTTTTCGTAGCCGGAGTGCTTCAGCCTCCGGTTGTTGGCGGCGAGGATCTTGCGGAGTTGTGAAAGTCTCCGCCGTTGCAGCAGGGCGGGCTTTCGTGGAATCCGTCCGTTTCGAAAATCAGCCCGATTGCGTTCATGGTCGCCGAAGGCGTTAGTTTTTAATCGGCCGGCTCGCGACGTTATTCCAGATGATTTTTTTCTTACCCACCGAAAGCTAAAGATACTCGTCACCCAAACTTTTTTTTCCTTAATCTTATTCAAGATGAAAAAACGCTCCAATATTCTCATTCTCATGTCTGATGAACACCGTGCCGATGTGGCCGGTTTTGCGGGCGACCCGGTGGTGCGCACCCCCACCTTGGACTGGTTGGCGCAGGGCGGGGTCACCTTTACGAATGCCTACACGCCCAGTCCGATCTGTGTTCCGGCCCGCCAGTGTATCCTGGCCGGGCAATACCCTTCCACCTGTCAGTGTGAGGGCTGGATCGGATTGCCTCCGGGACATCTCACCTACGCCTCGCGGTTGGGTCAATACGGGTATCGCACGGCGGCTTTTGGCAAACTGCACATGATCGGTCCGGATCAATCGGGCGGTTTTCAAAGCCGTCCGGTCGGGGATGTGGATTTCGGTCAGCAACAACCGGTGGTGGAGCGCTGGTCGGCTTCCCTGCCCAAAGACGAACGGAATGTACCGGGAATGGCCAAATGGTCGGACCGCAAGGAAATCGAACGCGCCGGACCGGGGCCGGACAATCCGCATGATGTGCACAGCGTCGAAGGGGCAGTGGATTGGATTCGGGAAACCTTTGTCGGGGACCGCTATGATCGCCATAGCGGAGATCGTCCCCAATTGCTGCAAGTGGGACTGCACGATCCGCATTATCCCTACCAATGCGATCCGGACTTGTTTCGCTACTACCTGCCGCGCATGAAGCGGTTTGCCCATGAGGAGCCGCACGACCATCCGTTTCTCGGATTGAGTCCCTGGCCGCCCGAACCCTTGCAGGCGGGGGTGCATCTGGCGGAGCGGGACGTTATGCGGGCGCGGGCGGCCTATTATGGGAAAGTGGAGACGATGGACCGTCACTTTGGCAAAGTTCTCCAGGCGTTGCGCGATGCGGGGGAGGATTTGGATGAGTGGATCATTGTCTATCTCTCCGATCATGGTGACCAAGTCGGTGAGCACGGGGTTTGGGAGAAACAGAAATTCTTCGAAGGCTCGGTGCGAATCCCTTTGGTCATTCGGGCGCCGAAGTTTTTATCCCCCGGGGAAACCATCACGTCGAATTGTAACGCGGTGGAACTCTTTGCCACCCTCTGCGATTTCGCTGGGGTGCCCGTTCCGGAAGGGCTCGACGGGGCGTCGTTATGTCGTCATGTGGAGAGGTCCCCTTATTCTTCAGAGACCGCCGCAAACCAGCCGGGCGATTTGGGTGAAGTCCCGCCTTCATGCGGTTCCCAAGGGGCATTAAAACCGCCTAAAGGCGGGACTCCAACGGAAGAAGGTTCAAATTCTCCTCCAAAGAAAATGAGAGTCTTTTCCGGTGAAGAAGAGATCTATTCCTTTTTTCTGCAACAGGGGTTTCGCAATATCATGGTCAAGAGGGGAAATTTGAAGTATCAGCATTATGAACACGAGGAGCGGGGGATTTTGCCGGAAGTATTATTCGATTTGGAAAAAGATCCCGGAGAAACCCGGAATTGGGTGGACGATCCGGCCTATGCCGACTCATTGAAAACCCTCCGGGCGTCGGCGCAAAAATGGCGGGAACGTTTGGCGAAAGGGAAGGGGACCGGATGAATCCGGGACTCCAACGGGGAATGGAAGGATCGCAACACGCAAGGTTGGGGTCCCGCGTTTACGCGGTCTCACGCTGTGGGAATGGGGACCGCCTGAAGGCGGGACTCCAACGGGGAATGGGAGGATCGCAAACTCTCACCCTTGCGATCAATTCCGGGCAGGCGCGTTCGGCTACCATTTTCCTAAAACCTTAACACCTTCTTTTTCCATCGATTTATGAAACCTTATCTCATTACTGAACACGGTGCTTCTGCGGAAGCGGATTATGCCACTAACCGACGGGCGATACAGTCGCTGATTGATGAACTGGGCGCTGAAGGCGGCGGCTTGGTGGTGGTTCCGCCCGGGCGCTTCCGCACTGGCGGGCTGACCCTGCGCAGTGGAATCACTCTGCGCTTGGAAGACGGCGCGGCGCTTCTCGGGTCGGACCGGGAGGAGGATTACGACAAGCACTTTATCGAGCACTTCTCGACTTCCGGAGGATCGCGCTTTTATTGCTCGCTGATCTTCGCCGAGGGCTGCGAGAATATCGCTATCGAAGGTCCGGGCACGATTGACGGGCAGGGTGGGGCGGAAGCCTGGCGTTGTTATCCGATCCCTGATGGCGATGGTGCCTGGCACAAGCCTTCCCGTCCGTGGGGGATTCGCCTGTGGAAATGCCGGGAGATCCGCTTGGAGAACTATCGACTGCAAGCCTCGGCGGAGTGGGGGCATCACTTGTGTGATTGCGAGAACCTGACCGTACGGGGGTTGGATATTTTCAATCATGCCAACGCGAATAACGACGGGCTTGATCTGGACGGGTGTCGGAATGTCCTGATCGAGCACTGCCAGATTGATGCCGATGACGACGCCTTCTGTATCAAATCAACCGGCTTTCGGGTCAACCGGAACATTCATCTGCGCTATTGTACCCTGGCCAGCCGTTGCCGGATCATTCATATCGGATCGGAATCGAGTGGACCGATCGAGGAGGTTCTGATTGAGCATTGTTCCCTGGTGCGGACCAAGGCCCGGCACAAAATCGATGCCAACCGATCGGACGAGGCGGCGCATGCGATTTCCATTGAAAGTGTGGAAGGCTCGGTTGTCCGTAACCTGCGTTTTCAGGATTTGACCATTGAGGGCTGCCATACCGCGTTCTTTGTGAACCTCGGATTCCGTGGTGCGGATCGTCCCAAGTATGCCGGGCATCGGCTTGAACCGGGGAGAATTGAGGATCTCCACTTCAGCCGAATCAGTGGCACCGTGGCCTCGCCGGTGGCCAGTAGTTTTACCGCCAGTGACGGACTGGGCCCCTTACAGGGATTGCATTTTGCCGATCTCCAGTTTCAGGTGCCGGGCAACCCTTCATTGGAAGAAGGGGAGGTTTCCGAGGTGCAGGTTAGTTGGGAGCCCCGGGCCTTTGGCACGGACCTTCCGGCCCGGGGCCTGTATTTCCGGAATGTTCTTGGAGTGACTCTCGATAACGTGCATTTTGTCGCAAGAGCCTCCGATTCTCGCCCGGAGGTGGTGTGGGAGAATGAAAGAAGGAAGTGAGTTGGGAGAATGAAAAACGTTAGCCTTCCCGTCAGGGATTTAGAGATATCCGGTTAAAACGTTAGGTAAGTGACGCATTCCCGCATAGGCCGAAGAGGGTGAATGTGGTAGTTTGATGGTTGAATGTTTCAAAGCCCCCTTGAAAACACGTAACAATCCGCAGCGGAGATTTTCAAAAACCCTTATGTCTATGACCTTGTTAAGAAAACCTAACCTTATTTATTCCTTCTTACTTATTTTTCTTCTCGCTTTGCCTGCAGCGGCACGCGAGGCCATTCACTTGCATCTGCCGGGGGCGACCGAAAGGCACGCGCCAGTGGTGGTGGTGCTGGAAATTGAGGCGGATACCCTGCACGCCGCTGCGGTGGCCGAACCCTATCGCGGTGCTCACCGGAGAGGATCCCTGGAGGGAAATCTCCGGGTGGATGCGGTGCCCACGGACGATTTTTCCTGGGACGGTTCCCGCCTCCATGGGCGAACCGCCTTGGAAGATGCTTTTGCGATCAAGTTGGAGGTAACCCGGGACGGGCACACTTTACGCGGCCACTACGAATGGCAGGACGAACGGGAAGACGAGCCGATTTCCTCGAGCGGAGAAGTCCACGGAATGTGGGTGCCGATTCCGGATTGGTCCGAGGCCGATCATCTAACCCTTTATCTGCGCAACCCCGTCCCCGGTAATCCTGACGGTGGGCGGAATGACCGCTACTCACGCGGTATCGCGACCATCGCCTTGGAGAATGGTCAGCCCCAAAGTATTCGTTTTCTGGATTCGAAAACCCATGGTGCCAGCCGGCACACCCGACAAAGTTTTCCCGTAGTTATGTCCGGCGGCGGTGTTGGTTACCAGGCCGTGGACGGGCCCCGTGGTTCCGACACTAACTACCGTTCTTTGACCAATCCGCACATTTCGCGAAACGGCGAGCAGTGGCTTATCGAAGCTACCCACAACGCCGAAACGGTCCGGTATCTCCTGACTCTGCAAAATATTGGCGATATGGTCTTTGGGTCCTACGAAATTGAAGGGGACCCCGAACACGGCCGACAGGAAGTGGCCGGGTATCTGGGGCAGGAGGGTCATCTGACCTTTCCGGTAACCCATCGCGAAGACGCGCCCCGCGGAGCTCATGAGCGGCAAACCCACCTTCGCTGGCTTATTGACGTGAATGCCTATGGGGGCGGACTTTTTGGCAATGACCTGGCCTTGGGAGATGTACGCAATACCGGTAGTAAGGATTACAATGATCCCCCAATGGTGGGCGCCTTTGGTCCGATGGCCGCCCGGGCGGTCTTGGCCAGCGAGGAGGATCCCCTCCTGCGGGCCCGCGCGCTGATGATCGGACAGCGGGGCGGACACTATATTCTCTCCCACCGGGTAGGCCCCTACAATTTGCTCCCCACCTACAAAACAATGTTCCGTCCCCAGTATTGGATGGGACGCGCGTTGGTGGATCTGGCGGTGATCAGCGAATCGGACTTTTGGAAAGCCCGGGCTCTGGAGGTGGGTGATGCCCTCCGCGCTACCCAGGACGAGCACGGCAGTTGGAGTTACGTTTCTGCCGGAAGCGGGGAAACCGGCACCACCCTGAGCCGCGGGGACCGAAGTTGGGACAACGTTCCCCGCGCCAATGGGATGTGGCTGGATTTACTGGGACGCATCCGCACGGAGCTGGGGGTGGAGGACTACCGTGACGTGGAAGAGCGTGCCGCTGCCTGGATGCGCGAGTCTCTCCTCGAAGGCGTAACCCACCAGGGACGCAAATACCTTATCGAGGGCCGCCGCAACAATTCCCGCCCCGACGATGATGGGCCGACCTTCTATGCCCTCTATCAATTGCGCTATGCCGACGACTGGGATCAGGAACTTTTCGACGCTACGATTGAATGGGCTGAAAGGCTCTGGTTTGAGGGGGATGACCGGCTTCCCCGTATCCGCTATTACCAACCCCGTGGCCCCGCAGGCCTGACCACCGTGGGGACCATGCGCATGGCGTTAATCTATGCCCTCTCGGCGGAAAAGACCGGCAACGCCGAACATTTGCGAAAAGCGGGCTTACTCTTGAACACCGTGGAAAACATGTACCGGCCCCAGACCGGTCTCCTTTGGGATAGCGCAGTCTGGGACGATCCCGATGTCCGCACCTGGTCCTACCATGCCTATGCGGTGCTGCCGGCCGAGGTGGCCCAGAATTTAATCGACTTTACCGGGGTAGCCGCCCGACTGGAAAAGGCGGGGCGACCTATTCCGGTACCTCAGGAAATCGAATTTCCGGAAATCGCGGACCAGCCTGCTGAAGCGGCGACCTTCGATCCCGGCGCGGTTAGCGATGCCGGACTACCCATCCGCTATGAAGTGGAAAGTGGCCCGGCGACGGTCGAAAACGGCCAGTTGGTCCTCTCCGGCGAAACAGGAATTGTCTGGGTCACCGCCTATCAGGACGGCAACGAACGCGTGCTTCCGGCCCTTAGCCGACAGCGCAATTTCGCCGTGGGCGAGGCGGCCCCTCCGGCCCCACCATCGATCAGCATCCGCAGCCTGAACAATCGGGCAGTGGAAATCAACTGGGCCGCCAGTGACAGCAAAAATCTCGTCGGTTACACCGTTGAGCAAAGTCTGGATGAAGGGGAAAACTGGCAAGAAGTGGACCGGGTGGACGCCGAAACCCTTCGTTTGGAAGTTGGCGGAATGGAGAATGGGGAAAGTCGGAAGTTCCGGGTTTTGGCTCATAACCCTTCCTTTGCATCGGAACCCTCGCCCGAGGCCGAAGGCCGCACCCATGACGAGAATTTTCACGTGGAAATCGATTTCGACGACGTGACCGCCGGCCAACACTGGGAGCTTCAGGAAGAGGGTGCCCCGGATGGCGGCCCCGTCTTTGTGCCGACCCAAAGCAGCCGTTCCAATAAACCGGACCCGGACCTCAGCCTCTCCTTCACCGTGGACATTGGTGAACAAACCGGACGCTACGACGTGTATTACCAATGCTGGGGCAACGCAGGCAGCAACGACTCCGCCTGGATCCGCACCCAAAGCGACGCGCAATGGCATTGGATCTCCATCGGCAACCAGGGATGGACCTGGCGCAATCGCGGCCTCAATCTCGACGAACCGGGGGAAAACACCATTTATTTCGGCGCCCGTCAGCATGGAAACAACGGCCCCCGGATCGCCCGTATCATCGTCACCAATACTCCTTCCCGCCAGTCACCCGAGTGAAACAATTGATGGAACACCCCAATGCCAACAACGCGATAATCGATTTCAATGCGCAATTACCGGAGGGGTATCTGCCCACCGCTGATCAGGTTTTGGTCAAAGTGGAAGGGACCCCTCTGCGGGTCGTCCGCTACAGCCAATGTGATGTGCCTTTCTGTTTTGTTCACGCTTCGCTGCCGGAAAATGAAGAACATGAAGTGGCGCTCTCAATTAAGCGCCATCACGAAGAAATTCGGGTGTATCCCAGCCGACTGGGAATTCAGGTCCGGCCTCCGGAAAAGAAACAACCGGCCACTTTTCGCATCCACGGAAACCCGTATTTGGTCGTGGAGACCGACGGCCTGGGTTATCTGCTGCTGGCCTTTGAGCCGCCCGCGCCCGACCCCCACGGGCCCGGGGTGATTGCGGGCCCCGAGTTGGGTGTTCACCACGATCCGAAAAGGGTGCAAACCCGTGAAATTCAGGACGCGATGGATCGGGTTTCCGCCGATCCTGACCTGCATACTCTGATGCTTCCCTCCGGATGGTATCGTGCCGGGAATTTGTCCCTTCGTTCGAATTGCCGCCTGCATCTGTGCCGCGGCGCGGTGCTCCAGGCCAGTGATCGGGCCGACGATATCGGAGACCCCGCCCACGGCGGTTGGCATCACCGGCGGGCCGCCTTTATCAACGCCCTGTCCGGGCAAAATATCTCCCTCACCGGCCCGGGCCATATCGATGGCAACCGGAGCGTTTTGGACAATCAAGGGTATTACCGGGACATGGTCAGCGTAAAAGGATGCCACAACCTGCGGATTGACGGACCGGTTTTCAGCGGTTCCTGCAACTGGAACACCCATTTGCGCGGCTGCGAGGAAGTAGAGATCAACCGCTTGAAAGTACTCAACAACCGCCCCCTGGTCGGCCATGTCAATACCGATGGGGTCAACCCCGATTGCTGCCGAAGAGTGACGATTCACCACTGCCTGATGCACACCGGCGACGACGCGGTGGCGGTAAAAAGTTGTGGCACCGAAGATGGATGGCTCGGCGATGTGGCTGATATCACCGTCACCGATCTGATCGCCATTAACAACTCCGCCACCGCTAAAATTGGTACCGAAACCTGCGCCGCCCGGATGGAACGCATCCGTTTCGAACGCATCGACGCGGTGCGCACCGCCCGCTTATGTGTCATTGATGGCTTTGATCGGGCCACCATCTCCGAGGTGACGTTTCGCGATGTCCAATTGAATCAATTCGACCGCAGCCGTCCCGGCAGTGGTTCCGATGGCCGTTTGATCGACCTCCATGCCTCCGCCCCCACTTGGCGAAAGATTCAAGGGCGCAGCCGGATTGAAAACGTGAAGTTGCAAAATATCACTGCCGATGAGCGCGGGCAATGCCGGATGGCCGGTTTGAACGAGGATTTCGGGGTCAGCAAGGTACAATTGGAAAACATCACCGTAGCCGGAAAACCACTCACCCTCGAAGAGATCGAACGTAATGACTTTGTCCACGAGGTGACTCTGGAAAACCCAACTTAGAAAATCAGGGAAAGAACATGAGTATCCGGAATAAGGGGTGCTGACGAGTTGCTTATTCCTTCTCTGTTATCTCGGTTTACTCCTGTTCAAAAAACGGAGAACCAGGAAGGGTCAGAAAGAAGAAGAATTTTAAACAGGAGTTTCAGAGGAAGCAGAGAGAAGGCAATGGACCTGAACTTATTTCGGCCCGTTATCTCATGTTGGAAAAGCCTC
>JAIUMY010000052.1 GCA_022565335.1 Opitutales bacterium
GAGGCCTCCCCCCCCTCGAAGCGCCGCAAAGAGCATGCCATTGCACGGAGGGCGACCCCCGGGCATCCAACACTCCAATACTCCCCTATCCCCATGCTCCCCCCCCTCCGGCTTCAGTACATGTTGACCCGGTCAATAAGCTGACGAAGGCGCCCGTAAGCCCGGCGATTAAACCGAATACACAAACGCGGCAAATCAGCAATTTCCGTTTCCTCCGCTTCCTCCGGAAGAGCTTCGCTGGTCCATACAGGTTCTTCACCTATTAAGATGTCCTGAAAATCCTCTTCCAAGCGGACCAAGCCGCCTTGAGGAATTTGGCGCTGCATTCGGATCACACAGATATCACGGACAAAACGGTAGGAAACAAAATTGTAATAGAAGTTTATTACCTCCCGGCAAGCTTCTTCAAGGGAGTCCGTAATTTTGAACAAATGCAAGTCGTCACGGGATATCAATCCATCTTTAATCAAATGGTTTTTAATATAGTGATCAAAAGACCGCCAAAAGCTGCCATGCGGCTCATCAACCATGATCACCGGAAGTATCTGGGCTTTACCGGTCTGCATGAGGGTTAAGGTTTCAAACCCCTCGTCAATGGTTCCAAATCCCCCCGGGAAGAGCGCGATAGCATCAGAGTTTTTTAGAAACTGCAGTTTTCGCGTAAAAAAGTATTTGAAATTGATGAGCTTATGATCCCCATCGATCGTCTTATTGGCCCTTTGCTCAAAGGGCAGCTCGATATTCAGGGCGAAGCCATGCTCTCTCCCGGCCCCCGCTTGAGCCGCTCCCATAATCCCCTCTCCACCTCCAGTAATAACCATAAATCCACGGTCCCGCATCATCTCGGAAAAGTGATACGCTGCTTTGTACGTGGGACAATCAGCAAGTGTCCGGGCAGACCCGAATACCGAAATCTTCCTCGTCCCCCGATAGGGCTGAAAAACCCGGTTGGCGTAACGTACTTCTTTCATCATTCGATTAAAAAGAAGCAAGTCAGCGGGATGGGGATTATCCGAAGCCAGCTTTAAAATCGTTACCACCATTTCAAAATACTTCGGCTCCTCGGGGTCGACCCCCCACTCCTTTAACAAGTCACGGATCTTGTCGTCAATTTCGGGCTTTGCCGTGGTATACTTTCGGACAGGTTTGGAATCTGAGCTCATTCGACCAGACTATTACCTTTTTTGGCCGATGACCAGAAAGAAGGCTCGGCCCCGGTAACGAGCGTCACCAAAACACGCCCTTTCTTCAACATTAACTGTTCCCATCCTTCCGCCCCGCCGATGCCCGCACCCGTAATTGACCACCAGGCCCGCGGCCACAAACCGTTACCTTGCTTCCCGATGCCAAAAAACCACTTTCACTGCGGGCTTCATGCAAACCGCCCAAACAGCGGATTTTCCCCTCCGGGCGCAAATCCTGTACCACTACCCCGTCTTGGCCGGAAAGAGTGAATTCTTTTTCCTCCACCGTCCCCACCGTACTTTGATTAACCGGAATCGACCCCCTTGCCATACTATATGCAAAAATCCAGACGAGAAGTAAAAATGGGAAAGCCAGAGGGAATAAAAGAACTCCAACAATTTTGCCAAAAAGTCGAAAATAGCCGCCCAGGATCTCATGTCCGGGACGAATCGGGCGATCTTGCTCCACGATGTGAAATTTTCAGGAAATTTGGATCACCGATCCATGATCCTCTCCATCCCCGCTTTCGCCATCCTCATCTTCAGCCAAAGCCAAACTTCCACTGGCCGCCAGAAAGAAGACCGAAGCAAAAAAAAGGGCCAACGATAAACGTGTGTTTTTCCAATATTGCATGAAACAAGAATGCTCGTAAATAGCTCCCATTGTCAACTTTCTTTGTCTGTCGCCTTCCCTTCCCGGGATCAACGGAAAGACCCTCTCCAGTGTCGCCAAGACTTCGTTTTCAAACCGGGAATTGAGAAAGCTCCGAAAATCACTTGTTTCTTTTTGGTTCTCTGCCTACAATACCATGTAGTTTAGGCCCCCAGAGACCTTTACCAACTAACTCCATTTATGAGCAAAAAAAAAGGACTACATATCGCTTTGGTTAGCCTTCATGGGCTGATCCGCGGAGAAAACCTTGAACTGGGCCGGGACGAAGACACGGGTGGCCAAACCCGCTACGTGGTTGAACTCGCCCGCGCCCTCGCTGAAAGACCCGATGTTCGCCGGGTCGACCTCATCACCCGGCAGGTGGTGGACGACCGGATCTCCAAGGACTACGCACAACTCGAAGAAAAAATTGCCGATAAAGCCTATATCGTTCGCATTCCTTTCGGCCCCAAACGCTACCTTAGCAAATCCAAACTATGGCCCTACATGGAGATGTTCGTGGACCAATGTCTCAACTATTTTAAGAAAAACCGACGGGTCCCCGATATCATTCATGGCCATTATGCGGATGCCGGATATGGCGGCGGCCAATTATCCCGCCTTCTCGGGATTCCCTTTGTTTTTACCGGACACTCCTTGGGACGCATTAAACGCGAAAGATTGGAAGCCTCAGGGGCCTCCCTCGAAAAAATGGAAAAGCAGTATTGCTTGTCCCAACGCATTGAGGCCGAAGAATACGCATTGGAAACTTGTTCCCTTATCTGCACCAGCACCCATCAGGAAGTGCGGGAACAATACGAACGTTACGAGCATTATGTACCCGAACGCATGGAGGTAATCCCTCCCGGGGTCGATTTGAGTTCCTTCCGCCCCCCTTCCGAAGAGGATCAGGAAAGCGACCTGGAAAAAGATGTTAAGAGCTTTTTGCAAGAGCCCGATAAGCCAATGATCGTCGCTATGGCGCGGCCCGACGAAAGGAAAAACCTGGAAATGCTGGTCCGCACCTACGGCGAATCCCCACAACTCCAGCGTGCAGCTAACCTCGTGCTCATCATGGGCAACCGGGACGATCTCCGGGATATGCCCTCAGGCCAACGAAAGGTCATCACCAATGTGCTAACCCTTATCGATATTTACGACCTGTACGGCAAAGTCGCCTATCCCAAACATCATAAATCCAGCGATGTACCCTGCCTCTACCGCGCCATCACCAGATCGCGTGGAGTCTTTGTCAATGCGGCAATGACCGAACCTTTTGGCCTCACCCTGCTTGAAGCCGCCGCCAGTGGAGCCCCCATCGTCGCAACGAACGATGGAGGCCCCAGCGACATCATTTCCAATTGCCAAAACGGAGCCCTTGTTGATCCCTTCGACCCCAAAGCCATCGAAAAGGCTCTTATGCATGCCATCCTGGAACCTGACCAATGGAACGAATGGTCCCGCAATGGTTTGGAAAATGTCTACACCCACTACTCCTGGGAACGGCATGTTGAAAGATACCTAAGGGACATAAACGAAGTTCTCCAGAATTTCGACCATGCCCCGAAATTCGCCCACGGACGCAAATCCCGCTGGCTACCCGATATCGATCGGCTCATTATTTCGGATATCGACAACACCCTCACCGGCGACGATCAGGGGATGAAAGAATTTTTCGAATTAATCACCCACGCCGAAGAACATGTCGGCTTTGGCATCGCCACGGGAAGACGCTACGAAGATGTTTTGGAACTCATGGAGGAGATGGGGATCCCCCACCCTGAGGTTCTCATCACTTCCGTAGGCACCGAGATTTACTACGGGAAAAATTTCACCCGGGATAAAAGCTGGGAAAAACATATTCAATTCCGCTGGGAACCGGAAAAAATCCGCGAGGTCATGGATTCCATTGAAGGCGTTTATCCACAAGAGGAGGAACAACAATCCACCTACAAAATCAGCTATGGCATCGATTTTCGCAAATCCCCTTCCCTGCCACGAATCCGTCGGATTTTACGCGAGCATGGCATTCGCGTAAATGTAATCGCCTCGCTGAACATGTTTCTCGACATCATCCCTACCCGCGCCGGAGCGGGGAACGCCATTCGACACCTCTCCTATAAATGGGATCTGCCGCTGGAACATATTCTGGTCGCCGGGGATTCCGGAAACGACGAAGGAATGCTCGCTGGCAATACCCTCGGGGTCGTTGTTGGCAATTATAGCCGGGAATTGGAACGCCTGCGCAAATACCCCAGAGTCTATTTTGCTCAGGCCGAGCATGCCCGCGGTATTACCGAAGGAATCGAATACTATGATTTTCTGGGAACGATTAACATTCCCAACGAAAAAGTAACCGATTCGGATGGCTGATTTCGACCTCACTTACGAAGCTCAGCGTTCCCTCGCCCGTATCCGCCCGAAAATTATCGCCCGGATCGAGGCGTCGTATTCTTTGCAGTTCTCTCACGCCGAATTGATTGAGGCCATCGACTCTCGCCTGGATGAATATTGGCTCAAATTCTTCCACCTGCTCTACCGTCTCTACGGCGACCAGTATGACTTTTTCTACTATCTGGAAAGCATCTTACTGACTGCCGTAGATTGCTGGCTCAATCGACCGGACGAGTTATTGCAACTTGACCAGCGCCGGGAAAATGACCCCGAATGGTATCTGTCCCAGCGCATGGTTGGCGGTTCCCTCTATGTCGACCTCTTCAGCGGCGACCTCAATCGTCTGCGTGAGCGGATTCCCTACCTGCGGGATCTCGGCTTGACCTATGTCCACCTGATGCCGCTTTTCGCCTCTCGTCCCGGCAACAGCGACGGCGGCTACGCCATCAGCGATTACCGTACCGTCGACCCCCGAATGGGCTCCATGGCAGACCTTCGCAACCTCGCCCACGATCTCCGTGAAGTGGGCATTTCCCTGGTCCTCGATTTCGTTTTCAATCACACCTCCGATGACCATGAATGGGCTTTGCGGGCCCAGGAAGGAGAACGGGAATTTCAGGACTATTACCATGTCTACCCCGACCGCACCATTCCTGACCTCTACGAAAAAAATCTTCGGGAAATTTTCCCCACCATTCGTCGGGGAAATTTTACCTGGCATAGCGGCATGCAAAAATGGGTTTGGACCACTTTTAACAGTTTCCAATGGGATCTTCGCTACTCCAACCCCGAAGTCTTTCGTGCCATGGCAGCCGAAATGCTGTTCTTGGCCAATACCGGAGTGGAAATTCTGCGGCTCGACGCCGTCGCCTTTGTCTGGAAACGCTTGGGTACCAACTGCGAGAATCTGCCCCAGGCACATTTGTTGATCAAAGCCTTCAGCACCCTCTGCCGCATCGCCGCTCCCAGCCTTATTTTCAAATCAGAAGCCATTGTACATCCGGACGAGGTAGTCAAATACATCAGTCCACACGAATGCCAACTCTCCTACAACCCCACCTTAATGGCCTTGCTCTGGGAAAGCACCGCAACCCGCCAGACCAGGATTTTGCGCCAGTCCCTGAGTCACCGGCATGACCTCCCGGAAGGCACTGCTTGGATCAACTACTTGCGCGGTCACGATGATATCGGTTGGTCCTTTGACAACGACGATGCTTGGGCCGTGGGGATAAACCCTGACCATCATCGCGATTTCCTCAATCGCTTTTACACCGGTCGATTCCCCGGCTCATTCAGTAGTGGAGTACCCTTCCAGCACAACGAGGACACCGGAGATATGCGGATCTCCGGGACCATGGCGTCCTTGGCCGGGCTGGAACAAGCTTTGGAAAAAAATGACCCCTACCTTCTCCAAATGGCCCTTCGCCGAATCCGTATGCTCTATGGAGTGTTGGCCAGTATCGGCGGCATTCCGCTTATTTTCCTCGGCGAGGAGTGGGGAACTCTGAACAATTACCAATACCTTGAGGATGCCGACAAAGCCGAAGACAGCCGCTGGGTCCATCGCTCCCAAGCCGACTGGTCCCATCTGGAAAAGGCTTCTGCGGATACTCCTACGGTCCCTTGGCAAGTCTTCCGGACTTTACAGAGCATTTTCTCGCATCGGCAGAAAAACCCCTCTCTTTGGGGCTCGAAAATGCGGCTTTTGCCCATTGGGAATGACCACACGCTGGCCTACTTGCGTTGGGTGGATTCCAACCAAATGGTCGTTATTGCGAATTTTTCCGATACCGCGCATTCCATTAACCTCGCCCCACTACGCTCGGAAGGTTTATCACACTTCTTAAAAGACGACTTCACTGGCGAAACCATTTCCACCGCAAAGCAACTTCACTTGGAACCTTACGCCATGTATTGGCTCAATGAAGATTGATCCCTATTGACCCACCTCTCCAAATTTGCGTAGATTAGAAACATGAGTGACAAAAAAAACAAAAGGCGTTTCCGCCAACTTCAAAAACATGAAGCCGGGTACGCCCTGATCGCTATCGCTCTGGTTCTTTTCGTCATGGCTTGGATGATCGGCGAATACCGTTTCACCATCATCGCAGTAATCCTTGCCGGCACCGGAGTCATATTCCAATTCGGCAAAGGCCCCCCAGACAACCCCTATTACGGCGAAAGCGGCCACAAATAACCCCAAACCGCAAACCTCCAAACCCGTACCCACAACTGTCAATATTTAAGTTCCATGAACTTAGTTTTAAATTTTGATTCATTGTAGTTGGTTTGTTCATCTTTACTATTTTTCCGATTTGGTTTTATTGAACCGAAAGAAATTCGGCGAAAACAATCCGGGAAGTGGCGTCTCAAAGGTCAAACTAGGACGACGGACTCTGCGCGAAAGGCATTGTCTCGCCTCCTTCAAAAGCCCCCCAACGAACGATTCTGAACCTACAACCTGAGCCCTGGTAATCGAGGCGAAAAGCTTTTCCCGTCCGCGACGTTCGCTTTCGCTTTTGGCCTGCTCACTGAGTAAACGAGTTATCTCCTCTTGCGCTTCCTGGTCATCCAGATGGCCCTTACCGTCCCGTGGCATTCGCCCCTGCCCCAGCACCAGCATCCGGTAAAATCGCAATACATCGCTGCCCGTATCCTTATCTATCGCATCCACAATATACCCCAAATCGGTCACCAGTTCTCCCGCCATCACTGACTCCCCGTATCCACTGTAGGCATATTTGCCCGGATCATCAACCAATCCCGCCCGCACCGGATTCAGATCAATGTAAGCCGCTACCACCTTCAAGGCATTAGCCCGCCCCTCCACCAGGACACTCTTGAACTTCTCACTCCACAACGGACCGTAGCGCCGATACTCACTGTTGTACCAAATACTCACCCGTTGTTTGAACGTCTTAACGAACTCCGGCAAATTGTGCATCCGCTTATGCAGGGCCGCGCGGAGTTCCTCAGCCTCCTCCCCTCCCTGTTCCAGCGTCCACTGCACCTGCTCCACCGAATTGGGCGCATAGGCTATCGAGCGGGGCGTCTTGCGCAGATGATTATTCTCCCCGTGCAGATGCTCGTACCGCTCCACCAACTCTTCATCGGTCAATTCGATCCCTTCCGCAGCGGGCACTTCCACCAGAATATGGAAGTGATTGGCCATCATACAGTAGGTCAAGACCTTGACCCCTGAAAAGGCCGCCACCTTTTGTAACATTTTGGCAAGAACGGCTTTCTCCTTCTCGCCAAAAATCTTTTCTCCATTCACTGTCCGCGACATCACATGATAAACCGCCGGACAGTCCGTAAAATGTAAGCGTTTTCGTTGCATCCCTCCAAGAAAACAAAAATCCATTAACCGTCAACATTTAAATTTAAAGGTCTTAAGTATGTCAATATTTTGGTTCTCGTTTGTTATACTTATGCAGCTTGTGATTTTAAGGGAGACGGCTGTTGGAAGAAGCGGAGTCCTCTTGTCGCTGCGCGAAGTGCTTTGCATCGAGGGTCGCAAAACAAGCCCCACGTGGGCGGAACACTTCGACCCCGCAAGGCTCTTCGTTCTATATTCCCGGCGCTGACTTCCGATCAATCCGGTCTTACTCCAGGGTTGGGGCTTGGGGGGGGGCAGTCCTGGGGGAGCCCTACTCTACTCTTGTGGGGAATTTGCCAAAGTCTTGAATTTTAGGTTTAAGGGAATTAAATATTGACTTCAGGTGAGGTTGTCATGACGGCTGACCTCTGACTTCAGAAGAAGGGAGTCCTACTCTTGTTGGGGGGATTTGAGAAAAGTTTTGAAAATTAGGTTGTTTGGACTTTTTTGTTGACTCCTCTATTTAGGTTTTAAGGTCTTAAATATTGACAGGGGGGTGGGGTGAGGTTTGGCCTTGGGGTTTGGCTTCAGTCTTGTGATTGGGGGCTGGGGGCGAAGCGCCATTGGTGGCGTTGGCCGCCTTTTTCGGGATTGAGGAGTACGATGAAGGGGGCGCTGCCGCGTTTGTCGGGGCGTTGGTCGGTGAGGTAGTCAACGCGGTCGGTGTGGGCGGTGTGGAAGGGTCCGGAGTCACCTATGGTGCCGTAGTTGAAAATGGTGCCATCGGGGAAAGGTATGGTGTGGAGGGTACGGCCATCAGTCTCGGAGAGGTAGGTACCGTAGCTCAGTTGGCTAAGATCCGGAGTGAGAACATGGAGAACGGGCATAAACCCGTCGCGGCGACTGTGGGGAATGAAGCCGTTACGGGTGGTGGGGGAAACGTTCCGGGACATGCCGCTGACATAAACGAAACCATCATTGTCGACGGCGAGGTTGCCGTTGCCGTACATGAAATAGTTGCTGAGATCGGGCCAACCGGAATCATAGTTTCGGGGCATCCGGGAATACAGGTAGGTGGAATTTCTGAGTTCCCCACTATCGGCATCGATACGCCCAATCCAGGTAATCATGATGTCCCCCTCCGTACCGGTATATCGATTGAGAAAGCCATCGGGATGAAGTATCATGGAATGAACATTGTTCCCGTGCTGGCGGAAGGATACCAGAATATCGCCATTTCGCGGGTCGATGGCAATGGCTTGGTTTTTTTGGTCGGGCTCACTGAGAAAGCCGTCCAGAAGGATATTCCCCCAGCGGAGTTCCCCGTCCGGGGAATAGGACGCCAGAAACGGATCAAAACCAGGCATGGGCATGTTGTGAGGAACCGTTCCGCCGAGGATAATGTTGCCCTGTAAGTCAATGATCATATTCTCGGCCATGAGGTTTTGAAGGCCGTAGGGATTACCGGTAGCCCGCTGCCCTTCGGACCCGCCCCATTTGATTTCCTGTCCAGCATTGTGACGGGATCCGAATTTCGCAATCGGAGTCGCGGTAGGGGGATAGGTTGTGCGGCTGGTGCCCCAAATCGAAAATGGATTGTCGTAGTCGGTAAAGGGGGGGTTGTGTAAATTAAAGAAAATCCGATACCCGTTATCCTGGGCAGCGAAAGGGGCTTCGGCACGGGCGTTGCTGTGGAGGCGAGTCAGGGCCGGAACATTTTGTGGTGAACGGTTATCATCATCGGCAAAGAAAGTCGGTCTGCCATGGTCATCGATTTCGAAGCCAGCCAGGTGCGAACGGATTTGCCGAATGCCCCCTCCCCCTTCGAGAGTTTTCAGGTCGGGAGATAGAATCAAAAGATCATGATTGGTATTTCCGGCCCGGCGTAAATCCGGGGTTCGAACGATCGCATTGGCAATTTCGTCCTGATCATGCCCCGAGACCAACAAATACACTTTACCCTGTTGGTTCACTCGCATGGTGGTAATTGCACCCAATTGCCGCGGTGAGGCCAGAAAAAGCTCGGCGCCGTTCTGCAAATCCCGGTTTAGCCGAAGGATAAAAGTCATAGGGACCGGACGTTCAAAAAGATCCTCGGGGACTTCATTGTCCAACCATGGGCGTATGCGTTCTCCCCATAGATCAACGTCAATCCCCACGGTATCACCAGCGATGTAGGTATCCCCAAACGGCGAAACGGCGATATCGGAAATTGAAATGCGAGATCCTCCGAGCGAAAAATAGCCAGCAACCGCGGCATTTTGTGGGACAAAAGTGGAAGTTCGGGCTTGGGTGGGGCCATGAGAGGAGGCCATACCGGAGTTGGCGGCATCCTCCTGGGTCCATTGTTCCTGCTTCTGGGAGAAGGCGGCGGCGGTTTCGGCCTGTTCCTGCTCCGCAAAAACCTCCAAAACCTCCCTGCGCCGTTGGCGGAACGCATTGAGGCTACGGGAATCGGTAGGCTCGGCATCGGCAACACGGACCCAGCCGGACCCAAGTTCGGAAATGGGGGAAGCGCCCTCAAACCAATCACCATCGACTCTGCGAACCATCATGACCTCGCCTTCGAGGGCAGTGCGGCTTTGCGTGGAACGATCTTCCTGGAAAATGGGGGTACCCTCGTTTAAAGCAACCGGCATCCGGGGCCGGATATTTTGGGCGCCCAAAAACTGGGTCATACCAAAGAGGGCGATAAAAAGAGAAAGGAAATAACGCATAAGAACAGATAACGATTAACGGGGATTGTCGACGACCCTGTAGTAAAGGATCTTATAGTCGTATTCGGGGTTGGCAAAATTTCCTCCGGCATAACGACTAAGGGTATCCTCATTGGGGACTCTGGCCACTACGGCACGAGCCCATTGTTCGGAGAGGATTTGATCACTGAAGGAAAAGTCTCCCCAATTGTTCAACTCACCATTTTCCTGATCGTTCTCGCCAGAATCGCGAATCGCCTGGGCGACGATGTGAATTGTAAAGACATTGGCGGAGGTACTGACCTGGTTCGCTGCAGCGGCATAAGGGGTGTTCCGAAAGACCCCCGCTTGAAAAGATTCTCCGGCAGGATTGGTTCGCTGTACCGCCCCTCTAGCTTCCGATTCGTTGGATAAAAAGGTAAGCCTCTCAAAAGTATAACCCCGCTCGGCATTCATGATCGTTTTATGATACGAAAAACCAAACTCGGCTCCCCTGCCGCCGCCAAATTGCGAGGCGTCGACGGCGTGCTGATTATCATCCTCAGTTCGATCACGAATACTATCGAGCGCACTTCGATTCAATTCACTCACATGATGGCGCATGGGATAAAGGGAAAACCGGGTAATCCGTTCCAAGGGCAAACGGTTTTCGGGGCGCGGAGCATTTAGGGCGTCTTCAAAATATTCGGAAGCGTTGGAAGTGTCGTGCCTTGAACCTGTGATATGATTTCCGTGATAGGAAAAAACACTATCCATCCAAATATGGCCACTGAACGCTTCAAGACTATGACCACCGATGGTCATCCCGGCTCCCATTAAGAGGGCAAGAGGATTCGAGCGATCACTCGCGCTGTTCCACTCATCAAACATGATACCAACAGGGGGGCCACCGTCGAGTCCGTAGAAAGAATATATGGGGAGATTTAAAGGGCCATAGGCGTAGGTTCTGGCAGCAGAGTCATGTAAGTTCCCCCAAACGCCAATGCCCCGTGAACGGTCGGGGGTAAAATCTCCCCCGGTCGCAGCAATCCAGTTTTCAAAACCCCGTCGATAGCGCGGAAAATAATTCATCCACGGATCAAGCATAAAGGCGCGGCCATCGACCTCACCCGCTTGAAAGCCCATTCCGGAAGGGACCCAAACCGCCCAGGACGGACTGTTGGTCAAAGTATGGCGAGTTCGGTCAATAGGTGCGTTCGGCACACCCTGCTTGAAGGCCATGTAGTTATCCCCCACTGACGCAATATTGACGTTCCAGGTGCCCCGGCGGGGATTCAGAGGAGAGTTGGAAGGAACATCGGAGCGTCCCGAATTCTCCCAATCACTTTGGCTACGCGCTTGGCCAGTAAAGCTGTCACGAAACGATCCGGGGGTAAACAAATCGAGAAGCATAGACATGGGCGGACCATTCTGGGGTGCTTCCAGAGCGTTTTGTCCAAAACCCATATTGTTAAACCCGTCGCGACTTGCCCAATTAGAGACACCTATATTTCCATGCAAAAAAGTAAATTGCGGAGTAATGCCTCCCAAGTTAATCGGCAATTGGGGAAGTCCTGAGTGAACAAAGCCCAATTCACCAATTGAGACCATATAGTCTCCCCGAACTCCGGAGGAGAAGAAAGAACGGCGACGAACTTGGGGGGCGCTCGCTTGCAACGGTATCAGCAAGCCTACCCCATCAACCTCTCGATTTAGCACCGAAGATCGATCCGTTGAATCTAGAAGAAACTCGTAATCCCATAGAGACAAATGGTTTACATGCTGTTGGCGGACAGGACCAACGAGACTCGGGGGCACGGTGCGCGCGCTCATTCCCTGACGGCGGTCTCCACCAGTATAAACAACTCCAAAATAGGGTCGGGACATGACGTGCGGAATCCTCAAACTAAAGCCACCCGGTTGCGGTGGGTCTATAATCTCAATAGGATCACCAAGGATGGGTACTTCAACAGTCTCGGTGACGGTTACAGTGATCGTTTCATATCGGGTACCTCGAACAACGACCTTCTGGATCTCCCTCTCCCTTTCTTCGGTAGTATAATCAATAATCGGGCGTTCCTCCCTAGGCCCTCCCGCAATAGGTTCTTCAACCTGAAGGTAAGGAGAAGCCCTCCGCCAGGTGTGACCGAGGGTGCCGTAAAAATGGCCGGTCCGTCTCTGGGAGGAAGAAAGGTTTCCGAAATCACTATTTACCTCCAGATCGGGGTTTATTGTGCGATGCCCCAATACCGGGTCAATGGAGAGAACGACCTCCATCATCGGAGGTCTTTGACGGACATTCCGCAGAAACTCACGGTTCAAGGCACCCCAGTGGGTAAGATCAGCCCCTGGTTCACCAATGGTTGATGCTGAGCCGGGGCTGCTAAAGACGACATCCCCATCTTCGTCAACGTTTGCATTTACCAATACCAAAGCATTGTTGAAGCTGGAAATATTTTCCAGAACATCCCTCCCAATAAAGGTGTTGATAACCATGCCTTCGGTATCATCCCCATCAGCAACAACACCTTGAAGCCAATTGAGTATACCATCGTCGACAGCTTCCTCCAAATTTGCCCGAATGGACAAGATGTTGTCATGCTCATCGTCCCAGCGGTGGCGTTGGGTTTCGTAGGAAAACCAACCCACCGGAACGGCATCGCTTTCCACCTCGGCATTCGACTCAAGCAATCGCCTTTCTTGGAAAGGTTTAAAACTATTGTTCCAACTGTTAATCGGCTGATCGCCTCGGCCTGATAAACTGATCGCTCCGACATTGTAGGCGGTGTTGGTCATATCCCACCACGGGACAACGGTTGATGAGGGAGCTCCCAAGCTGCGCATTGGAACCCTGTGGAATACTTCCCCATTACGGTCCTGGATTTCCCAGCCATTGATGCGGAGAGGAACAGAATTTCCCCACCGATTGGATTCATTGGAAAAATCAATGAGTTCGTACCCCTCAGTTCCGCCCAAGCGGGCAAACAAGGTTTCCCCTCTGGCCCAGTAACCGGTGGCAATCAAATTGTAATTACTAGGTCTACCACGGCTGGCACCTCCGGCCGGTCTCATGGCATAGGGGCCAAAATCCGGTAGGATGGGTCCCTCCCCTTCAGAAAGTTCACCCTCAGAATCCATAAAGGTCAAGTCCCCGGAGTCGGTATTCACGACCAAGTTGCCTTCAAACCGGTTCGAGGCGAAAGGATTTGGATTGGCCATTCCAAAGATGACGTCCACCATAATATTGCGAAAGTATGCCTCCAAGTTCGAACCGAGTGGTAAAGTTCCACTACCAGAACCCTCTCGGTTGGCCGTATTATTGAGAAAATTGGCGATCGCGGCGGGGGAATAGGAGTAGGTTGATTCGAATCCTTCTTTGGCAAGATCCCAATTTTCATTGGGGTTGTCTACTTCAATATAAAAAGAAGCTATTCCCGAACCAGGATTCAGGCTCCAATTTTCCAAGGAATGGTCAGACTCGGGCTCATTGGGAACAAGTAGAGAATGAGAACCTGTAGGACCATCCTCTGGACCCCAATCTCTAATGAACTCAAGGTGGTAACGATAGGCGACGATATCGTCACTCTCAGGATCCGGATCTTCAATAGGCTCTGGATTGGGCGAACGATCCGCCTGAAAAAGGCCCCAAGGCCTATAAAAGGCGTCCTCATTGATCGTTGAATCAGAATCTGGTGAGGTTGAAGCATCAGTATCGTAGGGGCTCACATAGACCAAAGGTTCGTTTTCCTCAGCAAGTCCCCAAAGGCTGTTTCGCGCTCGGGTACCCACCTCAGCAACATGCGGCACCGATTTGACGGGAACAACACCCAAACTCTCGTCAAAACTGGGGGGGGTATCGTGAGGTTCCGCATAGGAAACAATATTGGCAATCATTTGCTCGACAACGGCCAAGCCGTTGTTATCGTTATCCCGTCGCCCATCACCGGCAAAGGAGTTCAAAGATTGAGCAAAACTCCGGCCTCCGCTGTCGTTGGACATATAAGGGGTGCCTCTACCGGGGAAATAGGCGAAATGGTAGGCGGGATCGTTCAGACGATCCCGTAATTGATTAGCCATTTGTCCTCCGGTTCCTTCCCGCTGGAGGCGAACAATATCGATCTTGGGTAATCCCAGAGGATCGCGCTCTTCCTCATATCCGTAAATGGTCGCCGACATTCCGTGGGTTCGCCGGAAAGCCTGCATATAGGCATCGGACATGGTTTTAGAAGGATCGGGGGGGAAGGGAAACTGCGGGGAACCGTCATCATTGCGCCGAGAGCCCAAGGGGTCGATCAAGGAATACATTTCGGTTATTGAATTAAAGCGTCCGCCTCTTGGATAAGAGCGGTTGGCCGGACTGGGATCCAGATCCAAGGCTGAACGGGAGTAATCCAGAGTGAATGTTTCCATGGCCATTTCCAAGGCAAAGCCGTCGTGAAGGGGGCGCTTGCCAGTAAAAACATTCCAGTCGACAATTGAATTATCCGCTACGAACGGAAGGTTGTCTTCCTCGTCATGAAAGCCACCCCAACTATCGTCACCATTCAAACGTGCAGACCATCCGAGCAGGTAATCAAAAGAGCGTACATGGGCCTCATTGGTCCCGCCCAATGGATCCAGGCGAAAGCCAGCATCTGAATCGAGAACATAAAAAGATCCCTGGTTGCCGAGAAAGGAGGTATTCCATCCTTCAAACTCTGCGGTTTGCGTCATTGGCAGACCATCAGTCAACTGACGACGGGCATTATTAAAGGAAGAATTGATGATGGCATTTACATTGGATTGAGGGAACGGTTGTTGCGAAAAATAAGAGAGACCTTCAGAACCTTCCCACTCTGGAACCCCAGCTCGAAAGGTTGCACTATCGCCCATCGGGAGCCCATTGTAGGCATCCCCCATGGGGTGGCCCAAGATAGCCGCAAAAGTTGATATATTTTTCCCGACCTCTCCCCCTTCACGATCATCCTGCAAGGACCGGGTATTCACATTCAAATGCACTTTGGTGTTCTCGACATCGACCCAATAGGCGTAACGGCCGACCAACTGATTATCGACGGAAGGTTCCCTGGTAGGATCGGCAAGAACCGGCACCCATTGAACGTAAAAAGGGCGATCATAGCTGGATTCTCCGCGTTGAAAAAAGCGCTCTTCGCGCGCAGTATCGGGATTTGGCCACAGGGGATTTTCGGTAAAACCGGGTTGCAAAATCTTTGTGGCGAAAGACTCCTCCGGGGTCCCGCTCAGATAAAGCTCGCCGGGGAAAAATGGATTAAAAGCGGTATTCAAGTTGAAAATGGCGGCTGGATTATAATCGGGATTTTCCTGACTCAAATTAGAATCAAGAAAGGGCAACCCAGGTCCGAAGCGCTGCCAGGAGAAAAGCGGAATCCAGCGGGGATTGGCAAGCTGGCCATTATATTCCTTAGCAAAGGGATTGCGGACGAAGCTATCCGGATTGGTAAACAGTTGGGTACCGCTATGAGCACCACCGGAACCCCGATTGGGATCTTCCCGATAATAGCGGATTTCCATCAAACCGGGACTAGCGGTCATCGAGGCTCCGACGACCTCCCCATCGGGAGAGGTGGCCCAGGGAATCTCACTCCCTTCGATAATTTTGCCAAGGGCCTCCTGAAAAGCCGATTCCACCAACATGGTGGATTTGGAATAATCCAAGTATTCACGCGCCCGCTGCCGGTCCTCGCTCACGATGGCAAAAAACGCCACAATAGTCACCGTGATAAGGGCGATTAAGGAAAGAACAGTGATAAGAGCCACGCCCTTCCGGGATTGGGGGATAGAAGTAAGGTAAAGCATAGCAGGTAAAGTTTTAGGGTCTCCAATAATCGTTCATCGGGGCATTCACATTTCGCATCGGCACGGCGATGGTAAAATAGCGCAAGCGATCATAATCTTCTGCTTCCAGACCGCCGTTCTGGACCTTGGCGCGAAATTCAGCCACTTGGCTCCGGTCGGCAATTCCCACGGTTAAATGGATACGGGAGGGCAACTGAAAGGGATCGCCCCAACTGTCCACCGATACGTTGTTATTCTCGTCATAGAATTCCATCCCGAAATCAAAAACCCGCGTCATAATGGGTTGATTGACATCATTGGCGGGATCATAGACCAGACGTCGGGCCAATTGCCCGAAAGAGGAATTCATCCATTGTCCGTTGGGATCGCGATACGTCGGCGTCATAACGGTTAATCGTTGGACATTGGCAGTTGGCACCTCACTGCGTGGATGCTGGGCATTCTCACCCCCAAAAAGTAATTGATTGCGAACGTTCTCGGGGGTGTCCTTGGAATTGGTAACCGCCCGGTACAAGGCAGCTTCCTCTTCGACCCAAAAATAGGTAAAGTGAGAGAGGAAACTCATTCGGCTTACATCCTGAAGGCCTTCATCGTAGGCGACGAAATGGATATTTTTATCACCAGAATTGGGACCGAAGACGTTGACAAAGAAGCCAATGGTCCGAAATCTTTCCGTGCTGGTCAATTCGCCGTCGGTCTCCCACCTACGCACTTGGGCTTCGGCGAGTTCCCTTTGAATTTGCAAACTTGCGGTGCGAACTTCTTCGAAGGTTTCGATCGTCGACCGGGCAAAGCCAAAGGAGCTGCTGGCGGAGGTAAAAACTGTAAGGAACATTACCATCAACAGCGTTAAAATGGCAATCGAAACGAGCAGTTCGATGAGGGTAAAAGCTTTTCTGGAGCGAAGAGGTAACATAATAGAGTCTTATGAAGGTGAAATTGCCCGAACTAAACTGAAAGCGGAAATTTGGCGATTGGTTTGGGTTCCCGCAAAAATACGAACATGAAGGCGTTGAACGCTGTTCACTTCATCCCCAGACTGCCAATAGCGAAAGCCAGCGTTCTCGCGCATCTCTTCAGGGAGGTCGGAAAAGCTTGGTTCCAGCGCAATGAGAGCCAAATAACGGGCCTCCGCTTCATCTTCCACAATCCGGCCGTCAAAGTTAAAAAACACCGGTATGCCTACATCGTTATTATCCGAGTCGAAGGCCAACTGCGGTGGATCCATGGCAAAAGAGGAATCGGTGATCAACTCGGTTCGCAGGTTTTCGGCCAGTAAAGCAGCAATGGAATCGTCCCGGCTGTCGGCGGCCGTTTGTACGCCAAGGGCCAGAAACCCGACCAAAATGAGCAGAACAAAAACGGTGATGCCAATGGCAAGCACCAGTTCCACTAAGCTGAAAGCGCGGCGGGCAGAGGAAGTTAAAAAGCGGTAGGTAGCCATGGGGAAATTTTAATCAGGTTGAATTCTGCGAGGGATGCCATCGGTCCGGTTGACTGTTATATCGACATAGTTATCAGGGTTTCCCTCCTGTGCGAAACGTATCACCACCCGGTTCATGGAAAATTGAGGAAGGCCCCGATTATCGTATTCGATTCCCGGAAGGTTATAAAAAGAAAAGCCCTCGTCAGACCAATCTGCAAAGATACTGCCAACATCAAACTCACGATCCTCGGGAATGGCAAAGAAAGTCCAACGAACGGTGGTGCCAAAACCGCTATCCGGAGGCGACCCAAAGGCCCATATCTGATTGTAGAACAAAGGCTCGGTAAACTGTTCAACCGGCACCTCTTCCAAGGGGGCCAGGCCCTCGGTGGAAATGAGAGAGAAGCCTCGGGGATAGGGAATTTGCCAATAGTTCTCGGGGAATTGGGAAGCCGGACTAAAAGGCACGCCAAAGGAGGTATCGGGGGCCCACACCTGGGTCGGCTGAAAATAAAGAAAATCGTTCAACAACTCTTCACGGTCTTCCCCCGACAAATTTTGAAAGATGTTCAGAATATGATGATTTAAATTAAAATTGTTAAGGGCTCCGGGATTGGTACTCAATGCGCGGTCACCATAAATCGAGGTGTTCGCGAAGCTGTCACTGTTTAGAGAAACGGTATTCCCGTTCATCCGGTACCATCGAGAGGTTCGCCGCAAGGGCAACCACTGCCCCACGTGGGCCGAGGGCAGCGAAATAAGATTTTTCGAGGCCAGCTCCCGGGAGCCGCCAATAATGGAATCCGGCTCCGTTCCCGTTGCCGGAACATCCGGCATATGGAAGCGAAAAGCAGCGAAAGCGCGGTAGGCTTCAATGGGTTCATCTTCTCCAAGATTTCGTGAAGCCGTTTCCAAATCTTCGGTGGCAAAGACTACTCTAGTACGGGTATTATTGACGATCGCATGTTGGCGAGCGGCCCGCAACATCGATTGAAGGCGGTCTGCGTCGCTGTGCGGAGCCTGTTGGGCAATGGAAGCGCGAAAGGCCGGAACGGCGAGACCCATGAGAATCAGGATGATGGCGATGACCACCAATAGTTCGATCAGGGTAAAGGCCCGCGTGCGGGGATGTTGGGGAAAACGCATAGAGGGGAAAAATGAGAAAGGGTAATTTATGATAATGGAGCTTGGGAGTCTTTAAGGCAAGGGGAAATAGAGTAAATAAATTAAGAAATCTGAGTTAAGAATTAGGAATTGGGGAGGGGGTTAGGGGATTTGAGATTTGAGGATTTGAGATTTGAAAGGGAGGCTTGGGGATGAACCATTGCGGATCGGGGGGTAAACCCGCTCGCTACGGAACAGCCGTCCAGAAATTGCCGAAGTCGGAAAACCGCGGTGCACCTAACAAGGAGTGGCTGCATTCTGCTGCCATCTGCGATTCCGGGGTTGGGTTTGGGCAGCAGGATGCAGCCCCTCCTTGGGGGTGGTGGGCAGCAGGATGCAGCCCCTCCTTGGGGGTGGTGGGCAGCAGGATGCAGCCCCTCCTTGGGGTAGGACAAGGAGCTTGAATCGTTGGGTGAACCAACCCTCCCGGATCGCGGGGTAAACTCGCTCGCTACGGGAAACAGCCGGTCCAAACTCTTACGAGTTCCTCCTTCGCTCTTTGAGCTATGGCGGGACGTGTCGGGTACGGGGTGGCGGAATTTCGCTTCGCTAAAGGAGAGAGGATGATCGATGTTGACTTTTTGCTTGGTAACGTTTTATCTATTTTACGATAAACCATGACATAATGACTTTCAGGCGTGACGACATCCTTTACCTGCTTCGTCGGCTTTCGACGTTGGCCAAAGCCGAAGGGACTACTTTGGAGGTGGCCTTTTACGGAGGGAGTTGTCTCTTGCTCGCTTACGACTACCAGGATCGTCAACTGACCAAGGATATTGACGCTATTTTCCAGCAGAACGAAATAGCCAAAGCGCTCATACACAAGATCGCGAAGGAGGAGGATCTGCCGGAAGATTGGATCGATGCCGGAGTCCGGCAGTTTCTTTCGCCCGTAGGAACTACGTATGTGAGCCGATTGCCTGAGTTGAAGTCGTTGCCGAACCTGAAAATCTCCTTCCCCACGGCCGAATATTTGATCGCCATGAAGATCAGGTCATCGGTGCGTGCTCGATTTGGCTATGAAGGCGACCTCACCGATTTAAGGTTTTTGGCTCGTAAAACGGGTTTGCGTTCAATGGACGAGGTGCAGGCGATTTTGGACCGTTTTTTTGATGACGAGGTGATTCCCGTCCGGGCGGAAGAAGTTCTCCAGGAGGTGATTGATGAAACTACAAAAAAGACCTGAAAGCCTTTCCGAGGTGACGGCCCTAAGCCTGAACGAAGAAACGTTTGGCCGGAACCTTGCCGATTTCGAACACGAACTGGTTCGGATGAGTTCACGTCGGAGCCTGTTTGCGTCGATTGAAAAACGCCCTCCCCTGCTGATTGAAAGATTTGCAACGGGTCATATTGCAGATGCCTGGTTGGCTGCCTACGCGGAGGAGTTGGCCTTTCGGTTCGAGCTCCCCTACCCTGAATGGCTGTGGGAAGCGGATCGTTTTTTGTCGAGCCCCTACATCCATGACGGGCATTCCGCCCGACTGAAAGTCTGGCATACCATAAAAAGTCCCCCGGCCTTTTCGCGGAGAAACCTTTTTGTGGACGTCCGGATTCCGCCGATCCAACTACGGGCGGGGCGGCCCCGTAAATCGGCCCGCCACAAACGGGAGATGAATCGCCTACGGGTTGCCCGTTATCGGGAGCGTGGGAAGGAAAGTAAGGTCGAAGACCCCGCTCGGCGGGATTAAAACAGCGAAGCAATTTAGAAGTGGGGAGAGGGTTAGGGGATTTGAAATTTGAGATTTGAGATTTGAAAGGGAGGGGGCGGGGATGAACCCTTGCGGATCGCGGGGTAAACCTGCTCGCTACGGAACGGCCGGATCGCGGGGTAAACCCGCTCGCTACGTAATCCAAAGACTCACGTCTTCGGCTACAGGGGTCCAGAGTGGATCGCGGAGCACAAACAAGGAGTGGCTGCATTCTGCTGCCATCTGCGATTCCGTGGTTTGCGTTTGGGTGGGCAGCAGGATGCAGCCCCTC
>JAIUMY010000053.1 GCA_022565335.1 Opitutales bacterium
CCCCAGCCTTGGCGAAGGAGGAAATCGTGAGTTTATGGATGGCTGGATGCGTAGTCGGGCTGAATTATCGAGCGATTAGTCGCGGGGCGGCCCTGGGGGTATTGGGGATATTGGCAACGTCGGGGGAGATCTTCGGATGTTCGTGAATTTCCGGCCGGTTCGTTCGGGCGCTTCCATCCGTCGCTCTTCGAGCTATGGAGGACGACACGGAAGCAGCCCGATTACGTCGTGATTGACGGTAGCCGACACATTGCGCTATAGCCTTGGCGAAGGAGGAAATCCTTTGTGGAAGAATGATCACCGGTGTTTCTGTAGGGCCTTCGCTTGCGAAGTGCCGCCCGTGGAGACTTGCGCTCTGGCCAAAGGTTTCCGCTGGCGACCGGGAGAAGCGTTCCTTATCACAACATTCCGACGTCACCCTCGCGTCGGCATTGCGCAAGCGCAAGCCCTACCGAAAGATGAGTCGGTTTTCCCTTGCGTACCGCAGTCTTTCGAAATCTGATTTAGGGAGACGCATTCTCGTATGTTTTTCGAGTGGGAGATACGGTATCTTGGAGTATTCTTTCTATTCGCAAGGGAACAATCTTTGGTTTGAAGGTTCGCAAGTACTTTCTCTTAATTGGCTCAACTTTTGTCTCCACACGTATTTTTCATGAATTCTTTCTTCCCACGATTTTCCCTGTTTTTGCTTTGGCGCGTTGCTTTGCTTTGGGCCTTGCCCTTTGGAGGAGCGCTAACGGTCGCCGCCGATGAGGTTCAGTTCCCTTCGTCCTCGATGGAGCGGTTGGAGCGGTATGAGGCGCACCAATTGGGGCAGGCGAATCAGGCTTTCCGTGACGGGGAATACCGCAAGGCGGAGTCGATGTATGTCGCTTTTATGTCCGAGTTTCCCGATTCCACGGCGCTGCCGTTTGTCCTCTTGCGCATGGGGCGCTCACAACATCTGGACAATAAACGTTTCGAGGCGATCCGGACGTACCGTGAGGTTCTGGACTTTTTCCCCAATGCGGTGCGCTATGCGGCGGCTGCTTTGTTTCATACCGGGGAGGCCCATTGGGAAAACGGGGATGAGGAGAAGGCCTTGCGCTCCTGGATTACTTTGGCGGAGGATGAGGAATACCGTGAACAGGATGTTGGGGCCGAGGCGATGAACCGGATCGGGGACCAATTCGTGCGGCAGGATCGCTGGGAGCGGGCGGTGGAGTATTATTGGCAGGTGGCGGTGAATTTCCGGGACCGCAATCGGGGCGCGGCCCGCCATGCCATGGATCGGGTGATTCGCCACTATGTGAAGAATGATCCCAATGAGGAACGATTACGGGAATTTTACCAGAAGGTGCGCGGCTTTGATCGCCGACGTCCCCGTGATGTCGCGGAGGATTTGTCGGAGGATCGCACCTATTGGGGGCAGGTGAACCGGGAGATTGATCGTCACCGCCGGTTTGGCCGGGATGAAGAGGCGGAGGAAAAGGCGTATTTCCGGTATTGGGCGGAACAAATGGAGGGGCGTTTTCCGGCGTGGGATGATTTTCAAATTGATTTGGCGGGATACCACCGCCGCTACGAAGACGATACCAGTCGTTGGATCGCCCGGTTGGACGACCTTTTTGAGCGCAACCAGGAGGATGGGGACAATGCCCGGATCTTGCGCTGGATGTCGCTCCTGCAGGATCACCCGGAGAATGTGGAGGCCTATTACAACAAGCTCGATTTCGAGCAGATGAGCAATGAGGAAATTTTTGACCTGATGCGGACCGCCTACCGGGAAATTGGGAACAATCGGATGGGGTCCAACGCCTTTGGGCGGCTGCGTTTGGATGAAATGAGTGATTCCTTGCGGGGTGATATCATTTCGTTTCTGCGGCGGCATGAAGAGGAGTCGATGGTCTTGCGGGTGGTGCAAAGTTATGACGACCCCGACCGGGGGCAGCGGGACCTGCTGCGGTATTATTATTCTTTGGGAGAGACCGAAAAAGGGGTTGCGGTGGCGCAGGAATTGGTGATGGTGCCCGATTATGCCGAGGAAGCGTATCGTCGCATGGGGCAGATGTTGCAGAATGACGGTCAATACCAGGAGGCCATCGCGGCTTACCAAATGCTCGACAATGCACCGTGGAATATGTGGCGCATCGCCGAATGTTACCAAGCGATGGGGCAAACCAGTCAGGCGGTGCAAACCTTGCGGCAGGTGGAGAATTTTCTGGAAGATCATGCTTCCGAGGCGGCCTTGCGGATTGCCGATGTGTATCGCGACGCGGGGGATCAGGAGCAACGGGTGTCAGCGCTACGGGCGGTATTGAATCGTTATCCCGAAAGTTCGCAGTCCCGACGGGCGCATTTGGATTTGGAAGACCTTGGGTACACCCGGATCGGCGGCGGAGTGCAGGAGGACGACTGATGGAAAAGGATGAATTAGGAATTAAGAATTAGGAAATTATTAGTGAGAGATATGAATATACGCAGGTTGCTTTTCTTTGTTTGTTTTACCCTATGCGGGGCAGGTTTGTTCGCGCAGGAAGATCGTGAGGCGATGGATCGCAGTGAGATGGTGATCAACCGGCTCATTCGAACCGCCGAGGATTATTTGGCGGCCCGCGACTACAACCGGGGAGTGAATATGCTGGAGACGGTTCTGGAACGGTTTCCGGATAGTGACCGGCGGTTTGAGGTGTATTTGATTTTGGGGCGACATCATTTCGACCAGCAAAACGAACGCGAGGCGATCACCTACCTGCGGCGGATTCCGGCGATGATGGAGCGGGAAGAACCGCTGTCGCCCACGGAAATGGATCTTTATCTGGAAGGCCTTCTGCTGACCGGAAAATCGTATTTCTATATGCGGAATTTCCATTCGGTCTTTCCCCCTTTGCGGCAAATCACCCGTGATTATCCGGATTCGGAATGGGGCAATGAAGCCTATTATTATATCGGGATGGCGCATTTCGCGCAGGAAAACTGGTCCAGTGCGATTGAGTCCTTGCAGATGGTCGGTACGGTGGCCGGAGAAGAGGCCGAGGCCATTGAACGCGTGGAGGCGGGCCGCCGTTTGTATGTGACGGTGGATGACCAGGACTTGCCGATTCTGGACCGGTTGGGGGAAACCATTGTGGTGCGTCTGGAAACCGAGGGTGGTGACCGGGAGGAAATCGAGCTCATTCCGATGTCTGGGGGAAGTTCGGTTTTTATTGGTTCGATCGCCACGGAGGTGGGCCCACCCGAGCGCAATGACAATCGTCTGCAGGTTCTCGGTGGGGATACGATTACGGTCCGCTATATCGACCGCAACACGGCCAGCGGGGAGAGCAATGTGGAGCGGGTTGCCACGGTGGAAGTGGTTTCCACCGGAACGGTGGATTTTGTTTTGGGAACCTTTGAGGGAATGGCTTCGGCCGCTTTCATTGGCCAGCCGGTTTTTTTGCAGTTGCGGGATGCTGATTTAAGTACCGGTCCCGAGCGCAACCGGGTGGAAGTTGAGGTCTTTTCCCGTTTTCCGGTGATCGATGAGACGCTGGACCAACAGGAGGTGGACATTGAGGAATTACTGGAAGAGGGGGAGGAAGAAGTGACCTTCGAGGAGCGGCATCGCATCACCGTGCGGCTGGATGAGTATGGGGATTCTCCGGTACACAGTGGGGATTTTCGCGGGGCGGTGCAGATTGTGTCGGCCGATGTGGATTCCACCCAACCCGGTCAATTGCGGGCCCAAACAGGAGACCAAGTGGTGGTGCGCTATACCGATGAGCGCCATTTGGGCGGAGATGAACCGCGGGAAGTGGAGTCGGTCCTGAATGTGGGAGGAGAAATTACCGGTCGTCCTCAAAGTGTGGCCCGTATTGTGACCGACCCGGTTTTGCGGGCCCGCAAAAATCTGGTCGAAGCGACCGCCTATTTGGAACTTGCGCGAATTTTCAACAGCATGGGCTTGCGCCGCGGGGCCGAGGAACGGGCCGAGATTGGGCTCGAATTGGTCAATGACATCTTGCGCGATGCCGAGGAGATTCCGGTATCGGTGCATGAATCCTCCTTTCAGATCAAATGGGAGCTGGAGTTGGAAATGGACGATTTCCCGGCTGCCCTGGCCACCGCGCGGGCTTTCAGCACGCTGTATCCGCAATCGGTCCTGGTGGACGAAGCGTATCTGAGCATTGGCCGAATCAAAATGGAAGAGGAGGAATATGGCGAAGCCATTCAAGTTTTTGAGGAAATCCTGAATCATCCCGGTTCGATGGTGCGGGCGGAAGCGCAATTCCGCATTGCGGAGGCCGTGGAGCGGCAAAATCCGGACAATCCCGGCCGCTCCATTCCCTACTACCAGCGCACCGCCGAACGGTTTGGACAAAGTGAGTTCGCCGGACAGGCCTTGGCCAAGATGGTGGATTTTTACATTGAAAACCGCAACTACAGCATGGCCGATGACCTTCTGGGGCAGGTTTTCGAGGATCACCCCGATGCCGAGTTTTTGGACAGCATGTTGTTGAAATGGGTGATTGTGACTTTCCGTATGCAGAATTTCGAACGGGCGCGAGATCTTTGTCAGCGTTTGATTTTCGAATTCCCGGAAAGCCCCTTTGCCTCCCGGGCGCAAAGCTTATTACCCCGCATCGAGGAGCGAATTTAAGTTTGGTCCTTTTTTATCCGATCTGATTATCCCTGATTTTTTACCTATGAGTGTATCTAAAGTATCTTTCCCTCTGTCTTTCACCTTCCGTTGCTGGGGTGCAGCGGCCTTGGTCTTTCTTGTTCCGGCGTTGCTGAAGGCCGATTCCATGGAGGCCTTCGAGGAGCTTCGCAATCAAATCCAACAACAGGGGCACCGGGCGACCTCGCCTGAGGAGGTTCTCCGTTTGGTGGAAATGGGAGATGAGTTGGGCATCCCCTTCCAGTCGCAATATGTTTTGTCGCGGTATCTTTCGGCGGGCGGGGAGACCAATCCCGAACTTTTGCTGGCCTCGGCGCGAAACGCGGTCCTAACGGGGGAATACCTGGTCGGGGTAGCCCGTTACAAATCCTTTTTGGCCGAGGGAGTCGGGGAGGGGACCGCCGCCGCGCAGGCGGCGGTTGAGTTATACCGTTTATTGATTGATGTGGTGCAGGATCCGCAGGACGCCTTTGCGACGATCCTTCAGGATGGCGGGCGTTTTTCCGGGGATGAGCGTTTGGTGAAATATGATCGCTGGGCCCTGTTGCGGGCGTTGGATGAAGATCGCCCGGCGGCGGCGGTGGTCCTGATGAACCGGATTTTGGGGAGGGAATTGCCCTTGGAGCAAGAGCGGGTCTTTTTCTGGGCCTCCAAGGATGAACTTTTGCAAACCGTAAGCCGGGCTCCGGAAGAACTTTTCGAAGGACAGGCCCGTGATGCGGTGGCGGGGATTGCCGACGGAATTCGGAATGACCGTGGTCGGGCCGGCCTCTGGCGCGTGGCGGCGGCGAATTTGGAATACCTTTCCGCGGAGCAAAGCGGGGAG
This sequence comes from Opitutales bacterium, assembly GCA_022565335.1. Lineage (GTDB taxonomy): Bacteria > Verrucomicrobiota > Verrucomicrobiia > Opitutales > T3Sed10-336 > JAIUMY01. The sequence goes on from JAIUMY010000053.1 coordinate 5,466, forward strand.
CGGGAAAGCCGCCGTTTGAATTTGTTGCAGGAAACCGTGCGCCAGGCTACCCGGGCGGTGGAGGCGCAGAAAGAGGCCGACCAATTGGTGGAAGCTTTGTATTTTCTGATGGGCGGTCATGGCCGAACCCACCGTTCTGCCTGGGAAACCTTCGCCGAGGAGCGGCAGGAGTTTTTTGTGGAAGCTTTTGGAAAATTGCCCCGCAGCGAAAAAACGGCCTTCTTGAGATGGTTGGAGGAAAATTCCAGCGCGGCCAATTTCATTGCCGACCCCGACCAGTGGAGTGCCTTGTTACTCGAGGATGCCGCCGCTTTTCGGGATGCGGGACCATTGGCTTTGGCGGAAATTCCCTTCGGGGCGATGAACTTTGATCGCGGGTCGATCCGGCGTTTGGCGGAAGCCCTGGAGGGAGTACCTTCGGTGGAAGCGGCGGTTCTGCGTTCCCTGGACCGACAGAGTGACCTGCGGGAAGCAGTAGTGGTGTTGGTGCGGCGTGAAAGTGCCGCCCTGGATCCACGGGAAACGTCCCGGTTTTTGCGGGACACCTTGATTCCGGCGTATATCGAAAGTCGTTCCGTGGAGGATGAGAATTTCGCCAATGAAGTGATTTTTGCCTATGGCAAAGAAGCTTATGGCCAGACGATTGCCGGCCATTTCGACGATGATGGGGTAAATGAATTCTTAGGAGCGGCATGGAGTTTGGGAGGTGATTATGATCGGTCAGAGGCGCGGGAGGCGTTGGAGACGATTCGTTGGATTTCTTTTATCCGAAATCGTCAGGAACGGGATGCCATCAGTCGTTCCAATATGCCCCGCAGTATCGGAAGGTGGGGCAATTCCCTGCGCCGGGAGGCAGGGGATGGCAATGAACAGGCCGAGGCCGCCTTGTCCCAGGTGACCGAGTTGGAAGATCTTTTGCGGGAAATCACCGACGAGGATCCTGACCAGAATTGGGAGCACGGTCCGGATTCCTTCAACCGGCAATTTGCGCGGGCCCGGGTGGCCGCTGAGCGCGGAAACGATGAAGATTTTTTGCGGGATTTCCGCTCTCTGATGTCGGAAGTACGGGGCTATGGAGAGGATTCTCTTCCGTTCCAAAGAGGAGCTTTTGAATATTTGGTCCGGGCGATTCAAGGAAGTGAGATGTTGGCAGCGCAGGTCGAATTTTTTGGTGACTTGCTGAGTGATTTCCGCGGAGACCGTGCGGATTTCCGGATGCCAGCCTTGGAGTTTTTGGCCGATGCGATACAAAACAATGCCGGTTGGCGGAGTTCCTGGGATCGTATTGGGGAGGACGACCGGGAAATCAGCCTGCGTCTGAATGACCATCTGGCCGGGACCCTGATGCGTGAAATGGATGAGGGGCGCTTTTCCAGTCAGATTTTCGAGTGGTTCCGGCGGACCCGGGATAGCCGTGGGTGGAGTGAACGTGATCACAATCTCGAAGTGTTCACCAAGATGATCGAGACCCGAATTTTGTTCGATTCCGATTTCCGTTGGAATGACAACCGGGGGGCAACGGGAACCTACATGAACCTGGCCCACCGCGATTTCCGGCCCTTGCGCGAAACCTATCCGCCGGAAACCTGGTTTGATGATTGGATGGCCGAGGAGATCCGGGAAACCGGCTGGATTGACCGCGTATACAATATCCGCGATGGGGAAGATGAAGAGGGAAAAATTGCCGCTGCGGTATTGGAGGTTATGCAAGGTTGGGAGTATTTGCCGTTGGGTTACCGTGGAGAGGAAGCCGTCTATACCCTTTCGGAAATAGAAAACCGGCACGATTTTCTGAGAGACTTTGCCGGTCCCCGTCAGTTGGCACAACTGGATGAACGTCTTCGCGGCTGGGCCGGAGACAGCCGATTTGATGCCGACGCCCTGGGCGCCTTTTGGTTTACGTTTCTGCCTATCGATACCACCCGTCCTCCGGGACGGGAAAGGGCGTTGGAACGCTATGCCGAGTATCTTGACTTGGCCCGCCGATCCCCCGAGCGCCTCGGTCCGCCACGCCTTGATTGGCTGGAGGAAGCCGGCACCCCGAGCCTTCGTTTGCCCCCCCTGAGTCGGGAGCAGGTTGATCTTTTGATTCGTACCTACGAGGACGCTTCCCCAGCGGACTGGCGTCACGTCAGCGGTCGGGAATGGCTTCCCATCACCATCCTCCGGCACTTGGAGCAGGAACAGGAGGACTGGCCCGGAATCATTTCGTTGCTGCCCTCTATTTGGCGGATGCAATTGGACAGTCGCCGTTCCGATCTGGAGGAATGGCTGATGGCCCTGGCCGACCGGGCCATGGACCGCGAACAGTATGAATTGGCAACGGCCATCAGTACGCACGCTTTGGAGATGGTCGGGGACCGGTTATCCTCGGATGCCGCCGGACATTTTGGCGCCATTCGTTCGCAGGCGGTGGTGCAAATCGGGGGAATGATTCCGGTCGAACCCGGAGATCCCCGTTACCCGATGTTTGAGGCCCAGGTGAGTTACCTCTCCGGCAGTCGGGGCAATGCCTGGAGAACCTACCTCGACAACCAGGATATCCTCATGCCGATGCTGCAAGAGTTGAACCCGACCTTTGTCATTTGGCTTATTGAAGAGCACACCCGGCGCGAACAGTTTGCGGAAGCCGAGGAATTGGTGCAGGAAATGTTGCCCTGGATGGACGAGGTTAGAGATTCCGTCAGCCCGGAGGTGCGGGGACGATTGTTCCTGGCGCAAGCGGCGATCTCCTTTGCCGATCAGGAATTCCCCACCGCACGGGCGCAGTATCTGCGGGTGGTCAATGCCAGTGAATTCGATGGAACCCGCGCCCAGGAAGACGCCCGCTTGATGGTGGCCGAGGTGGATCGGGTGACCCGTCAGTTTGACCAGGCGATTGATCAGCTGGAGCGTTTGACCCGTCGGGGCAGTCATTACCAGCGAACCCAGGCGCATTATCAATTGGCCACGGTCTATGTCGATCAGGACGAATACACCCAGGCCGGACGGGAACTGCAAAATGTTTTTGCCCGGGAACCCAATCATCACCGGGCGTTGATTCTTCAAGGAGAAATCAACATTCAAGCCCGCCGTTTGCAGGAGGCCACTGATATCCCCATCGGCTTGGAAACCGCGCAAACGCTGGTTGTTCCCGGACGCCCCTTGCGGATCCACCTGGAAGACGCCAATCTGGCTGTGGTGGGTGCCGAGGAGGCCATTGAAATCCGTATTTGGACGACTTCCGGCGATGAGGAAACGGTGAATCTATTCCCTGCGGGAGAATCCCGCACCCGCTTTGAAGTGCAGGTGCCGACCGAATTGGGACCCGTGCGTCCCGGAGATGGAACGTTGCAGATTTTCGGTAACGATGAAATACGTTACGACTACTCCGACGCCTTTCGGGAAAGACGGAACCTGGAAGAGGGGGACCCTCCGGTTTTACGCGTCGCCAGTAACGCCGAATTGATGGTTTCGTCCGGAGAAATTCTTTCCCGCGAGGAGATGGCCCAGCGCCGTTTGGAACAAATGGTTCGCGAACGGGCGGGACAACGACAGGACGAAGAAGTGATTGCCCGCAGCGAAGTGCGCCAGCGCAGTCAAATCAAGCCCGGGAATCCGGTGAACGTCCGGGTGGTTGATTTTGACCGCAGCATCAGTGCGGATCGCGATGAATTAACGATTAATGCGGCCACCACCAGTGGCGACCGGGTAAGCAATTTTGCCCTTCAGGAAACGGGACCGCATACGGGGATCTTCGAGGGGTCGATTCCCACCGCCTCGGCTCCGGCCACGGCCTTTGCGACCAATTCGGATGAAGGCCGCGTTCCCAATCAGGTTATTTCGGCAGGAGAACATTCCGCCTGGATGGCCCGACGGGATAATGTGCGACCAAAGGTCTTTGGGGTGGATTTGAATGACAACCGCGTATTACAGGAGTTGGTCGTTGAGTCGCGGGAGCCCGGACGCAAGCTACGGGACTTCCGGGTGGATGTATCCTTGAACAACCGCGATTTCCAAACGGTGGGCAGTTGGCCCGAAGCGATGGAAGGTTGGGATGGTAGCCCCCGCGTGCATTTGGCCCGATTGGACGACAATGTGCGGATTCGCAGTGGGGCGGACATTCAGCGGTATTTGGATCGAGGATACCTTGAAGTGGGCCGTGATAAAACCGTCTTCCTGTTTGAAGGCTTTCCGGATGCGCTGGGTGATTGGATTAACGAAAACCGTCATGGCGCCGATTTGGGACGGGACAATCGGGATTATGTGGCCCATGTGGAATTGGCCTTTCAAGTCCCGGTGCGGCAGACCCGCACGCTACGGTTTAGGCCCTCGGAAAATGAAAACGTGACCACCTATTTCCAGGTCAACGGCTCCAACGTGAGCCATGACGGTGAGTATATTGAAACCACTCAAGCCTTCTCGCAGGGGGTTCACCGGATCGACGTCTTTATCAAGGGACAACGTCGATACGATCCTGATTTTACCATCGAGTGGAATATCGAGGAGCCCCCTTATTTTGAACCGATCCCGGCAGACCTCTTTGACCCCGAAGTCCACCCCGGTATTGGGAGTGAGGTTGGATATCAGGCGGCGGAAATTGTCGTCGATGAGGCGGGCGAACGTTTTACCGTAAACTTCGGCGATGATACCCGGGCACGGGTGGTACGACTTCTTCTGACTGATTTCGAAGGGGATGCCCCGGCCATTAACCGGATGCACTTAACCGATGTCCAGGGGGAACAAATTCAGCCCGTGGGCCGGGATTTGACCCGTCTGCACGAAGAGGATCAGCTCTATATCATTCCCGGGGACCGTTTGACGGTGACTTACACCGATCCGGTGACCTTGAGTGAGGAGCGAACGGTTCACGAAGCCTTTTTGAACGCCACTTATCACAATGCGACCATCCGGGCAGCATTTTCGCGCTACGATGATCGGGGCGAGGAAAGGTTGATCCCCATGCGGCGCTATCATCCCGGCGATGCGGTCAATGTGGTTATCACCGACCCCGATGCGGATATTTCCAGTGAGCGGGACCGGGTGACCTTTACCGCCCGCAATGCGATGGGCCAGCGGATTGAAGTCGAGGCGATGGAAACCGGTGAGCATACCGGGGTCTTCATCGGACGGATTTTTCCGGTTCCCGGAGAACCTGAGCGGGCCGGAGAAATCCAGGTGCGGGAAGGTGACGACCTGATGGTCAGTTACCTTGATGAGACCAATACCGATCCCGGCATTCCCTGGAACCGGACGGCGGTAATTGAGCAAGCTTTTTACATCGATCCGGAACTGCGTATGTATTCCTTCGAATCGTTTGAGGATATTCCCGAAGACGGGATTCCGGTCAGACCTACGCTGGAGGATCAATTGGGCGAGTATTTCCCCGCCGAACGATCCATCGTTGCGGAACGTCCGCAAACAGCCGCCAATGAAGGCATTTCCCAAATGCTCGGCGCACCGGTTTTGGCGGAAGTACTCTTTCCGACGATCGCTCTCTCGACGGCAAGTCGGGCGGAAATTTTCGTCCAAACCCAGCGGGGGAGGGACGCCTTCGTCGAAAACGGGGGAACGCTACCCCGGGAAGGCATGGCCCTGGAGGTGCCGGGAACGATTCGGGTGGAAACCGGTACGACCGGCGCATCCCGCTTTGATCCTCCGGAGGGCTACCGTTCGGTGATCGTACGCGGCGATCCCAATGCTCTTTCGCCGATTGATGACGGGCGCTTCACCTTCTCCATTCCTACGGAATTGGGACCGTTGCCGCGGATTTCCCCGGCGCTGGAGGAAAAGGAAAATCCGGACCGTCCCCTGCCGGACGGGGCCCGGACCTTGCGGGTTACCGGGAACGACCGGGTATTTGTGGGCTTTCAATTTGAAGACGAGGCGGGCAACACGCAGTGGCTGAAGGCCGAAGCGGATTTACAGTCCGATCCCTTCTTTGCAGTGATGGACCGTCGGTTCCGGGGGTTGGTGGATACCGCCCATGTAGGAGAACGGGTTCATTTGCGGGTGCTCGATTTGGCCCGCAGCGTGGGGGAGGACAATCGGGTCGAAATTTCGGTTTCGGTCGATGGACGGGATCATCAGCAAACGATTCATCTGTCCGAGGAACTCCCGCATACGGGGATCTTCAAGGGTACGCTCACGCTGGCCCACCAGGATGACCGGAGCAACCGCGAGGGCGAAAATGTGCTGGCCTTGCGCTACGGCGAAAGTTTCCGTCTTTCCTACACCGGGCAAAACGGGGCCACGGTGGAGCAATCGGTGACCACGCACAAAGGGGCCGATGGTCGGGTGATGCCCTTTACCAAGCGCTTCACCGATTCCGAAAGGGCGGTGCAAACCCATTTCATGCAGGCGGAGGCCCATTTTGAGTTGGCCAAGCGCCAGCGTGAACTCGATCAGGAGAGTTTGGCCCGCCGTCATATCCAACAGGGCCAACGGCTTCTGGATGAAGCCATGCGGGATTTCCCGGATACTGAAAATCAGGCGCAAGCGCAGTATTTGCTCGCCAATCTCTCGATGGAATTTGCCGAAATGGCCGTCAATGAGGAGATGAAGGAACGGCATTTCCTCGAAGCCCTGTCACGGTTCACCGATATTGTTTCCCTGTATCCGGACAGTACCTACGCACCCCAGGCGCAATACAAACGGGCGCAGGTGTTTGAGAAGATGGGCGAAATAGATCGCGCCAGTGAGGAGTATGTGCGCTTGTCCTATCGCTTCCCCGACAACGAGCTGGTGGCGGAAACCATTGCCCGTCTGGGGCAGTATTTCATGACCGTGGGCCGGAATTTCAACGAGGAAGCCGAAGAAGCCGAAGCGGCTGATGATTTGGTCAAAGCGGAGTCCATTCGCCAGCAGGCGAAAGAGATGTTTGAAACCGCAGGGGATGTCTTCGGGCGCCTGGCGGAACGTTTCCCGGACCATAACCTGGCCGGTCGCACCACGGTGCTGGCGGGCACCAGTTACCTGCGCTCGGGTCAGTATGAACGCGCGGCGGAAGTCCTGGTCAGCGTCGTGGACGATGCCAACCAGGAGCCCGGGGTGCGGGCTGAAGGGGCTTATTGGGCGGCCGATGCCTATGCCCGGAACAACCAAATGCGTGAGGCCTTTCAAATGTTCACCCGTTTGACCTGGGACTTTCCGGAAACCCGGTGGGCCCGCTTTGCCCGTGGACGCTTGACGGAACCGCAATTTTCCCGCATGGACAACTAGGACGATGCCCCGCTTTATCACTCATACCTTGCCCGCCTTGGGCACATCCTTACGGGACCAGGCCAAAGCCCTGGCCTCCGGAGGGGTGGACGCTTGGTTGGCGGCCAGACGAAAAAGGGAGGAAGTCCGTTTGCGGGAATCGCTCGAATCCTTTCTTCCGGAAATTGGAAAACTGTCTCTCTGGCCCAGTCACAGTAAAACGGATACCGGTCGCTGGTGGCGTCCCGCCCGGATATGGTTGGGACAACAAGGGGATCAATGGTATTTCCTGGCCGCCGGCCCCCGGCCATTTCTCCAGCAGATTTCGGCGGACCTGGCCCGCTCCGCGCGTTACAATCACGTTACCGGTCAACTGGTTTTTCACGATCAAAAGGCCGGTCAAACTTTTTCCTTAAAACTCCAACCGGAGCCTGCCTACCGGTTGCTTACCCTCATCCAATCCAGAAAGGAACCCACCTATGCTTGAAACGATCATCGACGGAGGACCTCTAATGGTCCCGCTTCTGATCTGTAGTTTGATAACGCTGGCGGTCATACTCGACCGCGCCCGCTCTTTCCGGCAAAACGCCCGGATCGACAACCATGCCCTGCGGGCCAAAGTGCAGGAATACGTCCGGGAGGGGCAAGTCGACGAGGCGATCAAGCTTTGCGCGGACACCCCCGGCCCGGTCTCCGCAGTCTTGCTCTCCGGCTTGCAAGCCTACCAAAAACTGGAAGGGGCCAGCGAGGAAAACAAAGCCGATTATGTTCGTTTGATGGTCGGTCGCTCCATGGAGGACTTTACCAAACACGCTATGAGTGCGGTCGAAAAGCGCCTGGGCGTGCTTTCCACCATTGGCAATGCTGCTCCGTTACTCGGGATGACCGGTACGGTGACCGGGATGATTGCCTCCTTCGGCGGTTTGGCCGACGCCGGGCAACTCGATGCCAGCGTGGTCGCCGGGGGGATTGCCGAAGCGTTGACCACCACCGCGAGTGGTTTGTTGATCGCGCTCTTTGCGGTGATCCCGTATCATTATTTCACCTCCCGGGCTGAAGGCATTGAGTTGGAAATTGACGAAGCCCTGACCCAATTGGTGGAGGAACTTTCCCACCGTCATCCCTCTGGTGATTAAGAACTGATGGCTAAAAAGCGAAAGAAAAATCCGGAGAGAAACCGGATCCCCACGGAATCCTTCGCGGACGTGGCTTTTCTGTTGATCATCTTTTTCATTCTGGTAACCACTTTACAGCGGACCGATGGATTTTTGACCGATATTCCGGCCGGAGAAGCGTCCGAGGAAGCGACCGATGATGAATTGACCCCGACCGTGCGTCTTGGGGACGGAGGCCGTTTGCTTTTCAACGATGAGGAAACCACGTTGGAAGAATTGCGGGAGCAACTGCGGGATCTCGATCTTTTCAATAAAGAAGGGGAAGAGAGAGTGGTGCTTTTGGAATCTGCCGGAGCCAGTAACTATCAGGATTATTTCGCCGTCATGGCGACCATAACCAATGCCGGTGGCGCACTGGCCATTGTCGAGGAGGAATAAACATGAATATCCGGGAAAAATACAAAAAGCGCCGCCGCATGATCAATGTGCCGATCGCTGGTATTGGGGACATCGCCTTTTTGCTGATCATGTTCTTCATGATTGCCAGTACCTTTGTGCGGCAATCGCATGTCGACCTGACCCGCCCGGAAGCGGAGGAATTGGAGCGACTGCAGGAAACGGCGGTCCATGTCTCCATCGACAAGGAAGGGCGCATCTATTTGCAAGGGGTTGAGGTGCCCAATGCGGACGCCGTCGAATGGGGCGTCAGTGCGATGATTCAGGATGCGGAGACGGAGGAGCAGCGCACCGTGATTTTCACCAGTGACCGGGACTTGCCCGAAAATGTCTTCCGCCCGGTCATCGTGGCGATTACCGAAGCGGGCGCCCGTATCGCCGCGATGGGAGATGCGATTGAATAATAGAAACGAAACTCAAAAAAAAGATTTGGTATGAAACACACAACCGACCCCACCCAGGAACCGAAACCCGAAACGCTTTTAGCCGGCTTTTCCCGAACCCGCTTGGATTTTTGGATCATCGTCGCGCTGATCGTCCACGTGGCCCTTTTGGCCGGCACCTCGATCCCGTATTTATACGATACCTGGATTGACCCGGAGGGCGCAGAAGAGCGCCGGGCAGCGGTCCAGGAAGATGAGGATGAAGAGGCTGAAGCGGTCCGTGAGGCCATAGAGCAAGGGTCCGAAGCACGCGAAGAGGAAACCGGGGAAGCAGCCGAAGAGCCTGCCGAAGAAACGGCCCAGGAAGAGGAGGAAGAAGAGTTGACTCCAGTCGAGCGACGGGTTCAGGAGGCGGCGGACCCTGACGAAATCCCCCGTGACCCCGATGATCTGGGCATTTCTCTGGAAGAGACCAACCGCTAAACAATTTTTTTCTCTTGGATTCTGAACGAACACCCCGTTTTCGGCTTTGGCCCTCCAGTTGGGTCCCGCTTTGGCTTCTTCTGCCGCTGGGCATTCTGGCGCTGGCCGGAATTCCGCTGGCCTTGGGCATCCCGGCGTATTATGCCGAGTTGCTGCGCGCCAACCCCGATTTGGAGCCCGTCTTTGTGCGGGAAAATATCGGGGCCCGTTTTTCCGTTCTGGCGTCCTTCACCGGGATGGTTGCGGTTTTTCTATTGGGCACCTATCTGGTGGGGACCTTTGTTCGTCGTCCAGCGGTACTCTCGCTGTTGATCCGTAAGTGCTATGTTCTCATCTACGCCTGGATTTTGCTGTATGCCTATGTTCTGTTCACTTCGAGCAGCTTGCTGTATCAGGAGGAATTGTTATTGCACGGCCTGGAGCAAACCAGGGTAACGGTTTTTTACCTGCGCTGGTCCTTTCTTTGGCCTGCGCTCTTGGTCGGGGTGGTGATTTTCTTTCTGCACATGGTGGCTTGGAAAGCCTCGACCCGGCTTCTTTTTGGCGGACGCCTGGAAGGGGTAGGGGATGAGAAGCGATTGGAGCCTGCACTGGGGGATCGGTTCTTCGAGAGTCTCCGGACCCACGGCCCTGACCCGCGTTTTCGCAAAAGCCTCTATAAAAGTGGAACGGCCCACCTGATGGTCATTGTCATTATCCCCTTGCTGTTGCAATTGGCGGGCTGCGTGGAACCCTACCGGGTCCCCCACGGCAGCGGCGATCCGGTGGTGGCCCTGGTCCAGGTGGTGCAGCCCGAACGGGTGGAAAAGCAACGCCTGGTGCTCAATCCGGAATCGACTATCTACTTGCATATTCCCGATTTTGATGAGTCCGAGGTGATGCAGGAGGTACAGGAGATGACCGAGCTGACCTACGAAGCTGATGTCGCGGCGACGACCGGGCGCATGGGTCGGGGTGGGGGAACCGAAGGCGGTTGGCCGGACGGCATGGAGGATGGATTGGTCCGTTTTATCCGGCTCGAATACAATGGGGCCGGGTGGGATAATGCGATGGGGCCGGGAGAGGATTCCGATACCAATTTTCTGCGTGAATTTCATCGCATCACCGGTTTCCCGGTGCGGGACCTGCCGGAAAGTCATGCCATCCGTCTGTTGGACCGCTATGATGATGGCTTCGCCCCACCCTTTGTTTTCATGACGGGCCATGGAGGTATCAACATTCCGCAGCGTGATATCCAGACTCTCCGGGCCTATCTGGAGGATGGAGGCATGCTTTTTGCCTCGGCGGGCAGTCCGCAGTGGGACCGGAATTTCCGCAGTCTGATGCGCGCGGTGTTCCCCGGCGAACCCTTGCGGACGATCGCCCATGATGATCCGATTTTTCAAATGCCTTACACCTTCCCCCATGGCGCACCCCCCCTGTGGCACCATGGCGGGTATCAATCCATGGGCATTCGCCGGGGTGGTCGCTGGGTGGTGTTTTACCATCCCGGGGATATTCAGGATGCCTGGCGAACCGGGTATTCCGGCCTGAGTCCCGAGGTGGCCCGGCGGGCTTTTGAAATGGGAGTCAATGTGCTTTACTACGCCTTTACGAACTATTTGGAAGAAACCAGGGAGGCTCGAAGATAATGCTACGACTGTGGGAATATTTTGGTTTGGTCGGAACGCTGTCCGTCCTCTTGTGGGTTGCGGCCTTGGTCGTGTTGGTAGTGTTTTTTCGCCGTCCCCGACGCACGGTTGCTTATGGAGCGGCCTTAATTGCGGTGGTTCTGGCATTGTTTCTGGGGGAGATCAATTCCCGGGCGGTAAGCAATATCCGCGTGGATCGCACCGCCGAGGAAGAGGCCATGCGGGAAAGGCAACGGCAAGTGCGCCAGGCCGAATACGACCGTTTGCGACAAAGCGCGGCGGGAGTCCGTTTTGCCGAGGATGCGCCGGGAGACGAACTGGACCCCGCAGGGTTGCGCTCGGAACGACAAATGAGTGTCTATGAGCGGGCCGCCCGGGGAGTGGAGGAACCAGCCTACCGCCAGCGGGGGCCACAGGAACGGGTCGTCGACGGGGAAGCCCGCGGGCGTATTGCGGAGCAGGAGGAACGTGCTGACACCGGTGATGGCTTTGAAGGGGGACGTGTTCGCATGTTGGAGGAGGCAGCGGTCTTGCAGGCCAACCGCTGGGATCAGCTAAACCGGTTTATGCTGAAGCTGATGTTTTTGGCGACCCTGGGAATGTTTGGCTACGATTATTTTGTCCGCTTCAATCGTCCCCGGGAAGTGTATTGCCCGCTTCCGCTATCCGGGCCCTGGGTGGACCGGATTTTCCCTAAAAACTCTGTTTGTTGGGTGGACTCTGCCGATAATGGTCTTGCCGAAGCGAGGGCTTATGCGGAAAGCGTCGTCCGCAAGGGGGAGACCTTTTGTCTGATTGGCCCCGAAGACCCCTGGCCGGAGGAAGGGCATTTGCTCCGTTGGCCTCCGGTGGTGAAAAAGCTGGCCTGGTCCGGTGCCGCTTTACCCAAACAGACATTGTCGCTGGGACAAGAGGAGATTGATCCAGAGTATCTTTTTGAAAATCTGTGGTTTGGCCGGGGCTGTTTTGTGCTGCGATCCAGAGCAGCCTCCTTAGCCGAAGCGGGGGGGATGAAGGATCCGGTCCTGCAATCGATGGAGGAGTTTTTACAATATCGCTACCGTTCCCGAGGGCTTGCCCGGCAGACGGTGCATTTCATCTTCCTGGAGGCCGATAAGTTGGATACTCAGACTTTGGCGAAATGGGAAAGGTTGCTTTCCGCTACCAACGGAAAGCTGGTTCTTCAAGGGGCGCGGGGAGAATTTCGCGAGGCTTTTCCCGACGAGACTTTCGGACCGTTGGAGGAAGAGGAAAGAAGCGAGGTTTAAGGCCACTGCCACTGCACAAGTTTCCCTGCGGGGACTAACCCCGATAAAGAGCTTTACTTTTCAGGATTATTATCCTATTATATTAAATTGCTGCTATGGCTCCACAAACCCCTCAAAAAATCGTCGGAAAACGTCTTTCCCTGGCAATTCTGGTTTCGGTAATTGTCCACTTCATTCTGCTCGTTTTGCTCGGGCTCTGGACGGTCTATCGCTATGTTCAACAGGGTGATCCCGGCTTGGAGGTAGCGATGGAACAGGCTCACGAAGAGGAGGCGGTTCAGGAAATCGAGATGGAGGAAGTCGAGGTGGACGACGTCCAACCTCAGGTCGAAATAGAATTGGATCGATTGACCGTTGATCCCCTTCACGATATACCCTTGCCGGAAATTGTTGCCGATACCCAAGCGGTGCCGACTCCGCCAACCCCTTCTATCCCAACCACAACCCAAGACCAAGTGGCCTTTCGCCAAGCGGGCGGGACCCCGAATATCAACTGGGATCAAATGTCGACCCGCGATTTCAGTGAACAACTCATGGAAATGAGGTTTTTTGGTTCGTCCTCGCCATATGCCGATGTCGAGCGTTTTGTTCGCGGGGGCTTTGACCGTTCTTTTTTTGAAGACTTTACCGAAATCGGGGACCCACTTTATGCGGCTCATGTTCTCCATTCGAGAGTTCAGTCACAGGAGCTCGATGAGATTTTTGAGCGTTCCTTACCAAATAATTTTATCATCCATTTGCGAGGTCACATTACTCCTCCGGAGGATGGACGTTATCGTTTCTACACGGCATCCGATGAGCTCATAGTTGTGGGAATCAACCGCCAATTGGTCTCTGCCCGCCGGGGGGCGACTTCTGCCTCGCACGATTTTGCCGGTGTCTCTTTGCGTCGCACCGGGGCTTATAGCTCTGGGTGGGGAAGCGTCTTTTTCCAATTCGGCGATTGGGTCGAAATGGAGGAAGGGCAAACTTATCCTATCGATATAATCATGGGAGTGGACGGGCCGAATACCCGCTATTCCGCGATGTTGTTAGTGGAAAAAGAGGGGGAAGACTATTCCAGACGTCCCGGAGGGCCCATTTTGCCAATTCTTTCGGTGGTTCCCCTACCTGACGAAATCGATGGTGAATTCGGCGAAAGAATCCCGCAGCTTCATGAGCCCCCGGCTTTGGTGTTTCCCAACCAATTGAACACAAACCGCTGACCGGACAGGCGGCAAGTCCCATTCCACGCGCTCAGGATCAGGGCAGGTGGGCGCTTAGCGTTCCGTCCACAAGAATACCGTAGGTGCTTTGGGCGTTATCCAAACAATAGGAGCGGCCTTTTTTGCGCAAGCCCTGGGAAAAATCCACCGTATGGCCAACGATTTGGGGGTAGGGGAGAGCATCGACGAACTCGTCATTCCAATCCAACCAAAGTAGTCCTCCGGTTTCCTGAAAACCCCCACGGCTCTCTCCCGCGGAGAGAAGAGGCTCGTCTTGCTCGCGAAAATTTTCCCAGGCCGTTTGGCAGCGGTTTTGGAATTCGGCCAAACTTTTGGCCGGAGTTGATTCGTTGGGCCAAAACTCTGGAGCAATCCCGGCGTGGGAGAGCAAAAAGCCCTGGACTTCGGTTAGCAGGCGAAGGTGGGACAACCAGGGCAAATCCCATTCGGTAAAAATCTCCCGCCCTTTGGCTGGTTCAAATCCCGAGCAAGGGTATTGCGGAGAGAAGTCGGAGATCCCTTTCGCAAAAGCGGGTGCGCCTTCGATGTAGGGCAAATCATGATTGCCCACCAACAGCGTAACCCGATCGCCGAAACGATCCTTGACCTCTTTGATAAAACCCGCGGTCTCCCGCGCGGAGGCGATGTCAGAAACGGGTTTACGGGAATCGAAATAATCACCCAGAAAAACAATTTGATCGGTCTGATCGGCTTCTTTTTCCAAAACCAATTCAGCCCATTCGATATCCTGGTGTAAGTCGGGCAGGATCAGGCAGCGTTCTTTCCTTTGCTTCTTCATTATTGCAGATTCAATTCTATCGTCTCACTGGTTTGGAGAAAAGCACTTTCCCAAAAATCGGCGAGTCCGGAAACGTGGACTTTCGTCCACGCCTGCCATCCTTCGATCCCTACGGGACCAGGAAAGCCGCCATGCCGCCCTTACAGGGCTCGGGTTTTTCTTGTATCCGACACCGGGGCGTTGCCCCGGCCTTTGTTCTGTTGCCCCGTTGGAGCGGAAAGGTGCGAACCTTGAACAACCACGCGGTGGTCTTTGGACGGCTGTTTGCGTAGTCGGGCTGATTCATCGCCCGATCCGCGGCGGAAAGGACCTGGCGGAATTTCAAACGCCTCCAACGTCGGCGAAAATCTTCGGAGGTTCGCGAAATTTCGGCCGATTCGTTCGGGCGCTTCCATCCGTCGCTCTTCGAGCTATGGAGGACGATACGGAAGCAGCACGATTACGTCGTGATTGGTTGTAGC
>JAIUMY010000054.1 GCA_022565335.1 Opitutales bacterium
TCAACGACAATTATTTCTCCCCATCTAGCGACAACTATAATTCCCCACTTTGGGAAGGGTGATCTCCAAGTCTGTGTGTTGTTTCGTTAATGGTTGTTAGGTGGTTTGGTGGTGGTTCAGTGCCGGGCCGACCATTTTTCTTTTGGAAGCGTTGGTACAGAACACCGGGGCCTATATTGCGGGGATCTTTGAGCAAACGTTCCATTTGTATGCCTATGAATCGGAAATCACCTGGATTGGGGACTGGACGCTGTTCTATTGGGGGTGGTGGATTGCTTGGGCGCCTTTTGTGGGAATGTTCATCGCCCGGGTCTCCCGCGGACGAACCATTCGGGAATTCGTCGTAGGAGTGTTGTTTGTTCCGGTCGGGTTCACCTTCCTCTGGATGACTGTTTTCGGCGATACCGCCATTCATCTCATCCTTTTTGAAGGGGTTAGTTCCTTGGGCGATGCCGTCCAGGAAGATGAATCGAAGGCGCTTTTTGCCTTTTTTGAGCAATTGCCCTTCACCACCATCTTTTCGACCATCGCAACCCTGCTGGTGGTGACGTTTTTCGTAACCTCCTCCGACTCCGGATCATTGGTGGTGGATATGTTAACCTCCGGAGGCAAAGGACAGTCGCCTTTATGGCAAAGGATTTTCTGGGCCATTGTTGAGGGCGTCGTCGCTGCGGCGCTTCTTTTTGCCGGCGGCTTGTATGCCCTAAGAGCCGCCACTATTTCCAGCGCCCTCCCATTTACTTTTATTATGCTCTTAATGTGTTTAGGACTCTATAAGGCGGTCCGACTGGAAACGGTAAAGAAATTAACCATCAAAGAGGCTTGGACACGTTCTACGTTTTCCGGGAGCGGGACAAGCAAACTCAGTTGGAAACAGCGCATAAGCACCTTGGTGCGCCACCCCAAAAAGAAGGAAGTCCTCGAGTTTTTGCAGAATCGCGCCAAACCTGCCTTGGAGGAAGTGGCGGAAGAACTGCGTAAAAAAAATCTCTCTCCGGAAGTGCAAACCGGGGAAGATGGAAGGGTCTGGATCCTTGTTCCACAGGGCGATGAAGACGATTTCTTTTATTCCGTCCGGCCCCGGTCTTACGAACCGCCGGCATTTATTCTTGACGATACGCGCGAGGACCGTCTGGATAAGTTGAAATTCTACCGCGCTGAGGTCCATCTTCGAGAAGGTGGCCAGGATTACGACATCATGGGACTTGGCAAGGATGAAATTATCAACGACGTAATCGACCAGTATGAAAGGCATCTCGCTTTTCTACAAACCATTCGCTGAGGGATGTTTTTTTCGACTACCCCTCATCAACGAGAACGACAAACACAACAAACGACACAAATGAACAAAAACAGAAAAACCCTACTCGCTGGCAGCGCTTTGGCCGTCGGCAGTTTCCTTATGACAAGCCCCTTGTCGGCTGCGTTCCCCATCGTTTTGGGAAACGACGATTTGGGCGAATTAACCATTGGTGGTGCGATCCGCGCCAATTATACGGTTGGTGATTATAATAACTCTCCGAGTTCTGAAGGCACTTCCGCCTATCGTGGCGGTTCAGGGGCAGTCACTTTGGACACCTTCCGTATTAACTTGGATTATGAAAATGGACCATGGTCGGCCAAAGGTGAATACAGATTCTACCCAGTAGATGGCAACACGAGTTACCATTTCTTGCATACCGCTTGGATCGGTTACGATCTCGACACCGGTGATCAGGTTCAAGTTGGCTTGAATCGTACGCCCTTCGGCGCTGGACCATATGGCACATCGCAAAGCTGGTTCTTTGACCAACATTATTACGTAGGTCTTGCCGACAATATGAATGTCGGAATTAAATACATTCATAATCAAGTTGAAAATTGGACCATTGACTTCGCTGCTTATGTAATGAGTGCCCCTTCAGGCACCGGAACGAATAGTGAAGCTTCCCGTTATAGTTATGATGTGGTCAATGCCAGCGGCGGCGAAGGCTATCGCGAAAGAGGCCAAGTCAATGTCCGTGCCGTTACCGATGTGCAGTTCGGCGAAGTTGAGTCGGCTATCGGCGGTTCCGCGCAATACGGAATTCTCGCTGGTCGAGGAGGCCTAAGTGACGAAGATATGTTCGCTTTGGCCATTCACGCGGTCAATCAGTGGGAAGGTTGGAATTTAACCGGACAGCTGTCTTATTATGAATATTCCACTGATGGAAATTCCGTTGAGATGGGTGCCTACAACTTCACCACACCAGTGGCCGACAAAGCATGGGTCCCTGCCGTTTCCTTGAGTTATTTCTACGAAGCGGATCAGATCGACTGGCTTGATTCAATTACGCCTTATGTCGAATACAGCTCGGTGATTAAAACCGAAAGCGGATGGAATGACAGTGAAATGGCTGTTATCGGAGCCGCTTTTGCGACAGGGGGTTGGTATACCTATGTTGATCTGGCCTTTTCCAACGGGAACGATTTTATTGGAAATCGTGATACGAATTTTGACCAATATGCGCAAAATTCAAATCAATCTTGGATGACCCGCTTCAACATCAACTTCGGATACTACTTCTGATTTATGATTCTCCGGACACCGTTCGTCCCTTTTGTGGGTGGGCGGTGTCTCTTTCCGGAGACTATGTGGGAAAGGTAAAAGGTTTACCTGTTTGACATGTTTCCGGACCTCTTTCTATAGTTTGTTTGAACCCGAACGAACCAAAGACGAAATAAACGACCTATGACTATGAATAAACTTACAAAATATACCGCCTCTGCCTTGTTGGCTGGAGGCTTGACCTTGGGAATTACCGCTTGTGCACCTCCCGATGAAGACGGTACCGACGTTACTATTGAACTGGGCTATGTCCTTTGGGATTCCGAGCGTGCCTCCACTCACGTGGTCGCTGCCGTTCTCCAGGATGAGCTGGGCATCGATGTCAATCTCACCTCCGTGGATGCTGGTCCGATGTGGACGGGTATCGCCGAAGGGGACTTCGACGCGATCGTTGCCGCTTGGCTCCCTGGCACTCACGAGCAATACATGGATCGTTTCGGCGACCAGGTAGTTGATCTGGGACCGAATCTGGAAGGCGCCAAAATTGGCTGGGTAGTCAATGCTGATGCTCCCATCGATTCGATCACCGAGTTGAACGATAACGCTGATGCTTTTAATAATCGCATCGTCGGAATCGACCCGGGCGCCGGCCTGATGGCGGCCAGTGAAAGAGCCATGGAGGTGTATAATCTCACCAACTTGACTCTCTTGGACAGCTCTGATGCTGCCATGACTACCGAATTGGACACAGCTATCAGTGATGGCGAAAACATTGTCGTAACCGGATGGACCCCCCATTGGAAGTTTGCGGCATACGACCTCAAATACCTCGAGGATCCGGAAAACGTTTTCGGCGATGCCGAAGCTATTCACACCATTGTGACTCCGGATTTGATGAGCAAATCCCCTGAAGCCTATAACTTCCTGAATAACTTCAACTGGACTGCCGATCAAATGGCCGAAGTTATGATCATGTTCACCCAAGAGGACATGAGTGAAATGGAAGCCGCCCGGGCATGGATTGCGGAAAACCGCGACCAAGTTGAGTCCTGGTTGGCTGAGTAAGCTTCGCCCAATAAAGTAATCTTCAACCGATGGGGGCGGGGTCCAGTGCCCCGTCCCCATTTTATTTATGGAAAAAATTGTTGTAAAAAACCTTTATAAAATTTTCGGGTCCCGCGCAAAGCAGGCCCGGGATCTTTTGGAAAAGGGTCATTCGAAAAACGAAATCCAAGACAAAACCGGAGCGGTGATTGGCGTGCAAAACGCCAATTTCACGATCAACAAAGGGGAAATCTTTGTAATTATGGGCCTTTCCGGCAGCGGCAAGTCGACTCTTCAAAGATTGCTTAACCGCCTTTTGGAACCAACCTCCGGAACGATCACGATCGAAGGCGAGGAAATCACCAAGCTAAATAAAAAAGGCTTGCGCGAGGCTCGGCGAAAGCATTTTTGCGGAATGGTTTTTCAGCAATTTGCCATCCTTCCGCACCGCACCGTGTTGGAAAATGTCGCTTTTGGACTCGAGATTCAAGGGGTTTCCAAAGAAGACCGGTTTGCCAAAGCCCAAAAGATGATCGATGTGGTAGGGCTCTCCGGTAATGAACAGAGTTTTCCCACCCAACTTTCCGGAGGAATGCAACAGCGCGTTGGTTTGGCGCGTGCGCTCACGGTCGATGCCGATATTCTTTTGATGGATGAGGCTTTCAGTGCCCTCGATCCCCTCATTCGTCGGGATATGCAGGATGAGCTGATCGAACTGCAGAGCAAAATGCAAAAAACCATCGTCTTCGTGACCCACGATCTTGATGAGGCTCTTCGCCTCGGGGACCGCATCGCGATTATGAAGGACGGCGAAATCGTCCAATTGGGCACCGCTGAGGAGATTATCGCCAAACCGGCGAACGACTACGTTAAAGCATTTATTCAGGACATCGACCGTTCTGAGGTGTTCACCGCGGGCAGTATTATGCAAGACCCGCGCGAAGTGGCGCACAGCAACGACGGCCCCCGCACGATCTTGCGTAAAATGCAGCGGCAGGGGATTTCCAGTATCTTCATGGTCGACTCAAATAAAAACTTTGTCGGCCGAATCGATGCCGATCCTCTGGCGGCCTACTTGAAAAAACATTCTGAGGATGTGGCTCAAAAAATCCCGTCCGAGTTAATTGAAAAGACCCTTCCTCTGGACAAGGAAACACCTCTACAGGAAGTCATGGTAAAAATTGAACAAGTTCCTGGCCCACTGCCGGTCCTGGATGAGAAAAAACACTTGGTAGGGGTAATCGTCCGAGGGGCCATTATCGCCGCCCTGTCCTCCCATCCGGAACAGGATGAAACGAAAGGAGAAGACAAATGAATTTTATCGCTACTATACCAAAACTCCCCCTCGACGAATGGGTCGAATGGTTCGTTGCCCTGTTACGGGGAAATGTTCGCTGGCTGTTTGACGGCATACGCAACGGCCTCAACTGGGTCTTGGGAAATATCGAAGGGTTCCTGAGTATCGGGCACCCCTTGATTCTTCTCGGAATATTGGTGGTTCTGGCCTTTGTCATCGCTGGTTGGCGAATGGGAGTCTTTACGCTCTTGGGATTCGGCTATATCCTCAATGCCGGCTTATGGCCTGAAATGGTGCAAACCTTGAGTCTGGTGGTGACTGCTGAAATCTTTATTCTGGCTATCGGTCTCCCCTTGGGGATTTGGGCCGGGCGAAACGACAAGGTCCATACCACTCTTCGACCGATACTCGATTTCCTGCAAACCTTACCGGCCTTTGTCTATTTGATTCCTGCCGTTATGTTTTTTGGGATTGGTATGGTCCCCGGCGCGGTGGCTACCCTGATTTTTGCCATTGCTCCGTTAATCCGGTTGACCTCTTTGGGCATTCGGCAAGTTCCCAAGGACCTGATTGAAGCCAGTGACGCCTTTGGGGCAGACGAGGTGCAAAAGCTTTTCAAAGTGCAGCTTCCGGTGGCCCGGACGACCATCATGGCAGGGGTCAACCAGTCGATTATGCTCGGGTTGTCGATGGTCATTATCGCCGCCATGGCCGGTGCCCAGGGCCTCGGTCGGGAAGTGCTTGCGGCCATTCAGCGGGTGGATGTCGGAAACGGGTTCGTTGCTGGCTTGGCCGTGGTCATTCTGGCAATCTTCCTGGATCGCTTAACCGCAACTTTCGGCGAGAAAAAGGTGACCAAACCCTAGGTTTCACCCCTGAAATTCTTACCAAAAAAATCCGGGAAGGAAACTTCCCGGATTTTTTTTTGGGAATTGTCCTTTGGGCGAAAAACCGTTTATCGTTTTCGAGTATGACAAAATCCCGACTCTGGTTACCCCTTTCTTGTGTGCCTTTACTCGGCTCTTTCGCCTGTCTCCCGGCGGAATCGCCTATTCCCGACTGGCGTACGATGGCCGAAGAGCGCATCGAAGCACACCGCAAAGGGGATTTCACCCTCCCCAACGAAGGCCCTGAGGGCGCGGTCAAGATTCATGTCGAACTGGATCGCCACGAATTTGCTTTCGGCACCGCGCTGGCCAACCACGTCATGCGGGACGACCACCCCATGCGGGAGCCCTATCTCGATTTTGTCCGCACTTACTTCAACACCGTTGTTTCCGAGAATGAAATGAAGTGGTACACCATCGAGCCCGAACGCCACCTTCGGGATTATCGGACGGCGGAGCGCTTCATGGATTTTGCCTTGGAAAACGATATGAAAGTGCGGGGACATACCCTGTTTTGGGCCAAGGAACAATGGGTCGATGATTGGGTGAAGGAACTTTCCGACGAGGATTTACGTTGGCATGTGAAGACGCATTTGGACAATACGGTCAACCGTTTCAAAGGGAGAATTTGGGCTTGGGATGTGAACAACGAAATGATTGCCGGCGATTTCTATAAGAATCGACTGGGCAGCGAAATCCGTGAGTACTTTTACCGCCGGGCCCAGGAGCTTGATCCGGAAGCCACGTATTTTGTCAACGACTACGCCATGCTGGCCGATAGTTCTTATGACAACCCCCGCTTTGCGGCCTACCTTGAGCAAATCCAGAACTTTTTGGACAACGATGTTCCGGTCGGCGGGATCGGCATTCAGGAACACCAAGCGGCCCGCTTTACCGACAGTGAGGAGGGCCACCCACGGTTGGACCCCTTTGTCATTTGGGACCGATTGGACCGTCTGGCGGAATTCGGTTTACCGATACACATTACGGAGGTCAGTTTTCCGACCGAATGCCCGGATCGTCGGGCAGAGGAATTGGAGATCTTTTTCCACGTCATGTTTGCCCATGAGGCGGTCGAGGCCATCCTCCTGTGGGGTTTTTGGCGCCGGGCGCATTTCCTGGGCAATCAGGCCCCCTTGTTTGGTGAGGACTTTGACATTCTGCCCGCCGGGGAACGATTCATTCGCTTGATGGAAAAGGACTTTCACACCGAAAAAGAGATTTCCTTGGAAGGCCACGATGCCCCTCGGTTTCGCGGGTTTTACGGGGATTACTCCGTTCGTTGGCTGGATCGAGACGGTGAGGTCCTGCAAGAAGACAAGGTTTCCTTCCGGAGGGAGTAGCAATTTTTGCCGGGACTTTCCTGTCGGAGGGGCTTTACGCCCCGATTGGGCCGTTTGGAGGGTATTGATGCAGGGTAGGGTATTTTGATTCGTCGGGGTCGGGGGGTAAACCCCCTCCGACAATAGTTTCCCCTGTTTAAAAGTCCTTTGGCCATTGGAGAAGTCGGTATTGATACTCTCCCCGGATGCCTCGCAAGGGAGGCATGATCAAAACGATCCCGTCGGAGGAAGCAAAGGAACGCCGGTTTAAAACCAGGCTGCTGCTGGAGGTGCTGCCCTGAAAGCGAATGTTGGTCTTGGGGAGAGGAGCGAAAAGGTACGTCCCGGGAGAGATCGTGGGGGCCCCATCGGAGGTTTGCCAGGTCAGTTTCTCCGCGGTGAGATTGACCAGAAGAAAATGATTGGGCGGTTGCTCTTTCCGGGGAGGCAAGGCCATAAGCTCGTTGGCCTTGCCATTGGTGCCTCCAAGGATGTAGACGAGGGCGGTTTCTTCCGCAAAATCATCCGGGCTAAATCGCTGAATCCCCAACTCCAAATCTTCCTGCGATGAGTGGACCCTTTCCCATTTAAGTAAAAAGGAGGGTTCCGGGGTCGTTAGCTGGAGCCATTGATTTACAGATAGAACCTCCAGAGTTTCGTTTATTTCCAAGTCCTCACAAAGACCCACCCGGATCTCTTTGCGATACCACGGCTGGTACAAAAATACGGAAAACGTAATTTCCCCGGGAGGGTGATCCTCTTCTGAAGGAAAACCATCTGGCTCGGATTTGTTTTCATCTCGCGACTCTTCGGCAAAATTTTCGTCTATTCCAGTTCTGGTATCATTCTCTTCTATCGTTGGAGAAGTTCTTATTTGCGTGGTTAAATCGGCTGGCGGTCGTGTTTCCAGCTCGGCCATTTCAACTGGAGGTTCTGCTCCTTTATGCTGACAGGCCCAAAGAATAAGAAGGGAATGTATGGATAAAAGAAATACGGTAAATCTTTTCATGAGGTAAGGGGGGGGATGTTTTTTTAGGTTAGCGAGAGTGCTCATTCCTGCTCTTCTTCGTCTTCTTCTGGCTCCTGGGGTTTGCGATCACGAACCAACCGATACTGCGCTTCTGGTGATCCGGGCCGGAGGGGAGGTAATAGAAAAAAGATAAGACGTTCGTCTTCCGCCAGGGAAAGACTTCCCTCGAAAACGGTACGGGTAAACCCCGACCTCCGGGTGGTGAGTTGAACGCTTGCCCGGCGATTGATGCGGTAGGGTCCGTGAAGACCAAAATCGATTCGACCACGCCGCCGGTCCAGGAACTCTCCTTCCAAAGTCATCTCCGTCCCGTTGAACAGCATCACTTCGCCCCAGGAAAAAATATCCGGCGAATCCTCAATGCCCAGAACGGAGGGAGTTTGGGAGCCCGGCCTCGACAAAAAGATAAAAAGGGGAAGCTCCCAGTTCTCCGTCATATCGACCTGATAGAGAACTTCGGCTTCCGGAGGATAGGGGAGGGGACTGTCTTCCTCTTGCCGAAGAGCATACGCTTCCTCCGAAAAATCGTCGGGGAGCGTGTAAAACGTCACTATATCGGAGTTCCAGAGATGGTATTCGGATGAACGAAAGGAGCTGTAGAATTTTAGTTCTTCCGGCATTTCGCCCGGGGAAGAAAAATAGATTCCCGCATAGGTGCGGTCACCAAATACCCGGAACGCATGAGGCCCTGGTCCCATCGGCGTTTCCTCAGCCTGACTATCGGTGCGGAGAACAGAAAGGATAAGACCGGCGCCCAGTAAAAAGGAAAAAGGTGTTTTCATAGCTCGTCTTTTTGTAACCATCGAAAGGATATAATTTGAAACTGACGACCGGGCCCCGCGGGGTCGGGCGTTTCGACGGATTCACCGGTAACCGTATCCGGGACCCTTTGCACCACTGCTTCACACCAGGCGCGCCCTTCCACCCGGCCATTGACCGGATTAGTGTAATCCCCATACGCCCGAATCACGAAAGTATCGGAGCGTACATTGGTAAAAGGGGCCAAGGCGGTCATCACATCACTTTGCAAAAGAAAACCGGGGGTCATGGGCCACATCGGCCGGCCAGTGTCGTTATTACCGGCCTGGAATCCATTGGATCCCTCACTACGATCAATATCGTCCGCGCGGAAAAAATAAAGATCCTCCTGCGAAAACAGGGCGTGCTCCAATACGCTGACGGGTCGACTGGAGGGGATGTTGCTACTGCTTACCGAAAGACCGCTACGGGGACTAAGAAATTCTTCCATGGAGTAAAAAGGACGCCCTTCGGCTTGGGCAAAGGCTTGAATATTTTCCCGTAGGTTTTCGGCGAACTCCCAGCTGACATCAAAGCTGCTCCCGTCACCTTCGCGCAGGGTATTCATCCCGCGGCGGAAGAACTCGGCCCGGCGCTGGTCCCGTAAACTGCTATGGCCTCCCGTTTGACGGACATTACCGACAAAGTAGGTTTCCTCCAACGTATTCGCAAAGCGGGAAAAAACGCCAAAACGGTTCTCGGAGATTCCACGAAGGGGAGAGTTTGTATTTACGGTGCCTGAGCGAGTGGCATCCCCTCCGCTTTCCCGGTTAAATAGATTCATATAGGAAAAATCCTCCAGCGATTCGGGATTTCCGGCCCGCAAGACTGATCCCAGAAGAATGGACTGCCAGGCTTTTGCCGAGGCACTGTTTACATTAAAATGGCCGTTCACCAGATACCTGGCGGAATTCGGAAGGGAGTCGGCATCGGGATCATCGGTTGGTGCCGGAACGAGACGGTGGTTGGGCGGAACCGTAGCGCCATTGAAGTCATAGGGGTTATTTTCCGATTTTCCGGAAAAGAAGTGATGATCGAAAACCCGATTCAGCTCTCCTCCCCAACTATTACCGATGGCCAGTGGCTCGCGGCTGGCAAATTGCAAATGTTGCAAACTTCCCACCGACAGCACTTGCTGTCCGGGTCGCTCAAAGAGGGGGATATCTTCCATCGGCCGTTTGCCACTGCCGCCCATCGTGCGGTCAAAAAGCCATTCTCTTCGACGTACTCCGGTCCCCGTATGTTGCAGGGGATCCGAACCATTCGGGGGCGAAAAATAGGGTGCGCTCCAGTCCAGGTGGTCGTGGACGGGGTTGGGCTCCCGGGGGTCATTTAGACGAAACCACCGCATTTTGGACCAAGGGTCGTCGTCTGCATCGCCCGCTTCGGCCAGCCTGACCCGAAAGCCAAATTGGAGAGTGTTATTCCTTCTACCAAAGGCGGTATCGGACGATTCAAAGGGATCGAACTCGATGGAGGTGATCTCTACCAAGGGGTCTGCCGTCGAGTCTGCACGCCGAAGTCTAAGAGATAAACTGGTGCCTTCCCCTCTCAACCCGAACTCCGTGTAACGGGCAAAGGGGCTGGGGTAGGAGGCGCCTTCTATTGTTTGTTGCCAGATCCCATCATCGATTCGATTACTGTAAAACTGGGCTTGGCCTTCCTCGGTATCGAGGCCTGCTCCGGAAGCATTGTTTGGACCCACCCAGGAATACACCCGGCCGGGCAACCAACTGGCCGCATCGTATCCGGGAAAGGCATACTCATCCGGAGGAAACCCCAAGTGAACGCGGTAAACTGATTCACCCGCACCATTGGTCGCGTTGGCCATGGCCTCCTGAAGGTTGATCCCGATTTCCACATCATCGCCGCTTTCCTCATCCAGAGGGTCATAAGGAATAACCATCGTGACATCGGGCAACCCCGAGACCTCCAGCATTAAATCGGTCGGCACTAAGGCACTTGTATAGGGATTCCACAAGGTCGTATAAAAACGGCTCCGCAGGAGGATGTCATTTCCAGGGCTGGACTGACGAAGGGTAAAGATCATATAGAATTCAGTCAGAACCGGGCTGATTGAATCCCTTACTTCTCCTCCCGAGACCGGTGGACGAATATCATACCGCCGGCGAAAATCTCCCCGCCTGGTTGGTTCAGTCGTAAAGGCATCGGTATCCAAAGATCCCTCGAGGTCCGCGGAGGGAAGGGATAAGCCTTCCTGATCATGGGAAAAATCCAGAAATTGGCGGACCACTGGGGCCTCACTACTGCGGAAATACTCCTCCGGATTGGTGCTTAGATCGACCTTTAAACCGCCATCGCTGGAAGGGTGGGGGTTGGCCAGAACACCCAGGCTGGTCGCGGTGAAATGAGGAGAGCGCTCCTGCCAAAATTCTACCGGCAAAGACCGGAACATCTCATCCAGTCCCCGTGCATCGCCAAAGGAGGAAAGGTTGATCCAAGGCAGGTCATCCCAAGCGGGATTATAGCCTCCCGCGAATTCTTCATTCGGGAAAATGGTTTCCAAATCGGGCCGTTTGGGAAGTATTTGCCCAATTCTGCGAACTTCGCTATTGGAAAACCCGTCCCCGGCTCCGGGCCATCCGCTAGCCAAAAGGTCGGGCAATCTTTGGTTGAAGGTATCCGAAAGGCCGACACTGGCTTTTACGCCTTCATCGCCAACCCAGTAGGCATAGTGGCCTACTACTCTTTCCCGGCCAGCTTGCCCGGGAAGGTTATTGGCATAAAGGGGTCTTCTTGGCGCCCAAACCGCACTTTGGGGAACAAGGTCGCCTTCGTTTTCCGGAGGATGGACTAGCCAGGTCATTTCCTCCGAAGTGTCGGGCGTGGGCAAAATAGTAAAAGGAGTTACGTAAAAATCCGGATACATGGATTCGGTCAACGGGCCGGAGGGCCTGGTCGTTCCGCGAAGATCAAAATCCTCATTTCCTGAAATCAGCCAGGCGGGCAGGCTGTTTTCGTTACGGGTGTCCCATACCCCGGTCAGCCATGGGTTGGACAAATCCCCGGGATCGCCAAACAGATCAGCCCGCGCGGTGACCCGTTGGTCGGGGCCGGCGTATTTTTGTAATTCGGAAATGGCGATTTCCAATCCGTTGAGCGCGTTTTGACGGGCCATCGCCTGTTTTTCCGCCGTATTCAGAATCTGGGTCTCCACCCGCAGGAGGGCGGAGAGGGCGGTTACGATTAAAATAAGAAAGGCTAACAGGGATACGACCAAAATGAGCGCGATACCTCTTCGCGATGGTTTTGGTTGCTTGGCGCCAAATGAATAGGGAAATGTCATAGCTCGGTTTTCGGATAAATGACCTTGCGGAAAGTTTGGCTTTCGCGCGCGAGGATCTCTTCGCGAAAGGTGGTTTCGTCCGTATCCTCAGGAATCGCGATCCGACCCTCTTCCAAATTCTCCAGGGTTTGCTCACCCTCGGAGGAAAGAAAAGTTAGGCGGATGACGATTTCCTGCGGAAATTGGTCGTCGGGAAAAATTTCAACGGCAAAGGAAATGACTCTGGTGGCGATAATATCCCGGGTCACGAAGGGTTCATCCTCGTCGGTCCGGCGGTAACCCTCATTTTCGATATCCCCTTTGGCCACCAGCGCCCAAAAGCCATCGGGCCAGAGAAAGTCGACCGCCTCGTTCCGCCAGTCCATCGTGGTAAGGAGCGTATCTTCCGAAGACATCTCGGTGCGAACGAGTTGAAAAGCAGCGGTATGCCCCCCGCGGTAAAGGGGTTGTTCGATGAGACGATACAGAACGGCCCGGGGGCCAGTTGAGGTGTTGCGGAAAAACCCGACCACTTTGTTTTCACTGCTCGGGAAAAGGGAAATGTCTGCGTTCGGCATCCAATCTTTTTCGGTTTGGTCTTCGAGATAAACCCATTGACGTCCATCGTTCCGCAGGAGAATGGCTTGGAAATCCTGTTCGATAATTTCCAGGGCTAACCGAGCCTCCGAATTCAGGCTGAGTTGTCCTCCGGATTGCCGCCAAACTCTCAGAATGTCACTGGTTAGGGCCACCAGGATAACCCCCAACGCCGCCGTGATGGTCGTCGCAATGAGAACTTCGATGATCGAAAATCCTTTTGGTGCCGATTCTGTAGCGTTCATTCTCATCGGCGCAAGGCGAGCACAAAGGCACGGCGATTCAGGGAGGTTAAATCCTCCCCATTCTCATCGAGAGCAAACCCCTGCCGGCCTTCGGGGTCGTCCGGGAGCGGTCCGGTAAGTTGCGAGGCGGGCCAGTACAAGGTCACTTGAAACCGACGCAGGGTGTCGTCGCTAAAGAATGGTTCCGGGGTTCCATCTTCCCGCAGCGCTGGTTCTAGTTTCACCCCGTAAAAGCGGTTCCGAAAATTGGTGAGCGGATCGGAAAGGTCGAAAGAGGATTGCCGGAAAAGAAATTCCCCGCCTTGGTCGGCGTAGAAAAGCAAAAAACCATCGTCGTCCCCCGGGCTCCAATCCACCCACCATTCCGGGTTTTTTTGCAACTCTCCCCGAAGCAAGGTGGGCAACCGGGGAATGTTGTCGGCCTCCGCGGTTTCCCGAACCGTTCGCAGCGTCGGACTGAGGAGGGCCACCACGGCCAGTATCATGACTCCGAAAATGCCCAGAGCCAAAACCACTTCAACGAGAGAGAAACCGTTCTCCGTACCTTCTGTTCGTTCCTTCCCCATAAAATTCTCTTTATTCCACCGGCCGGAAAAGACTGTAGGTTCCGACCCTTCGGAGAATGATCCCCCGGGTTGAGCGTTCATCGGCAAAGACAATCTCCCGGGCGCTCTGCCTTCGTCCCTCGCCGAGGATAATTTCCAAATCAGGAGGCGCATTTTGCAATACCCCGGCACTGTTGTAGGCAAAGCTATACCAACTTTCGAGGTGTTCGTAACCCTCAACCATCAATTCTTCCGACGAGACGTTGGAGTAACGGGCAACCCCATTCCAGTGCGCAAAAAGCGGAGCATTGTCACCGTTGTTTTCCGGGACGAAAAAGACCCTATTGCCCAAGTGATGCCCACTGTTCACCGGAACCCACCCCCCCTCATCGTTCTGTCTGACGATGAGGAAAAAGCTAAGCTTTTTGGGTCTCTTGGTGGCTACTGAAGGGTTCTCCGCGGCAACCAGTAACCGGGCCTCCGTTTGGTGCAGAATGGCTTGCCCGCGGGTCGCCTGAAGGAGCGAGGCCACGGTGCGTTGCGCCGCATCGAGTTGTTGTCCACTCCCTCCCCGGTTGGCCAGGCCGATGCCACCCAGCAAGAGGACAATCAGCCCCATGACGACCAGGAGTTCGATCAGGGTGAAGGCTTTGGTGCGTGCGGGTATCGGGTTCATAAGCAAAATATTTTACCAACTGCGGACCTCGGGAAAGCCGGCATTCGGATTTCCCACCGAATAAATAGCCACCCCGGTCCGGATAAAATCCTGATCCAAACTCAGGCCGTTGAGGGCATCGGCGGAAATTTGGCCGTTATAATCAGTATCGATGACGATCCGGATGTCAGGGTTGCCGAAGGCATCGACAAATTCGCCATCCACATTGAACTCGCTTTCCGAAAACTCATAAAACTCGTGGCGTCGTGGGTTGGCCTGGGCTCGTCCAAGGAAGGAATCATCACTCACTCTTTCCCCATTCAAACGCCTCCCGGTGAGGCTCACCGAAAAAATTTCCCGGCGATTGGGGAATTCGTTCAGGCGCACATGATGGTCACCGGAAAGAGGCGTGTCCAACTCGGTAAATAGCCGGAAAGTCGGGTAGTAACCGTATTCCGACCGGTACCCCTCCATGGCGGTGATGTATTGGTTGAACTGGGAACGCGTTTGCGAAACCCGGGCCCGGTTTTGCACCGCCGAAAAAACCGGAAAACTAATCGCTGCGAGAATCCCCAGAACGGCCACCACCACCAACAATTCAATCAAGGTGAAGCCCCGGGGACGGCAACTGAGAGGGCTTCGATATGCCGCCAAATTCGCTGAGGGAAGCCTATTCATAAAAAACATTATCCCGGTTGTCCGGACTTTGAGGGGTAAAGGCCCCGTTGGCCGTGGGAGGCTCGTGCTCACCGGAGCGTCCTCGTGAATAAAGAATAAATTGCGGGGACGACCATTCGCTTAATTCCGGGGCGTAGACATACACCCAATCGTTTCCCCAGGGATCCTGGGCCACCACTTCGCGGGCGTTTTCGCTTTCCTGGGTAAAATCCCCCAGATCCAAAAAGGCCCGATCTGCCGGTTCCAGGATTTCCCCGGTTGGGGAGTGTTCCCCGAGCAAGGACTCAATCAGTAGCCTCGCCGCCCCTTCCGCCTGCGGCAAAATCACCGGAAAATCCCCGTAATGATTACGGTATTGTTCCAGCGCAATACCCAGGCGTTGGATCTCCGCCGCCGCCTGTGCCTCTCTGGCCCGCTCGGTGGTCCGGGCGTAAGCCGCGAAGGAGATCCCGGCCAGCACCGCAAGAACGCCCATGACCAGTAACAACTCGAACAACGAAAAAGCCCTCCGGGAAGGAAGGTCCCCGCGACCAAGGATTCGTTGTTGCTGGAGTTTTACAGGCATCGGTATTTGTTGTTTCTTAGAGCATAGAGCATTCCAAAAGGAAAGACGGACTTGCCCTCCCTCGAAAAACCAAAATACCTCGATCATGGCGAAAATTCCATCGCACAAAACCCTCTCTCCCGGGATTTAACCTTCCCGTAACGCGGGTTTTGCCAAAGCCAATTTCGCCACGGTGGATTTGCTCTGCCTCTGGGCGATCCATCGGAAAGGCGATAAAACTCCGAAAAAAGATTTGAGAACCAAGTTGATTTGAACCAGTATAACTTCTTCTTTACCCCGTTGTCTTTGTATGAATAACTCTAACTGGCGTTTCTTTGTCTCTCTTCTGGCCAGCGCTTTGGCTGGATTGTTTTTGGTTCTTTTCTTGTTTTTTCGGACCGATTCGCCGGAACCATCTTCGGAATCAATTGCTTTTGCCGGGTCGGAGAGGGCTCCCGCGGAAGCCCGTGCCCCGTCTGTCGGCAAACCTTCCCAGAAGGCCTTTCCGGATGAAGAGGCCGAGCGACTCGGGCAAAGGGGTCCCGATCTCCTCGATCCGGCGAATTGGCCGGAACCGCGGGTGGAGGATCTTCCCGACCCCCGGCCGATTGAGAGCTTCCCCGTTTTGACCTGGGCGGACCGCATCGATGAGGAGGGGCAGGTGGCCCCGCGCATTGTTCGGGGCTCGAACGAGCGGCGGGTTCTGGATCGCCCGGAGAGGGTCGAACCGGCGCGGGACAATCCGCATCCCTGGCGACCTTTTGGTAGGGTGCAGACGGCCCGGGAGGACTCTTATTTTGCCCAGGATCCGCACACCCGGGAGGCGATTGAGGTGGGGATTTCGCATCAGGTTTTTGCCGCCGCTGCGGAAGGCACCGGGCATCGCATGAAACTTCCCCTGACCGGGGATCGGGAGGTGACTTTATCGATTGAAACGATTCACCGGCGAGGCCCGGCGACGACTTCATTCATGGGCCGGGTGGAGGAATATCCGGATTCGGAGGTGATTCTCGTTTACAATGAAGGGGCGGTCGCCGGCGGGGTGGCGCTCAATCGCGAAAATGCCTTTACCTCCGAATATTTTGCCTGGCAGAGTATGGAGGATGGCTTGGTGGCCGTAAAGCTTCAGGATGAGGCGTCTTTTCTGGCCCAGCCCTGCGGCCTCTGTGGAGACTTGCACCTCGCTGGTGAGCGGGCTGGGGAATCGGGTGACCCGGAGGAGGATGCGTTTGATCACGAACCGCAGCCTTGGTCGCCACCGGCCTCCGGGGAGGATGTTTTTCTGGTCGACCTGGTCGTGGGGTATGGGGTCGAATCCCGGATCGCGGATGGCGGCGTGGCGGGTATCGAGGCCCGCATCATTGCCGGTGTGGAAAGAATGAACCTCAGCCTCACCAATAGCCTGGTGGACAATTTGGAAGTTGTGCTGGTGGGCATGTTGGAGGAATCGACCTTTTTCTTTTCCTCCTTTTCCGGGGGGTTGGATGATGTGCTGGAGGAATTGAGTGGAGGCCCTTTGACGGCATCGGCGCTTCCTCTCACCCGGGGCTTGCGGCGAGATCTCGGCGCGGACCTGAAGGCTTTTATCGTGGCCAATAGCCGAAGTGGCTTGGCGGGAGTGGCGCAGTTGCCCGGGCCGTCTTCGGTCACCGCCCGAACCTATGTTTCCAATAATCGAGCTACCTTTGTCCACGAGTTGGGGCATAATTTTGGCTTGCGACACGCTTTTGGTGACACCAGTTCGGATTCCATCGACCGGGAGAATCATAATTACGGCTGGCGGTTTCAATCGGGGGAATCGAAGCGTCGCACCATCATGGCCTACAACTGGGGGTGGTCGCGGGCCTTGCATTTTTCCAATCCGGAGGTCCTTCATCCGACCTTGGGCGTGCCGACTGGAGCGCCGGACGGGTATGACGCAACGGATGACGCCTCGGTTGATCCTTCCTTGCGCCAAGAATATGATGGCTCCCATCCTCTCCTCGGGGCACGGGCAGCGGATTATCTCATTAGTCGGGCGGAAGCCACCTCCCAGTTCTCCACTCGCGCCGGGTTGGGATTGTTGCAGCCGGCTGATGGCCGGGATGTGCCCTATGCTTTCCCGTCTTCCCTGCTTTGGACCGGCGGTACGTTTCACGACACCATTGAAATTGAGCTTTGGCAGGACGGAGAATGGGTCTTGGACCTGGTTGCGACCCTGACCGGGGAGGATTCTCTGGGTAATGGGGTGCGCAGTTTGGAGTGGACTCCCGAGACCTTGGGGCTTTCCGGGGAGGATTTTCAGTTGTATCTGAATTTGAATGATGGGGAGGAAACCTTTTGGTCGCATTCCTTTGCCATCAATCCGGAATTGGGCAGGGTGGTGTCGGCCACCCCGGCGATGGTTCCACCGGCGGAGCCCGGCGTGGAGACGGTGACCTTTACCTTCAACCGTCCGATGGACCCGGATAGCTTCTCCCCCGGGGAGGATCTGACCTTTTTTGAAGGTCCCGGTCAAACGGATTATCGTCCCCAGGTCAGCGGGGTGGACTGGAATGCGGAGCAAACCGAACTGATCCTAACCCTCGATCCGCCTTTGACGGACCAGGGATTTTACCGGGTGGAAATCGGACCGGAGATCGAAGATCGGAGTGGCCTCGCCATGGATCAGAACGAAAATGGCCAACCCGGGGAGGCGGACGATGGCTTTGGCTTTTTCCTGCACATTCAAGATCCGGCAGACCCCCAGGTTCCCGCGCCCTCCCTCAGTCGGAGCGATCCTGATGGCAAGGTCTTCGATGCGCCCTCCCGGTTACGCCTTTTCTTCACCCAACCGATGGATACGCAGACCTTTTCCGAGACCCAGATCAGCTCTTTTGAGCGGGCCGACGGCACGTCGGTGACTATTTCCGGTACGCAATGGAAGGAGGATCACCTGTTGGAAATCGAATTCGCGGAAATTGCGGAATTTGGCGTCTATACCCTCACCCTGGAGCCCGGGCTGGAAGACTTCGAGGGCCAAACGTTTGCCGAACCCATCGTGGTCTCCTTCGAGTGGGGGGCCTTTGATGCTCCGGTGATTCTGACCGAGGAGTTGCCCCTGGTCATGAGTTGGGCGCCTTATGCCGCTACCGTGGAAGTGGTCAGCCCGGACGGTTTTCCGCTTACCCTCTGGATGGAAGGCCTTCCGCAGCACAACTTGAACTATGACCGGTTGACCTTTACCGACAATGGGGACGGCACTGGTTCAATTGCCGGAGAGATCATTCGTACCTTGAGCGAATCGACAGAATATGAGGTTACGCTGTTTGCCTCGGATGGCGGGCAGGTCACGGAAAAAGTCTTCATCCTGCAAGCTGAACCGGCCTCCCGTTTGACCGTAAAAAGCCCGCCTTCGACGATTGAAGTGGAGGAGGGAGCGGTGGTTACCTTGGAGGTTGAGCGTGAGCGGAACACCCGGGGGGCGGTCAGCATCGATTACGAGCTTCGGCCGGCGTTGGGACCGGACTATCGTTCCGCTGAGGAGGGAAGCGAATTTCCGTCCAGTTCGGGAACGATCCTCTGGGAAGATGGGGATGCGGAGAATTGGACCCTGGATATCCCCATCCCCGAGACGGGGGAAAGCCGGGGTCGTCGGGGCTTCCGGCTCTTTCTGTTGAACGGAACCATCGAAGGCCCGGCGGTGATGGGAGATGCCTTTTTGAATATTGTGATTGAGGATGCCCACCCCGATAATCCGCCGGAAGTTGCGTTTGACCCGGCCGTCGACCCGCCGACGGGAACGTCTTCCGCGAGGGTTCAGGCGGAGGTGCAGTCCCTGGGGACCAACCATGAGCTGACGGTTTTTTACGATACCGTGGATCATGGGAACGATCCCGCGGACTGGGAAACGAACGCGGGGCAACAAGCGTTCTCCTCGCCGGTTTTCGGAGAAAATGCCCGGTGGCTGGAGGGCCTTGCTTCTGGAACGACGTATTATTACCGCTTTCGGTCGACTAATGATAACGGAGTGGATTGGACTGCAACGGGAATGTTTCAAACGACCCGCGCCTATGCCCAATGGGCTGACCTTTTGACCGATGAATTTGGTCCGGAGGCATCGACCGGACCGACTGATCTGTTGCCGGGGTTGCCCGTCGCCAACCTGTCGGCCTACGCCTTTGGGATCGACCCTGCGGAAAGGCAGCACGAACGGCTGCCCACCTTTTGGATGGAGGAATTCAATGGGGAATCCTATCCCTTTCTGCGCTACTTTCGTCATGCGTATGGAAGTGAGGACGACGCCAATCAATACGCCTCCGATAACCTCCGCTATATCATCGAGCACTCGGTGGATTTAGAGGAATGGGTATCGGAAATACGGACGGAGTTTAGCGGCGGCTATATTTGGATAGAGCCGGTCGTTTTCCGCATCGCCAGCGAACTCCATCCGGAAGAGGATCCGCCACTGGAGGAAGTGACCTATCGGATCGATTTTCCGGCCAACGACGACTATCCCAAGGGCTTCCTTCGGGTGCGGATCGAAAAAATCGAAGAGTGAACGGTCGAGGCGGCTAAACCAGCGCGAGAGGGTTAAGCCTCAGAACTCTTGATTCCAGTGAGGTAAAAGTGACACCAATGGAAATTTTTTGGGGTTGAAAGCGCACGCATTTGGCAAGTCCCAGAGGGACGGTAAGAGGATAGCCGTGGATGAAAATCCACGGAA
>JAIUMY010000055.1 GCA_022565335.1 Opitutales bacterium
ACAAAAGAAAACAAGAAATTGGACCACCGTTTCTTCTACTACTTTGAACCCTACCGACTCACGGGATATCGAAAAAATTCTAAAGAAATCTGCATGAAATTTTGGACAACTACCTTGACAGTCACCGTATTGATTCTGCTGTAAGACGGTACTGGACCAACCCTAGAACTGGAAGATTTTTGAATCAGTCACCGGTCGAATCTGTTTATTCGATCAGAATTCCGAAAGGGACTATCATCTATGAGGGACCGATAGGATATCAAGGTGGTATCTACCTTGGAGGCGGCACCCAAATTTTTGTCCCGACCCCATGGAGCATCAAAGGTGTTCAAGTATTAAGGGAGGTTTCACTGCCATGAAAAGTTCAGAAAAACTGAAAGAAAGCATATCGTGTCTTAGTAATATGAGCGATATATTAATGAGAGAGGGTGAATTAGATTTTGCTCAAAGTGTGCAGGATGTAATACATGCAGGTAGGACTATTCAGGACAGCGATGAAGCATTGAAAGAGATGTCCTTCCTTTACAGATCAATGCACGGTGGAGCAGGCAGCTTCAGCGATTATTTCATCTGGCGTGACAACTTCGATGATAGGGTTGAAGCCAACAAGGAATTTGAAATTTTATCACAGCGGCTATGGGAACTGTTAGGAAACAACCACTCCACAGACCAACCATAGGCACGAAACATGCCCATTCCCGTTTTTATGAAAAATCCCATGAAGCTTCTTGGCTATCAGCCCTCGTTGGTTATCTGCGGTCGAAAGCAAGTGGTCTCACGCCAAGACGCTAAGACGCCAAGGAGGAATGAGAATGAACAAAACAAACGATTATCTTTTCCAACAAAAATCTTTGCGTCTTCGCTGCTTTGCGTGAGAACCTTTTCCTCGTGTCCAACCGTCTCTTCAACTTGCTCCTCCTTTTTTGCCTGATTTTAGGAGCAAGTTTCTTTGTCCCCGGAGGTCTCCTCGCCATCCACTACCACAACCACGGAACCGGCGAAGCCGCCGACTGGTACCCCGTCACCGACCTGCGCGGGGATATCGTTGCCCTCATCGACGCGGCCACCGGTGACCAAGTCGCCACTTACGCCTACACCCCCTTCGGCCAAACCCTGCAAGCCACCGGACCCGCTGCCGACAAAAACCCCATCCGCTTTCAAAGCAAATACCACGATGCCGATACGGGGTTGGTGTATTTTGGACTGCGTCATTATTCACCGGAAATGTCCCAGTGGCTCAGCCGCGACCCAATGGGCGAAGCGGGTGGTTTGAATCTTTATGCCTACACGGGGAACGATCCGGTAAACTTTGCCGATGCGTTGGGCTTGAAAGCGGAACGCTATGGAACGCGATTGGACTATGACCGTCATCTGTTGCCGGTAACGCGGTTGGAAAACGGACTCATGGAAACCCGCGTCCTGCATTACCGGGAGTATGCTTCCAACGCACTGCGGCGCGCCTTACGAATGTATAATCGCCGCGAAACAACAGGCCGTTCCTACCGCCCCGCAACCCACCGGGAGGTGTATTACAACTGGACCTTCAATGAGCAAGGAGAGTTGGTGCCCCTGACCACCGAACAACGATTGGCCCGCAACCGAGCTGATTTCTACGGGGCGATGGCGAGTAATCTTGCCGGAATGGACACCTTTCTGGATGGTTACGCCGACGCTCTCACCATGGTAATCTCAACGCCAATGGGCGGCGCGGCGATTACCGGGACGATACGCGGAGTAAGTGCGGGTGGGCGGCTTCTTGGCTTGGGAAGAAGGGGAGTAACCGCTCCACAGGCCAACCATAGGCAGGAAGCATGCCCATTCTTGTTTTTTGAAAAACCTCATACAGCTTCTTGGCTATCAACCCTCATTTGATTATCTGCGGTCGAAAGTTGGTGGCAAGGTCAGCAGGAACCGGTCAATTAACGAATTCCAACGGCTCAACCCTACCCATCCGATTTTCCCGGTAGATCTTTTGAGAAAACTTCACCTATCCGGCAGTCGCCGGATTTCGCTTCGCTCAACGGGGAACACCCAAATGCCTGGCCCGCCGCGTGGCACTGTCCCGGTAACCGCCCAAATTCGGTAATGGATGCGACCTCATGAGAAAACAGTTAACTCAACTAATCCACCCATTGATTTCAAGTTGGTAGTTATCCAAACTAATCGCCTGATTCAATTGGTCTCACGCCAAGACGCTAAGACGCAAAAGGAGGAATGAGAATGAACAAAACAAACGATTACCTTTTCCAACAAAAATCTTTGCGTCTTCGCTGCTTTGCGTGAGAACCTTTCCCCGTGTCCAACCGCGTCACAAATTCGCTCCTCCTCTTTCACTTTTCACGCGAAGGCTTGGCCGCACGGGCGGCGTGATCTCTTTTGGCCAGGCGGCGACCGGTCTGGTCGCGGAGTAAGGGGGTATGGTAGAATTGCGGCGGGGCCCAACCCAAAGCTTCGTAGAGCAACAACTGGCGGGCGGTCGAAAGCAACAGGTCCTCCCCCCGCACTACTTCGGTGATGTTCATCAAGTGATCGTCGATAACGGTGGCGAGTTCATAGGAGGGGTAACCATCTTTCCGCCAAACCAGAAAATCGCCAAAATCCTTCCCGGCCTCATAACGACAAGCGCCAACCCGTCCATCGGCAAAGGTGATCGCTTGTCCATCCGGAACCCGAAACCGCCAATTACAAAACAAGGGCTCCTCGGGCATTTCCCACTCGCCGGAAGGACGCAAATCGGGAGGAAACACCATTTCCCCTTCCCCGCCCCCCTCCTGCGGGGCCGCCAGGGCTTCCCGCACATCCTTGCGCGCGCAAAAACAGGGATAAACCACTCTGGCCGCAACCAGCTTTTCCCAAAATTCCTGATAGCTGGTCTGGCGCTCCGCCTGGGCGTATGGCCCCACCGGACCACCACAGTCGGGCCCTTCCTGCCAACGGAAGCCGAGAGCGCGCAAGTCCTCCATCATGGCCTGCTCGTATTCCGGACGGCAACGGTTGCGGTCGAGATTGTCATTGCGCAGAATCACCGTTCCACCCTGCGATACCGCCCTCTCCTGCACTACGCGAAAGGTCTGAACATGTCCTTCATGCAAGTACCCTGAAGGAGTTGGCGCAAGGCGTCCCCGGTATCCCGCAGAGCCCATTGTTACCGAATTCTCCCCCATGTGCATCACGGGCCACTTTTGGCCATCAGCCAAGCGGTGGCGTTTTCAGATGGTAGTCATGCCCCGACTCAAAGGCCTTGGCGGCCCGCAAAAGCCCGGCCTCATCGAATGGTTTCCCGAGCAATTGGAGACCAATGGGCAAGCCGGATTGGGTAAATCCACCAGGAATCGAAACTCCGGGAATCCCGGCGAGATTGGCGCTGATGGTATAAATATCACTGAGATACATGGCCAGCGGATTGGCCGTCCGTTCGCCTTTGCCGAAGGCGGGCACGGGCGAGGTCGGGGTGAGGAGAAAATCTACTTTCTCAAACGCCTTGAGGAAGTCCTGACGGATCAAAGTACGAACCTTTTGGGCTTTGAGGTAATAGGCATCATAATACCCACTGCTCAACACATAGGTACCGAGAATGATGCGGCGTTTTACTTCCTCGCCAAACCCTTCCGCACGGGAATGAAAATAGAGGTCAACCGCATTGGAGGGTTTCTCACTGCGATGCCCGTAACGCACCCCATCGTAGCGGGCGAGATTGGAGGAGGCCTCGGCGGTGGCAATGATGTAATACACCCCGACCGCATATTCGGTATGAGGCAAGGAGACTTCGACCACCTCGGAACCCTGATCCTCATACCATTTGACCGCGGCTTTAACGGCTTGCTCCACCTCGGGATCAATCCCCTCGCTCAGATATTCCTTGGGCAAACCGACCACGGATTTTTCCAACGGTTTTTGTACCTCCGCCCGGTAGTCGGGGATTTCCGTTTTATACGAAGTGGAATCCAGTGGATCGTGCCCGACAATGGCCTGCAAGAGCGTAGCGGTGTCATCCACACTGCGGGCAAAGGGCCCGATTTGGTCCAGGGAGGAGGCAAACGCAACGAGGCCGTAACGGGACACCAAACCATAGGTGGGCTTCATCCCGATAACGCCACAGAGCGCCGCCGGTTGCCGGATGGAGCCTCCGGTATCGCTGCCCAGCGACAAGGGGGTTTCCAAAGCGGATACGGAAGCCGCACTCCCCCCACTGCTGCCGCCGGGAATGCACTCGGGGTTCCATGGGTTGGCAGTGGTCTGGCGACTGGAATTCTCGGTTGAGGACCCCATCGCAAATTCATCCATATTGAGCCGCCCCCAGAGCACCGCCCCGGCTTCCTTGAGTTTACCGATCACTGTCCCGTCATAGGGCGAAGTGAAATTGCCAAGCATCTTACTGGCACAGGTCAGGGGCTGTCCCTTGACCGCCAGGTTGTCCTTGAGGGCCACCGGAATTCCGTCCAAGGGGCCTTTGCTCTGCCCTTGCTGACGGCGTTCGTCCGAAGCTTTGGCCTGCGCCAGGGCATCTTCCTCATCGAAATGGAGGAAAGCCTTAACGGTGGAATCTACTTCTTTGGTCCGGGTAATAAAGGAACGGGTGACTTCCTCGGAAGTGGTTTCTCCCTTTTCGAGAAGATCCGCCAGCGCCGAGGCTGTTAAAGAAAAGAGTTGAGTACTCATAGGTAAATAGTGCTGCGGGGGTGCGTTATTCGACAACTTTGGGGACCACAATCATTTGTTCCCGCGTGGCCGGTGCGTTGGCCAGAGCCTCGTCGGCGGAAAATCCGTTCTTCGCCTTATCCTCTTGCCAGACATTTTCCAGCGGAAAGGCATGGGCCGTTGGCTCGACACCGGAAACATCGAGTTTGTTCATTTTCTCGATATGGCCCAGCACATCGCCAAGCTGCCCGGAAAACGTTTTCTTTTCCTCTTCGGTCAAAGCGATACGCGCCAAATTGGCGACATAATCAATATCTATAGACGGATTTTTTTCCATAATGAAGCTACTCCTTACAAAGGCTGTTTTTAACGACGAATGCGGTAAGAGGTTTCCCTTTCCACCGCTTTTTGGACGCGGGTGAACACATCGTTCACCTCTTTTTCCTGAAGGGTTCGGTCCAGGGCGCGGAATACCAAAGAGAAGGCCAGGCTCTTTTCCTTCTCTTCCAAGCCTTGCCCCTGATACACATCAAAGAGATAAACATCCTCCACGGTGAAAGCGTGCCGGGTTTCCCGGACCACGATACTCTTCAGCGTTTCCCGAACCTGAATGCCAATATCGTCAGACGGAACGACCAACGCAAGGTCTCTTTCAGCGGCAGGGAAAAGGCTGATGGGTTTGAATTGGGGACGCGGGCGCGCCTTTTCAAGAAATTCCGGAGTAAGGCTGAACACCCCGGCCGCCGCGATACCGCCCAAATCGTACTCTTTCAGCAAGGCCAGATTCAAAAGACCAAAACGGGCTTCGAATCCTTCCTCGGAAAGATCACCAATAGTTGCCGAATGGCCCTCTTGCCAGGCACTGTTGGTCAGACGCATCTCACCCGGCGGGAAAGCACCGAGATCAAGACCAACTTTTCGCCC
Organism: Opitutales bacterium; assembly: GCA_022565335.1. Taxonomy (GTDB): domain Bacteria; phylum Verrucomicrobiota; class Verrucomicrobiia; order Opitutales; family T3Sed10-336; genus JAIUMY01. Next base: position 5,563 of record JAIUMY010000055.1, read on the forward strand.
TAACCCCTGGATTATCGCCTTGGCGTTGTAAAAATCCGGCGCCTGGGCCTCTCGCCAACACTGTTGATGATCGTTATGAAACCAAATAAAAGCGACCGAATTGGCCTCAATGACTGCCCCGTCCCTTTCGTAAAATGTGTGTCCGGTCTCAAAAACCCGGTGCAAGCCGGTTTTGCGGAATTGGTTGAGCCGAAGGACATCCAAGAGGCCGGGAATAAGAGACCATCGTAAATGGCTCTGCTCCACACTCAGGGGGTTCATCACCGCGAGGGAATCCGCCCCACCCGAACTATACCACTTCTTCAACTCATCCCCGGACCGAAGAGTGTAGTTCATACATTCCTGAAAGCCCTGTCCGGCCAAGGCACAGCCGAAATCATGATTCGCCCGCGAGGAAGCATCGTCTTCGCGCACCAGGCCAATCCCCCGAACCTCGCCGGAGGGAATTCTATCCGTTCCATACAAACGAACCACTTCCTCGACCAAATCGATGGGACTGTCGAGATCGCCGCGAAAACTGGGGATCCCAATTTGCCAGTATTCCCGGCCATCACGGTGCTGCTTCCGCGAAACGGTGCACTCGAGACTGTCGAAAATTCTTTCCACTTCCTCATCGGGAATCACAAAGCCCGCTCTTTCATCCAAATAGATCCGGTCCAGATTGATTTCCTTTTCCAGGGCGAAAGCCGCACCTTCCTCTAAATACGGAGGCAGAATTTCGCCGCCGGCCACTTCCTGAATCAGATTGATCGCCCGTTTGGCCGCATAAGCTACACCGTCTGGATCAACTCCACGTTCAAAACGATAGGAACTGTCGGTCGACAGGCCGAGACGTTTGGACGTTGCCCGAATTGATCCGGGACGAAAATACGCGGATTCGAGAACAACGTTTTGCGTGGACTCGTCGACCTCGGCATCCAGACTTCCCATGACTCCGGCAACAATCAGAGCCTTACGCGCATCGGCAACTACCATCATGCGGGAACTAAGGGTTCGTTCCTTGCCATCGAGAGTGGTTATTTTTTCCCCATCCCCAGCTTGCCGCACAATCAATTTTTGGCCTTCAATTTTCGCCGCATCAAAGGCGTGCAGCGGCTGACCGAGTTCATGTAAAACGAAATTTGTTACATCAACGATGTTGTTGATAGGACGCAGGCCAACGGAGCGTAAACGCCGGACCAACCAATCAGGACTCGGTCCAATTTTCACATTGGCAATTCGCCACGCCGTGTAATGCGGGCAGTTTTCCTCCGACTCCACTCCTACTTTTCTCAACAGACTCTCGGGATCAACCGAGCCGTTTGACTCCGGAAAGGGAAAAACCTCGGGGTAAGAAAAAGGAATACGAAAATAGGCTGCCAATTCCCGGGCCATCCCGAGATGGGACAGGCAGTCCGGTCGGTTGGGAGTCACTTCCACCTGAAATACGGTATCCCGATCCGGAAAAACCTCATTGAGCGGCTGCCCCACCGGAGGACGTTGGTCCAGAATCCAAAGACCTGCCGCATCATCACCCATGCCGATTTCCTTGGCACTGCACATCATGCCACTGGACATAACCCCGCGCAGTTTGGCACTTTTGATCTTAAAACCGCCCGGCAAAACTGCTCCGGGCAAGGCCACCGGAACGCGGTCGCCAACTTTATAGTTATCGGCCCCGCAGACAATGGTGCTCGGTTCACCTTCGGGCTCAGTCAAGACCTGACAAACACTCAGGCGGTCGGCATTGGGGTGAGGATTTCGCTCCAGAACTTCGCCCACGACAACCTTCGGCAAATCCGGCAAACCGGTTTCCTCAATGCCGTCGACCTCAAAACCTATCAAAGTCAGAGCCTGTTCCACCTCTTCAACCGAACGGTCGAGTTCAATATAATCTTTTATCCAATTGTAGCTGATTTTCATCCCTGAAATTGTTGCAAAAAGCGTTGGTCGTTTTGATAGAAGTAGCGAATGTCATCCACCCCGTGGAGGATCATGGCAATCCGCTCGATCCCCATGCCGAAGGCAAAGCCGGACCATTCCTTGGAATCATACCCGACGGACTCAAAAACCGAGGGATGTACGAGGCCGCAACCGGCGATCTCGATCCATTGGCTGCCTACCTTACCCAGATGCGACGCGGAAAAATCCACCTCGAAACTCGGTTCAGTGTACGGGAAGAAGTGTGGGCGAAAGCGAGTCTTGGCGCTCGGGCCGAGAAGGGACTTGATGAAATAGTCCAAAAGCGCCTTCAAATCACGCACTGAAACTTTACGGTCCACATACAAACCCTCGATCTGGTGAAAGTTGGCACTATGGGTCGCATCGGCGGTATCACGGCGAAAACAACGCCCCGGCGAGACGATACGGACCGGCGGTTCGGTTTCCAACATAGTCCGGATCTGCACCGAACTGGTGTGCGTGCGAAGCAGGTAGCGCTCTTTTTCTTTTTGAGAAATATTGGCGAAGCGGGTTTGCGGCGGAAAATAATAGGTATCCTGCAAATCGCGGGCCGGATGATCCGACGGGGTGTTCAAGGCATCGAAGCAATAATACTCGGTTTCGACTTCCGGGCCCTCGGCCACCGAAAAACCTACCCGGCGGAAAATGTGAATAATCTCCTCACGCACCTTGGTCAGCGGATGTTTTCCACCCCAGGACTCGCCGGGGACCGGCAGGGAGGGATCCACCGGTGCACCGATCCGCGCCGCCATCTCGCGGTCTTCGATGGTTTTAAGATGTTTCTGAAAAAGGGCCTCCAGGTCTTTCTTGACCATATTCAACGCCTTTCCGACCCGCGGTTTGTCTTCTTTGGGCACCTTCGCCATCCCCTTCATCGCCTTGGTCAACTCGCCGTTGGGGCCGACCACCGAAGCCTTGAAGGATTCAAAATCGGCCCGCGTCTCCACCGACTTGATCGCCGCCTCTGCGTTTTTCAGAATTTGCTGATACTCTTCTTCCATAATTAGAACTACTTGGTGGCCCAACTTCGGGCAAAGTCAAAACCCAGACTTTAGGCAGCCTCCTGGAAAAAACGCAATTCCGAATCTTTCAAACTTTCCCCCCTCACCCCTGAAGGATGAAACTCTTCTCTTTGGCTAATAAATGCTTTTGACATTAGTGCGGAAACAAAGAAGCTTATAAATGGAACATTCTTTCAGAAGTATCCGCAATTTCACTAATTTCTTTCATCATGGCCTCACGATTTTTCGGCGTATTCTCCAACGACATCGGCATTGACCTTGGCACTGCCAACACCTTGGTTTTTGCCAAAGACAAAGGCATTGTCCTGCGCGAACCCAGTGTGGTCGCTATCCAATCAAAAACCCGGAAAGTCCTCGCCGTAGGGGCCGAGGCCAAAAGAATGCTCGGCCGAACCCCCGGTTCCATTGAGGCCATTCGGCCGATGAAAGACGGGGTTATTGCCGATTTCGATATCACCGAGTCGATGCTCCGCTACTTCATTAAGAAAGTTAGTGGCCATCGCAGCAAAATGGTTCACCCCCGGGTTGTCGTGGCCATCCCCTCTGGCATTACTGAGGTGGAGAAACGCGCAGTCCGCGAATCGGCCTTCCACGCCGGTGCCCGGGAAGTCCTGCTCCTTGAAGAACCGATGGCGGCCGCCATCGGGGTCGGTCTTCCGGTGGACGAACCCGCGGCCAACATGATTGTCGATATCGGGGGCGGTACCACCGAGGTCGCGATCATTTCCCTCAACGGAGTCGTCTTCTCCAAAAGTATTCGGGTCGGCGGGGACGAGATTGATTCCGCTATCACCGCCTACATGAAGCGGGCCTACAACCTCGACATCGGAGAACGCACCGCCGAGGAAATCAAGATCCGCCTTGGTTCGGCCTATAAACTCGACGAGGAATTGAGCATGGAGGTCAAGGGACGGGATTCCGTCGCTGGCCTGCCAAAAACCATTTTTATCTCCTCCCAGGAAATCCGCGATGCCATTGCCGACACCGTCGGAGCCATCGTTGAACTGATTCGCAATGCCCTCGAACGCTGCCCCCCGGAATTGTCCGCCGATCTGGTTGACCGGGGCGTGGTTCTCGCAGGTGGGGGGGCTGAAATCCGTGAACTGGACCGCCTGATCAGTGAGAGCACCGGTCTGCCGGTGATCGTTGCCGAGGACCCTCTTTGTGCCGTGGCTGCCGGAACCGGTGCCGTCCTGGAGGAATTGCACGAAGTCCTGCACCACCTCACCGAGACCCAATAAACCCTTGCCACCGGAGGATCCGTTTTGCCCCGAAAGTCTCTTTTTCAAAGAAGGCCCCTCCTCGTTCTGGGAATTGCTTTTTTGGTATGGCTACTCCTTCCGGGAATCATCAAGACATTTTTCCGCTCGTCCATTATTGAGCTCCAGGCACCCTCCCGCCAAGCCGCCTCGGTGGTCCGGGATGTTCAGGATTATTGGGCTTTGCGCACCGCCGGACGCAATACGCTTCTCCGCGAACTCAGCGATCTCTCCCGCCAAAACAGCTATTACCAACTGCGGTCTCAACGAATCTCTCTTCTGGAAGAAGAGATCAAACGTTGGGAGCAACTTTACAATCTCCCTTCCCATCCTGAGTATCACTTTGAAATCGCCCGCGTCGTCCAGCGGGATTCCACCACGTGGTGGCAGGAAATGACCATTCGCAAAGGACGCCAGCACGGCATCCGGGAAGGTGCCCCGGTGGTCTTTGCCGGCGGGGTTGTCGGCCGGATTCGGGAAGTTCATCTGGCTACTTCAACGGTCGAACTTTTGAGCAGCCCCGGACTGCGACTGTCCGCCCGTATCAGTGGGAAATCAAGACCTCTGGGCTTTCAAGGAGGAGGCAACCGCCCCTTTCATACACCTACCGGAAAACTCGACTTTATTCCGATCAACTATCAAATCCCGGAAGAAACCGAACCGCTCGTGATCACCACGGGATTGGGAGGGATTTTCCCTGAAGGACTGGTCATCGGCCGCCTCACCAATTTAAAGGAGAGCGAGGAAACCTTATTCCAGGCCGGACAGGTACGCTTGGACCAACGCCTTAACCAAATCCGTGAGGTTGCGGTCATGATCGCCCTTGAAGATTCCCCGCAACCCACCGACGAAGAATGAACAAGGATTACCGCTGGACCGTTCTTTTCCTCTCCTCCCTTGTCGGTTGGTTTTTCTGGCGGGAAATCAACCACTTCTTAACCCCTTACCATCTTAGCCTCTATCTGGGAGGATTGTTGATTACCTTTGGGATTTTGCGCCTGCCGCTGTATTCCGGACTTATTCACTCGGCTCTGGTCGGGGCCTGGCTCGACGCCGCTGCCCCGACCTACCCTTTCGGCACCGGCATACTGGTCTTTAGCCTTCTCCACCTGCTGGTTTTTACTTTGCGCCAAAAAATCCCTCACGACACCAGCGCTTGGATGATCCTTGCCGCCCTTTTGATAAACTTCCTTCTCTTTCTTTTTTGGACCGTTTATCATTATCCTCTGCAAATCGATCCCCAAGGTTATCTTTGGCGCAGCTTGGTGGATTTGATAATTTCACAAATCGCCATAACGATTGTTGCCGTATGGTTCTTTTCTCTCCAAAATTCTCTCCTACACCTTTGCCGTATGCCTTTGGATGAAGATTCTCCGCTCTCCCCATGAGATTGTTCGCTCTCTACCGAAAATCCCAAAGCCGTTTAAAGATCTTCCCGGTCTTTATCGCGGGGATGCTGATTGTCATGATCGGGGGACTTGGGTGGCGGCAACTACTGCACGAGCAATTCTATGCTGAGCGGGAGGAAATCCAACACCTGCGGCGAGTCTTGATTCCCGCCCCACGAGGCAATATTTTCGACCGTGAAGGTCGCCTCTTGGTAGGAAACCAACCCAGGGTCTCGGCGATCGTCTACCTAAACGAACTACGTCCCGAATTTCGCCGACAGTACATCGATTTGGTAAGGGAATACCAAGAGGAAAACATTCCGTCACAAGGACACAATCTGCAAATCCTGGCCCGCGTCAGAGTCATGCAAGAATATATGGATAAGGTGAATGGAATCCTGGGACGCCAGGACACCATTGACGCACAAACGGTGGAAAGGCATTTCCAGCAAGAACGCCTGATCCCCTTCCCCCTGGTCGAAGACCTTCATCCCCGTGAATATGCCCGCCTGCTGGAACAATTGCCCTCTGACTCCCCCATCCAATTGTTCACTACCAGCTTACGTTACTACCCTTTTGGCTCCCTGGCCGCGCATTCCCTGGGCTATACCGGAAACCTCAATGAAATCTCACCCGAAGGCGCACCGGGCGAAAGCTTGGCGACCTTTCATATCCCCGGAACTACCGGGCGCAGTGGCCTGGAAAGGGCCTTTGACGATTATTTACAGGGCCAAAGCGGAGCCTTGATTTGGTTGGTGGACCCCTCTGGCTTTCAATTCGACTTGGTCGACCACAGCCCCCCGGTTCCGGGGAATGACCTGCATCTAACGCTGGATGCCCGCTTGCAAAAAATAGCCGAAGAGGCCATCGGGGACCGCCGAGGCGCCGTCATCGCCCTCTCCCCACAAGACGGAGAAGTTCTGGCTCTGGCCAGCACTCCAGGGTATGATCTAAATGATTTTGTTCCCCGCCTGAGCAGTGCTGCGGCAGCCCGTATTGAGGAACGTGAAGCTTGGCTACACCGGGGCATTCAAGGCCTATACCCTCCCGGATCCACTTTTAAAATGATAACCGCCATGGCGGCCCTGCGAGACGGCATCATCGAGCCGGAAACCACCTCCTTTTGCCACGGTTTTCATACCGTTGGCAACCGCCGCTTCCCCTGCCACAACCGCCAGGGACATGGCGAAGTCGACTTGGTGGAGGCCATTCGGGTCAGTTGTAACGTCTTTTTTTACGAACACGGCCTGGCCACCGGAGTTGATCGCATCGCCACCGAAAGCCGCCGCCTGCACCTGGATCAACCAACCGGACTGGAAATTCCTTATGAAACCAGACGAATGATCATCCCCGACCGTGAATGGAAACGACAGCGCCTCAATGAATCCTGGTTTCCCGGAGACACCGCCAACCTATCCATCGGACAAGGCTTTGTTCGCCTCACCCCCATGCAGATGGCCGCCTTTACCGCCGCCCTTGCCAACGACCAATCTTTTGTGCAACCAAGAGTGATTACCCGCCCTGAAAGCTTGCGCGCCACTTCCGAAAATATTGCCCGACCACTCGAACTGGCCACCCAACACCGCGAGGCCCTGCTCCAGGGTATGTTCGAAGCGGTGGAGACTGGCACCGCCCGATTTGCCCGACTGGATGACTATCCCGTCGCTGGCAAAACCGGTACCGCTCAGGTTCGCCGCCGGGGCGAGACGCTGCATATGGCCTGGTTTATCGGATTTGCCCCCGTGGAAAATCCCGAGATTGCTATCGCCGTACTTGTGGAGGGCATGGAGGCCCGCGACAGTTTTGCCGGAGGCGCCACCGCCGCTCCCATCGCCAAAGAAGTATTGGAAGCCTATTTCGATCCTGAGGCTTCGGATATCCTCGAAGTTTCCCTCCGTCCCTAAGATCTTTCACCATGGAACTCACTCCGGAAATCATATTCATGTATGTCCTGCTGGTCGGGGCGCTGATTAGCTTTTATCTGGAAAAAATCAGTGCCGACCTGACTGCCATGACCCTCTTTGCCATCGTTCTGGTGACCGGTTTACTCCCCGTCGAAAGAGCTCTGCAGGTTTTCGCCAATCCGGCTCCTATTACCGTTGCCGCCATGTTTATCCTCAGTGCCGCTCTCACCAAATGCGGCCTTATCGATATGCTGGCCGGATCGCTCCAACGCTTTCATTCCCTGAGCTATGCGCGCATCGTATTCTTTATGGTTATCGGGGTGGCGGGCATCTCCGCCTTCATCAACAACACCCCCGTGGTAGTCGTTTTCATGCCGGTCATTCTGGCGCTCGCCAAACGGATGGACATTCCCGCCTCCAAGCTCCTCATTCCCCTTTCCTACGCCTCTATTTTCGGCGGCACCTGCACCCTCATCGGTACCAGCACCAATCTCCTGGTCAGCGGTATCGCTCAACAAAGGGGCGAAGCCCCTTTCGGCATGTTTGAGATCAGTATGGTCGGTATCCCCATGGCCGGTATCGGCCTCTTGTATATTCTTCTCTTCGGTAAGCGATTACTTCCCACCCGCGAAACCATCACCTCCATCCTCAGCGAAGATGAAAGGCGGGAATACATCACTGAGGCCTTTATTCATCCTTCCGCGGAAATTGTCGGCAAGACCGTTGAAGAAGCCGGATTGGTTCGCAAAAACGGCATCCGGGTAGTCGAAGTGGTTCGCAACGGGGTAGCCGTTCCCTCCCTCTCCCTTCAAAGCCAACTCAAAGCCGGGGACCGACTGGTTCTCTCCTGCCGACCCTCCGGAATCGCCCAGGCCCGCGAGGTCGAAGGCCTGGATCTGGTCGCCGAGGCCGGTCTGGGACTGGAGCAAATCGCCGCCCACGAAGGTACTATCGTGGAAGCGATCATCGGCCCCAACTCCGCTCTGATCGGCCGCACCGTTCGCGAGATCAATTTCCGGCAAAGGTACCGCGTTATCATTCTGGCGCTGCACCGCCAAGGGCGGAATTTACGCGACAAATTGGAACAAATCCCTCTGCAATTCGGCGATACCCTGCTTCTCCTGGGAACCGACCGCGCCATTAATAATCTCCGCTCTGGTGAGGATTTGCTGTTGCTCGATCGTCCACATACTCCAGTCAAGGATATGCGCCGTAAAATCCCCTTGGTTCTTCTCGCCATTACCGGCGTTATCGGAGCCGCAACCTTCGGTTTCGCCCAAATCGAAATGGCGGCCATCGTCGCGGTCGTTTTCCTCATGCTCACCCGCATCCTAAAACCGGCCGAGGGATACGGAGCCATCCAGTGGAACATCCTCTTCATTATTTTCGGAATGCTGGGCATGGGTCTCGCCATGCAGGAAACCGGCGCCGCCCAATACCTTGCCTACCACGCGGTCTTATTGATCAGTCATTGGGCCGCCGAGCCATGGCAACCTCTCCTGATGCTGGCGGTAATTTATTTGATAACTACTTTTTTAACTGAGATCCTTTCGAACAACGCCGCTGCGGTACTATTGGCAGTGCTGGCTTTCTCCATCGCCGAACAGCTGGGGGTCGATGTTCGCCCCTTCCTAATTGCCGTAGCGATTGCCGCTTCGGCCAGTTTCGCCACCCCCATCGGTTACCAGACCAACACCTATATCTATGGCGCCGGAGGGTATCACTTCTCGGACTTTGTCAAATTCGGACTCCCCCTCAATCTTTTGTACTTTGTCGGAGCGATGATCCTTATTCCCCGCTTCTGGGATTTCTAATTTTGCCAACCGGTCACTGTTATGCCTGAAGGATACGCTTACCTGGTTACCTGCGAACACGCCTCCCGCTGGATTCCCCATGCGTATCGGCGTTTTCCCGGAGCCCGAATCTGTCGCCGCCCCGAAAATTGGCAATGGGACCCCGGTGCCGATGCTCTGGCCCGCCTAGTGGCCCAAACCCTCAGGTCGGAATACTTTCCCGGGAACCTCAACCGTAGGCTGTTGGACCTTGATCGGTCCCTGACCCACGAGACTCTGTTTTCCAAAGAATCCGAAAACCTGGAGGAGCGTCGCAAGGCAACCCTCCTCCTGCAATACTACTACCCCTTTCGCCACCAAGTCCGATCCCAAATCGAACAACACCTGACGGATCAAAAAAAAGTGGTCCACCTCTCCATCCACACCTTCCACCCTCGCCTTAAAGGACAGGTAAAAAAAACCGATATCGGCATTCACTTCGACCCGTTTCGCCGTATGGAGAAAAAGACCACAGAGTTGTGGCTCGAGAAGTTGAAAAAATACCACCCGCATTTGCATTTTCGGGGAAATTCGCCGTACTTGGGCACCAAAGACGGCCACGTGCCACTCTTGCGGCGCATTTATGGTCCGGAAAACTACCTGGGATTTGAAATTCTAATCAACCAACGCTTATTGCCGGAACGTGAGCCAAAATCCTTATCGGTGGAAAATGTTCTTCCCTCCTTCGCCCTTCTTCTTCGCAAAACACTGATCACTCTCGTAAATCAAAAAGCTAAACCCGTCTAACCGTGGAACCCTACGAAACCGCCTATTCATTCCTTTCCCCGGGATACCATTATCTTTTCCACATGCTGGCCTGGATGCTCCCCGCTTTGGTCTTGCAATGGGTGGTCGGTTGGAAAACCTTGCTTCGCCACTGGGTCATTGTTGTCTCCGTCCCAGCCCTTATCGGCACCTATCTTATCCTAACCGACATGGTTGCCGTCGCCCAAGGCGTTTGGTTCTTCGATGACCGTCAGATCCTCGGTTGGAGCCCCGGCGGAGTACCCTTTGAAGAATGGATTTTCTTCTACCTAACCAGCCTTCTGGTCGTCCAGTGCTACCTCTTGCTCCTGCCCCAAAAATACCGTAAACCGCTAAAAGCGAAGACCGAAGCCAGTTCGTAGGCATCCTACAAGGGTGCCGCCACAATCCGATAACGCACCTCGCTCACTCCATCCGGCCAAGCATACCCAAAACCCAAATTCAGAACCGGAGACTCCGTCACTTGCTGGTAAGGACCATTATCATGCGAGGCCATAACGTGGAAGACTTGGACTTTCGGCGTTCCCTGCGCCCAGCGAATAAAATCAATCCGCCCTCCTTCCAATGTCTGGTAGGGCTTCACCACAACTTTGTCACTCGAAGAACGAGCTCCCTCTTCACCGCCTTCCGAAATTACCAGTAAACTCAGACCCGATCCGGACATCTTCAGATTCCAGCGAAAATCTTGCACCGTTTCACGACGCTCCAACACCATCGGCTCGCCTTTTGCGAGCAATTCCCGATAAAGACTAAGATCCAGCGTTTCCGGCCGACCGAGATTCTCCCAAGCCGCATAGGCATTGCCCTTTTCCCCATCAATCCGGACCTGCGAAAACACCGGATTCTCCAAATTTAAACCAGACAGGGTGATCTCCATTTCCATCTCCACCGCATCATGATGCTGCCTTTGTTCCCCGGCCACCTCCTTCCCCTTTCGAGCCTGGTCACGCGGATCGCCAAACTCGGGCCCATGCGCCACCAGTACAACAACCTCCCCGGTGGGCCTTTTCACGGCCAGCACTGAAACATCATCCTCCTCCGGAGAGACCCCTTCCACCGCAAACCGTTCTCCCTCGAAAAACGAAAGAAGGGTCATCCCATAAAAGACAGGCTTTGGCACCAACCAGAAGCGCTCCTCATCCTCAGGATTCTGCCAGCGTGCCAAAAGCGTCCGCTGATACCAGTCCCCCAAAAAGTTGTGGTCGTTTACCAAATACCCATAATTCACCGCTTCGCGGTCTATGAAAAGTTGATTATGGGCATCCACCGATCGCACCAAAAAAGCCGCATACCAAGCAGAGGGACGCCACCACATGGCATCAGCCCAACCCCAGGTCGGATCCGCTTCGTTATTCCAGAAAGGCCGCTCTGTTAATTCTGGGTGATTTCTCTGAATATAACGAAGAGACCGCCGTTCCATCCGAATCATTTCCCTCGGCAAAGCCTTGTGATGCACCGAAACGAAATCCAAAATCGCCCCCTGCTTCCCAGTGATCGCATTGGTCCCATTTACGGCATGTTCCAGCACCGCCTTATAGGTATCTGAAAGTAGATGGGCATTCCCCGGCCCCCCAAAAACATACCCGGAATGCACCGAACGAATGGCCTCGCTGGTGGCATCCCAATAATTCAACAACGCCGGAATGCCCTGGTCCCAGAAATGGTCCGAACCATCCGGCTCATTGGTACATTCAAAATACCAGGTCAAGAGTTCCTCCCGCCCGTAACGTCCCTCCAGCCCTTGAACCAACTGTCGGACAAATTCATACCATTGCCGGAAATCCTCCTCCTTCTCGAAGTCGGGCACCCACCGCAAAGCCCCCTGCCGACGGGTGCCCCTCTCCTCCTCCCCGACAATCCGGGGAAAACCCATAATTTCAAAAACGGGCTTCAAACCCCGCTCGACCATTTCATCCAACGCTCCATACAAACGATCAAAGTCATAATGCGGACTTTCTCCCCAAGGGTCTTCCACCGTCACCATATTGAGCAACCAATGGGGACGCAGATAGCGAATCCCCTCATTCGGCACCGCCGCCAGATAGTCGAGCGTCATCTGCATATCCTTTCGTTGCAGTTGCAACCCCGGCGTAAAACCACTAGCCCGCCAATAGTTTTCTATCCCCCGACCCTGGCCGGAAAAATCCACCTGAACTTCAAATTTCCCAACTTCTCCAAAGGTTCTCGGCAAGGCGAAAACAAACGAAAGCATCAACAAAACACCCCACCCCACACATTTTCTCAGAGTCACTTGGTTTACCTTCATTTCCCCTTATACCTGTCCCTAAATTAAACTGGCAAAACAAATCCGAACCTGGTCCCACCGAAAAGGTCTCCCTTTGTCAGATTTTCTTCTTTTGCCTTTCCTCCCTCCTCAATTTAAGGAAAGGAAGACAATTTAAATCTTACCACAATTCCTTTGCATGAATCTACCACTGAAATCTTACCTTTGTTTTGGTGATTCAATCACCCAAAACGGTGGCTGGATCGACCTTCTTAACAAAACAAAGCAAGGCCGCTTCCTCAATGGCGGTCAATCCGGACGCCAGGCGCAAAATGGTCCGAAAGAATTTCCACCGCTTCTAGCCGCCCACCCTGAGGCCAATCATTTGCTTCTTTTTCTCGGGATCAATGACCTGCCCTCCCGGGATCCCCGACCCGGACCAGCCCGCATTGCAGCGGCTGTCGAGGGACTCCGCCAGTGCATTGAGCATGCCTTGCCGGTGATTCGCCCGGAAAATATTATTCTCCTCACCCCCTGTGGCCTGGATCCCGACGCCATGAGCGAAATCAACCTCGGCAAGGGGTATCACGAAGCTTTACCCCTCCTAAAACCCTATGCCGAGGCCTTAAAAAAACTGGCCCTTGAAAAAAACCTACGGTTCCTCAATTTGTTGAGCCTATTTTCCGATATCCATTTTCGCGATGGCATTCATCTGAATGATCAAGGGGAACGACAACTCGCCAAAATCCTTACCAACTACCTCGACCGGCCTTCGCTCTATTGGGTCGGCGACAGCATTTCCCTCGGCTACCACAAAACTCTTAAAACGGCTTTAGCGAAAGATTTTCACTACTTCCGCAAAACCGGCATGGCCGAAGCCAATCGCAACCTAGACCAAGCGCAGGGGGCCAATGGAGGCGACTCCGCCATGGTTCTTGCTCATCTTCAGGAACTGGTTGAGACCAACAATCTCTGGGCCGATACCATTGTAGTCAATTGCGGGCTCCACGACATCAAGGCCAACCCACACACTGGAAATCGGCAAATCAGCAAAGAGAACTACCGGAAAAACCTTGAATCAATGATCCATTTGTTAAACCGGGCGAACAAAAACCTCATCTGGCTGACTACCACCCCGATGGACGAGACCATCCACCAGCGCTACCAAAAGCATTTTCACCGAAAGGAGGCCGACCTTACCGCCTATCAGGAAATCGCCCGAAACCTTATGGATGCACACCGGATTCCAATTTTTGATCTTTACGCCTTCACCACTTCCCTCGGCCCCGACTTATTTCGCGACCATGTCCACTTCCATCCCCAAATCGCCCACCAACAAGGCCTCTTCCTCTCCCAAAAAGTCAAAGAACACTTTCCCAAATAAGCTTTCAATCCAACCGTCAATATTTAATTCCATAGAACTTAGTTGCATCGTGTATCGAGTCGCCGCATTGAGTATACCTCAATCCTCATTTCCGTTCCGGATAGTTGGGTTTGTTAAACCGGAAGAAATTCGGGGTAAACAACCCTGCCAATGGCGTTTCAAAGGTCAGACTGGGACGTCTGACTTTGCGCGAAAGGCATTGCTTCGCTTCCTTTAACAATCCTCCAACAAAAGATTCCGAACCCACTACCTGAGCTCTGGTAAGGGCCGCGAAGAACTTTTCCCGAGCACGGCGTTTACCTTCACTTCCAGCCTGCTCACTGAGTAAACGAGTTATTTCTTCTTGCGCCTCTTGGTCATCCAGATGCCCCTTGCCTTCCCGTGGCATTCGCCCCTGTCCCAGCACCAGTATCCGGTAAAATCGCAATACATCGCTGCCCGTATCCTTATCTATCGCATCCACAATATACCCCAAATCGGTCATTGGCTCTCCCGCCATCACTGATTCCCCGTAACCACTGTAGGCATATTTTCCCGGATCATCCACCAGGCCCGCCCGCACCGGATTCAGGTCAATGTAAGCCGCCACCACCTTCAAGGCGTTAGCCCGCCCCGCCACCAGGACACTCTGAAACTTCTCACTCCCCAGCCGACCATAGCGCCGGTATTCACTGGTATACCAGCAACTTACCCGGTGTTTGAACGTTTTGACAAACTCCGG
>JAIUMY010000056.1 GCA_022565335.1 Opitutales bacterium
CCCACCCGCGGCGCGGGCCCCGGGCGTTGGTGCTTTTCCCCGGTGGGGGGGGCCCCGGCAACCCCCCCCCGGTGCGCGGTCCCCCCCCTCCTAAGCTAGGAGGGGAGTCATGATGTGGTGGCCGGACGGGTTTGCTCCCCGCACCAACGGTGCGCCATGCCAAAGCCCGGGGCAGCGCCCCGGGAATGGGGGTTCCCCCATCAATGAGCCCTGAAAGGGCGACATCGTGGGACGGCTTATTTGAGGCGATTCGGGCGAAATTGGCAATGGGTCGAAAGCCGCCCTTACAGGGCTCGGGTTTTTTTTGTATGGCCAACACCGGGGCGTTGCCCCGGCCTTTGTTCTTTTGCCCCGTTGGGCGGAAAGGTGCGAACCTTGAACAACCACGCGGTGGTCCTTGGACGGCTGTTTACGTAGTCGGGCTGATTCATCGCCCGATCTGGTCAACGACAATTATTTCTCCCCATTTGACGACAACTATAATTTCCCACTTTGGGAAGGGTGATTTCCAAGTCTGTGTGTTGTTTCGTTAATGGTTGTTTGGCGGTTTGGGGGCCGTTGGCACCGTCAAGGCAGATCATCGGATATTCGTGAATGACCAGCCGATTCGATCACGGCGTAAAGCTCCTCCGCCAGAAGATCACCGACCATCGTTTCGTCGGTGCTCCTGTAGGGCCTCCACTTGTGGAGCGCCGCCCGTGAAGACTTACGCTCTGGCCAAAGGTTTCCGCTGGTCACTGGGAAATGTGTTCCTCATGACAACATTCCGACGCCCTCCAACGGCATCCCGACAAGCATGACGCCTCCTTCCCTTAGCGACTTACCCAGAAAAAAAGGCCTGCTGATTTCCAGCAGGCCTTTTTCGTAATTCGAAAAGTACTTTGGGCGAATTTTATTCTTCCGGTACGTCTTCGCTGGGTTCGTCGGTTTCTTCCGAGGCATCGGCCACGATTACCTCGAACTCAATAATGCGATCTCCGCCTCCCGCGACGGAACGCCAAGTGTTAGCGTTCATTTGTTCGAAACCATTAAGGGTGTCAGGGGCAGGGTTCCCCCCCAGGCGGGCGAGTTGTGCATCGCGATCATCTGCGTGGATACTAAACCCGTACCAAAAGTCTTCGGTGTCGGTTGCGGTTACCGGCTCGGCCAGACGAACAACCAGATAGTCTCCTGCGGAGAAGGCTTCCTCACTGCTGTTTGATTGCACCGCCAGACTTCCTTCCGTGGTGTGGTTGCCGGTTCCGCCTCCATAGGGCCGACTGCCGGTTTTATGGGAGATTTGTTTTTCCACGGTTTCTTCGACCTCGATTTCCTCACCTTCCTCATCTGTTCGGGTCACCGTTTGGGTGACTTCCTCGAAGGCATCTCCAAAGCGCCATAGGCGCAGAGACCAGTCGCGCTCGCGGGCGGGCAGGTCTTCGACCAAGTGAACGACAAAACCGAGGAGTTCGGTGCCTTCTTCCACTTCAAAGCTCATGCCGATCTGATGGCGAAAACCACTCGAATAGTTTCCCACGGTATCCGAAAGGTAGGCTCCTGAAAAAAGTAAAGCTTGCCCCTCGGGCAGGTTTTCTTGGAGGTCTTGCAACGAGGAGAAACTTTCTGCCTTGGGGTTTCCCAAGGCCAGGGAACCGCCCACCAGAGGTAGGGCAGTAAGGGTGATTAGGTATTTTGTCAGTTTATGCATAACGATTTTTTTGGGATTATCGGGGGTTCTTTACCCAGCACCTCTCCCGAAGGGAGGAAGTGTGTTTGCTTAACGACAGTTCTATCAACTTATTGTTTCATAAACCGAGCCCTATTTCCGAACAACGTTTTTTGCCCCATTGGTGACCCGGAAGCCGGAGGTCGGAGGGTAGAGGGCAGAGCTCGGAGGTCGGGGATTTCCAAAGAAGTAGCACGGGCTACCAGCCGGTGTCCCCGAACGGCCAAAAACACAGCCAGGATGGCTGTGCTACCTCGATAAAAACAGAGGTCGGAGTACAGAGGACAGAAGTCGGAGGTTCCCGCTTGGCGGGATTTCGCGGTGGCTCAACAGATATGGTCGGAGGTCAGCGCGGCCGCCAGCGGAGCTGGTGGAATATGCGATTAAGAGACTCGAGGGGTCGGAGTGTTCCACGCAGCAGCTCCCGCCTTCGCTAAAGCTACGGCGCGACAGGGAAAGCGGCCGCGCAGGTTGGTGGGGCGGGTCTTATGTCCCTGGCTTGAAGCCCTCCGCGCAGGGACGCAAGGTCCCCGCTTGGGGCAACCGCGAGCGGGGGGCTTTACGTGCCTGGCTTGAAGCACTCCGCGCAGGGACACGAGGTCCCCGCTTGGGGCAAAAAAGCGAGGGGGGGCTTATCGAACTGCGGCTGAAGCGCGCAGCTACTTTATTTCCCCGGCTGTTTTTCTTAACTCCTACTTCTTACTTTACTTTGGGCGAAGAAGGATCACCGAGGCTCCGTCTCTGCGGCGGCGCGGCGTTTGGCTTGGAAGAAGGCTTGAAGCATTTGGCGGCATTCCTCTTCCATGACGCCCATGGTGATGGGGAAGCGGTGGTTGCCGGCTTCCAGTTGGTGGAGCTCATGGGCTCCGCCGAGGCAGCCCATTTTGGGGTCGGGTACGGCATAGACAACTCGCCCCAGGCGGGCCATTACGGAGGCTCCGGAGCACATTGGACAGGGTTCCTTGGTAACATACAGCGTGGCCCCGTTCAAACGCCAGTCGCCGATAAAATTGGCGGCTTGGGTGATGGCCAGGATTTCCGCATGGGCGGTGGGGTCTTTGGTGGCCTCAACGCGGTTGTAGGCACTGGCAATGACCTCACCCCCAAGTTCGATGACCGCCCCGATAGGCACTTCGTTCTCTTTCCAGGCATCGATCGCCCGGTTGTAGGCCAAGCTCATGAAAAAGGCATCATCCCGGTTCAATTGTGATGGGTAGAGCTTTTCAAAAGGGCAGGGGGGGGCTTTGGTGAGATTCGGTGACATCAGAAATTCAGAATTGGCAAGGCGGGTTTATTTCACAAAATAAGAACCATATGAAAAATCTACCTTTTGTTCTTCCGTTCTTTTTGGCAACGGTCTTTTCCCCCTTTTTGCTTTCCGCAAACAGCCCCTCCGGGGGAAATTCCGCAGCCTCCCACGAAGCCGCTGCGGAAACCTTTCTGGAATTAAATGGCTGGTGGGATAAAATGGACCAGCAAAGCCAGTTGCAGCAGGAGTTGGCCCAACAAGTCAGCCGGATGGCGGGATTGGAGGGGGAGCAACAGGAACTTTTGGCCAGGGAAATTGCCGCCGGGCTGAAGGAAGTCTGGGAGAAGGTTGATTGGCCCCGGGTGGAAGCGGCGATGCTGACCTCGGTTCAAGAAACCTACTCTCCCGAGGAACTGGAAGTTCTGAACGCGTTTTTTGTGACCTCCACGGGACAAAAGTATCTGGCCGAAAACAACCGTCTGGAAGAACAAACCATCGGCTTGCTCAATCAGGAACTGGCCGCACACCAACCATTACTGGAAAAGCGGATTCTCCAAGTTCTTGATGCCCCGCACGACCATCAAGACTCCCCCGACCACGGGGACGAGTGTTGTCCTCCCGAAAGATAAAAAATCAGCGGCGCGGATTACGCCTCATTCTTTTTTGCCAATGGCATCCACGGGGCAACTTTCCATGGCCTCTTCGCAGATGGCAATTTCGTCCTCGGTCTCCGGTTGACGGGAAACGTAGGTGTGGCCTTCGTCTTCGTTGTGGTCGAAGAAATCCGGGGCATCCTGGCGACACAGGTCGCAGTCGATGCAGTTCTCATCCACAAAAAACATACCCGGCGCATTGTCGGGAAAACGGTCTTCGTAACTAGCCATAATTTTGCAGAAAAACATAAAATGACCTATGGGTCAAGTTAGTTTTGTTTTGGCGTGATTTGCCGTTTCCATTGACCCGTTGGGTTGGTTCCTGGCCGCGCGGAAGATTCGTATTTGGACCGTTCAAGGTAAACTTGGAACCAAATCACGTCCTGCAGTAATGCTTGGAGCTGATCAGCTTAGACGGGTGGCGTAGTCTTCGTAGCCGAAGGAGCGGACGGTTCGGATCTTGCCGGTTTTTCCATCGGTGGTGCAGATGGAGGGTAGGCGCATGCCGTTGAAGGTGGTGGTTTTGACCATGGTGTAGTGCGCCATGTCGGTAAACACCAAACGCTGTCCCCGCGCGAGGGGCTGGGGGAAAGAGTATTCGCCGATGACATCCCCGGCCAGGCAGGTCAAGCCGCCGAGGCGATAGGTGTGGGGAAATTCCCCGGGAAGTCCGGCGCCGATGAGTTCGGGCCGATAGGGCATTTCCAAAACATCGGGCATGTGGGCGGTGGCGGAGGTGTCCAGAATGGCGACGGGGCCGTGGTTTTCGACGATGTCTAATACGGTGCAAACCAAATAGCCGGTTTTGAGGGCGATGGCCTCGCCGGGTTCGAGGTAAACGGGCAACCCGTCGTGGCGTTCGCGGAAGGTCCGGACAATCCGGACCAGGCGTTCGACATCGTAATCCGCCCGGGTGATATGGTGGCCCCCGCCAAAGTTCACCCAGCGGCGATCCTTGAGGTAGGCGCCGAAGTTCTTTTCAAAGGCCGCGACGGTTCGCTCCAGGGTGTCGCTGTTTTGCTCGCAGAGAGTGTGAAAGTGGAGACCGTCCAGGCCCGCAAGGTCCACCCCTTCGAGGTGTCGAGCGAGCACGCCCAGGCGGGATCCGGGCGCACAGGGGTCATACAGTGGCACCTCCACTTCAGAGTGCTCGGGGTTGACCCGAAGGCCCATGGAGATGGGGGAGCCGGGCGCCGTCAATTGATCGCGGAAGCTCTGCCATTGGTGCACCGAGTTAAAGCTGATGTGGTCCGCATAGCGGGCGACCACTTTCATCTCGTCGGCGGTGAAGGCGGGGGAGTAGGCGTGAACTTCACCCCCGAATTTTTCCGCGCCGAGTCGGGCTTCATCCTGCCCGCTGGCGGTGGTGCCCACCAGGTATTGGCTGATGAGGGGAAACAAATCCCACAAGGCGAAGCCTTTCAGGGCGAGCAAGATGCGGGCGCCGGAGGCTTCCTGAACCTGCCGCAGCAGTTCGAGGTTGCGTTTGAGCAAAGTCTCATCGACGACGTAGGCAGGGGAGGGACTGTTTTCAGGATCAAATGACAACATCGAGCAGTGTTGGGACGAGGAGTCTTTCAAGAAGTTTGGGAGGGTTAGTCCAGAAGATCTTTTTCCGGGTCCAGTTCAACCATCTGCCAGGGCAAACCCATGGGGCCGATGCGTTCCATGAATGGGTCGGGATCCAATTGCTCCACATTGAAAACTCCGTTGCCCTCCCAGATGCCTTCCAGCATGAGCATCGCTCCGGTGGTGGCCGGCACCCCGGTGGTGTAGGAAATGGCCTGGCTCTGGACCTCCTTGTAGCATTCCTGGTGGTCGCAGATGTTGTAAATATAGATTTTCCGGCGTTTACCGTCCTTCACTCCGTCGAGGATCACCCCAATATTGGTTTTACCCTTGGTGCGGGGACCCAGAGAGGCGGGATCGGGGAGGATGGTTTTGAGGAATTGGATGGGAATAATCTCCTTGTCTTCAAATTTTACCGGTTCGATTGAGGTCATCCCGACATTTTCCAGGACTTTCAGGTGGGTGAGGTACTTTTCCGAAAAGGTCATCCAAAAACGGATACGTTCCAGGCCTTTGATGTTTTGGCAGAGAGATTCCAGTTCCTCGTGGTAGAGGAGGTAGATGTCCTTGGGGCCGATTTCGGGAAAATCAAAAACCCGTTTTTCCGAAAGGGGCGGGGTTTCTTTCCATTGGCCTTTTTCCCAATACCGCCCGTTGGCGGTAATCTCGCGGATGTTGATTTCCGGATTGAAGTTGGTGGCGAAGGGGTAGCCGTGATCGCCGCCATTGGCATCCAGAATATCGATACGATGAATTTCATCAAAGTGGTTTTTCTGTCCCCAGGCGCAGTAGATATTAGTCATTCCGGGATCGAATCCACAACCGAGGGTAGCCATCAGTTTCTTCTCCTGGTAACGCTCCTGGAAAGCCCACTGTTCCTGGTATTCAAATTTGGCCTCATCGGGGTGCTCGTAATTGGCCGTATCCAGATAAGGGACGCCGGTGCGAAGACAGGCCTCCATAATGGTGAGATCCTGGTAGGGCAGAGCTACGTGGATGAGGAGGTCGGGCTGTACGTCCTTGATCAGCCGAACCAGGTCATCGACATTGTCGGCGTCAACTTGGGCGGTTTGGATCGGCCGGTCCAGTTGGGCGGCAATCGCTTGGCATTTGCCTTCGTTGCGGCTGGCAAGGCAGATTTCGGAGAAGACCTCCGGATGCTGGGCGCATTTATGGGTGACCACTCCGCCGACTCCGCCGGCACCGATAATCAGGACTTTTTTGCTCATAGAATTTTCTTTTTTGGGAATAAACAGGCTGGAAGCCTGTTCTACTTCTGGGGTTCTGGGTTAAACAGGCTGGAAGCCTGTTCTACTTCTGGGATTTTGATTTAAACAGGCTGGAAGCCTGTTCTACTTTGGGGGGCGATTTACCAAATGCCTTTTTCGGTTTTTTTCAGGCTTTTGGCAAACCCGACAATGAGGCGAATGGTTTGTTCAATATCCTCCAGGTCCACAACTTCGCTGGGGGTGTGCATATAGCGGAGGGGAATCGAGAGGAGAGCGGTGGCGACGCCGGGGCCGGCCATTTGAATGGCACGGGCGTCGGTGCCGGTGGGCCGGGGGTCGGCTTCAATTTGGTGGGGAATCTTCTCCTTTTCCGCGATTTCGAGGAGTCTCTCGAACATGAAAGGGTTGATGTTGGGACCGCGGCAGATGATCGGGCCCCCACCGAGTGTAAAGGAACCGGTTTTGCGATGGTCACTGTCGGGGTGATCGGTGGCGTGTCCCACGTCCACAGCAATGGCCAGGTCCGGGCGTACGCCGTAAGCCGAGATGGTGGCACCCCGGGTGCCGATTTCCTCCTGGGTGGTGGCGACGGAGACGATTTTCGAAGTAAGTTTTTTCTCCTTGGCCAAACGGATGAGGCTTTCGCCGACTACATACGCTCCGGCCTTGTCATCGAAGGCCCGGGAGACGCCGATGCTTCCACGGAGCATCGAAAAGCCGTGATCGTAGGTGGCAACATCGCCGATGGAGACGAGCTTCTCCGCTTCTTCCTTGTCCTTGGCTCCGATGTCGATCCACATCTCGTGAATTTTGGGGAGTTTTTCTCTTTCGTTGGCGGCCATCAGGTGAATGGCTCGTTTTCCGGTGACTCCGAGGATCGTGCCCTGGCGGGTTTGGATCATCACCCGTCGCCCGGGGATCATAATCCGGTCGTGTCCGCCGATGGTGTCGAAGTGCAGAAACCCCTTTTTGTCGATATAGTTGATGATGAGTCCCAGTTCATCGATGTGTCCGGCCAGCATCAGAGTGGGTTCACCCTTTTCGCCGATGGTGGCGATGCGGTTGCCGAGGGCATCGCGATGGTATGTTTTGGCGGCCTTCTGGACATATTTGTCAAAAACCTTCTGGGTTTCCATCTCGAAGCCCGAGGGGGCGCGGGCCGCCAGCAGGTCGGTTAAAAAGGCAGGGGGAGAGAATTGTTTTTTAGGCATGACCTCAAGACTTATCATTAAAGCCGCAGAAAAAAAAGCCTCTTTGCCTCTTTTTCTTTGGCAAAAGGCTGATTTCGGCAAAGTATTCATGGATGATTATTTACCCAGCCATTGATATTCGCGGCGGCAAATGCGTACGCCTTTTCCAGGGAAGGGCGGACCAGCAAACCGATTATTTTGACGATCCGGTGGAACCGGCCCGGCTTTGGCAGAAGGCTGGTGCGGAATGGGTGCATGTGGTTGATTTGGATGGGGCCTTTGAGGGGGTTCCGCAAAATCTCGACATTGTGAAGCATATCGCGGCCCTTGGTTTGAAAGTGCAATTGGGCGGTGGAATTCGTGACCGGGCAACGGCGGAGAAGGTTTTGGCGGCGGGGGTGCAACGTTTTGTGGTGGGAACCAAGGCCTGCGAGAGTCCCCAGTTTGTCGCTGAAATGGCCGAGGTTTTTGGTCCCTCGCTGGTGGTGGGTATTGATGCCAAGGATGGCATGGCGGCGGTACGCGGATGGGTCGAAGCGTCGAAGCACCGCGCTTTGGACCTCGCCAAGGAAATGGCTGACCTCGGGGTGAGGAGGGTCGTTTACACCGATATTGACACCGATGGGGCTTTGGGAGGACCGAATCTGAAGGCGCAGGAGGAAATGTGTCGGGCGGTGGACTTGCAAGTGATCGCGTCTGGAGGTGTGGGTTCGGTGGAAGACCTTGAGAACCTGCGGGAATTGTCCCGAACGTATCCGCATTTGGAAGGCGTCATTGTCGGCAAAGCGCTCTATGATGGACGGATTGAAGCGGGGGAATTGAATCTAAAATCCTTTTAGGCATTTCCGGCCTAGCCGGAGACCGCTGAATGCTTCGGAAAACGGAAATTTCGCCTCTTTTCGACAGCGAGCGGGGGCTTTACGTCCCTGGCTTGAAGCCCTCCGCGCAGGGACACGAGGTCCCCGCTTGGGGCAAAAAAGCGAGCGGGGGCCTTGTGCCCCTGGGCGCAACACTCCGGAGGCGTCGGAAACACCCTAGTCTCACACAAGCGGGGCCACCAGCGGAGCTGGAATATGCAGGTGAGAGACTGGCGGCGGGCGGGGGCGGTGGGTCTGCGTATTCATCCTTGGCCAGGAGTGTTCCGGGAAGGGGCACGAGGCCCCCGCCCGATGCAGAAGTGGACCTTAGTCTCACATTAGAAAAACCATATCTCAACACACCCGAATCAGCCAAAGACAATAATCCTTTGAATTTCTCCCGCAATAATTCTCACCACTCTTTTCAGAAAAGCGATAAACCGAAAAATCGGGCAGGTGCCCGATTTTTCGGTTCAATTTGTGAGTAAAAGCGGGCGGTGGAATGGCGCCGCTTGGGTGGAGGGGCAAGATCCGTCACCAAAACCTAGGACCGGGAAAGGTCCGAATCCCAAACAGCTTCCCTAGTACCACAACCGGCCAAATGGATAAGCCCCCCCGCCTTGGGTACAAAAAAAAGGGGTGCTGCTAACAGCACCCCCTTCAGGTCAAAGATTATCGATTAATAGCGATAGGTCTCGGTTTTGTAAGGACCATCCTGGTCAACCCCGATGTAAGAGGCTTGTTCAGGTGACAAACGGGTGAGTTTGACGCCAATCTTCTCCAAATGGAGACGGGCCACTTCCTCGTCGAGGTGACGGGGCAGGAGATAGACCTTGTTCTCGTATTTCTCCCGGTTGTTCCAAAGCTCGATTTGGGCGAGGGTTTGGTTGGCAAAGGAGTTGGACATGACAAAGGAGGGATGTCCGGTGCCACAGCCAAGATTGACCAAACGACCTTCCGCCAAGAGAAGAATGGAATGCCCATCGGGGAAGGTGTATTTGTCCACCTGGGGCTTCACATTCTCGGCTTTAATGTCGGGATCGTTTTGCAGACGAGTCACTTGAATTTCGTTATCGAAGTGACCGATGTTACAAACGATGGCCTGGTCTTTCATCGCCTTCATGTGGTCGAAGGTGATGATGTCCTTATTACCAGTGGTGGTGACATAGATGTCGGCCCAACCGAGGGTGTCCTCGATCGGCTTGACTTCATAGCCTTCCATCGCGGCCTGGAGGGCGCAAATGGGATCGATTTCCGTAACGATCACCCGGGCACCGAGGCCACGAAGGGATTGAGCGGAGCCTTTTCCGACATCACCGTATCCACAGACCACGGCAACCTTACCGGCAACCATAACATCGGTGGCCCGTTTGATACCATCGACCAGGGATTCGCGGCAACCATACAGATTGTCGAATTTGCTCTTGGTAACGGCGTCGTTGACGTTAATCGCCGGAACCAGCAAGGAGCCTTCCTTCATCATCGCATAGAGACGATGAACGCCGGTGGTGGTTTCCTCGGAAACCCCTTTCCACTCCTTAATCACCTTGGTCCAGTGACCAGGGTTCTCGGCATGAACTTTTTTCAGGAGGTTTTTGATCACTTCCTCTTCTTCACTTTCGGACGGGGTATTGACCCAGTCGCTGCCATTTTCGAGCTCGTAGCCTTTGTGAATGAGCAGAGTCGCATCGCCACCATCGTCAACGATCAACTGGGGACCGAGGTCTCCGGGAAAGCTGAGCGCCTGATAGGTGCACCACCAGTACTCTTCAAGGGATTCACCTTTCCAGGCGAAAACGGGAGTACCGGTTTTGGCGATCGCCGCCGCCGCGTGATCCTGGGTGGAGAAAATGTTACAGCTGGCCCAGCGGACGTCAGCGCCAAGATCCTTCAGGGTCTCAATCAGAACTGCCGTCTGAATGGTCATGTGCAGGGAACCGGAAACCCGGACTCCTTCCAACGGTTTCTCGGCGGCATACTTTTCCCGGATCGACATCAAGCCGGGCATTTCCTGTTCGGCCAAAACGATCTCTTTTCTTCCCCAATCAGCGAGGGAGATATCGGCAACTTTGTAATCTAGTGGTTGTACTTCTGTTGTTGTTGTCATAAAAAAATAAGGGTTTGTTTTTCTCAGGCCACAGGCGCGGCGAGACCGGCCAAGTCAGCCAGTTCAGCAGCTTTTGCCGTAGTTTCCCAAGGAAGCTCGGGTTTGGCAAAGTGCCCGTAGTGGGTGGAGGAACGATAAATCGGCCGGAGCAGATTCAATTGAGTAACAATGTCCGCAGGCTTGAAGCTGAAGACTTTCTGCACCAACTCGCTGATCCGGTCATCATCGATTTTTCCGGTACCGAAGGTGTCCACATGGACACTGGTGGGATGCGGATAGCCGATCGCATAGGCAACCTGCAATTCACATTTGGAAGCCAATCCGGCTGCCACCACGTGCTTGGCCACCCAACGGGTGAAATACGCTGCCGAACGGTCAACCTTCGAGGGGTCTTTTCCGCTGAAAGCTCCACCGCCATGGCGAGCCCAGCCACCGTAGGTGTCCACGATGATTTTCCGACCAGTCAAACCGGCGTCTCCCTGAGGTCCGCCAATGACGAATTTCCCGGTGGGATTGATCAAAAATTCCGTCTCGTCGGTAATCAAATCAGCCGGCAATTGCTTGCGAATCACTTCCTCAATACAGAAATCCTTGATTTCCTTATGGGAAACATCCTCGGCATGCTGGGTCGAAATAACGACGTTCTCAAGGCGTTTGACCTTCCCGTCTTCGAAGCGGACCGCGACTTGGCTTTTCACGTCGGGACGCATCCAGCTCACGTTTTCTTCCTTACGGAAACGAGCCATTTCGCGAAGAAGGCGGTGGGCGTACATGATCGGGGCGGGCATCAGCTCAGGGGTCTGATCACAGGCATACCCAAACATAATTCCCTGGTCGCCCGCACCCTGCTCGGCCGTTTCCTTGCCGTCGGCTGCCGCCGCGTCAACCCCCTGAGCGATGTCAGGTGATTGCGAAGTCAGAATATTGGACACAAATACATGATCCGCATGGAAAATATCGTCGCTGTTGGTGTAGCCGATGTCACGAATGGCTTGGCGTACGATGTTTTCGTAGTTCAGCTTGGCTTTGGTGGTGATTTCACCAGCCAAAAAGACATGGTTGCTTTTGACCAGAGTCTCACAAGCCACACGGCTCGTAGGATCCTGCTCCAAGCAGGCGTCCAGGATACTGTCGGAAATATAATCCGACACTTTGTCAGGATGGCCCTCGCCAACTGATTCGGAGGAGAAAATGAAGTTTTCACTCATAGACCTTCCATTCATTACCACACCATGACCGCTTGGCAAGTTTAATATCAAAATATCCGTATAAATTGATATGTTCTTCCGTATTTGCGGTTTCTATCCGCGATCATTCTTCCCCTACCCTCGCCGCGAAGCACTTACTTAAGGGAAACAGCCTCGGGGACAGAACGAAAATGGAGAGGGCGAACCGATCCATCTCAAAAAAAAGTTTTCTCTCCGATTCCTCATTATTTTGACACTTTTGACGATTTCAGTAGTCATCTAAACATCCCCTTGCATTAACCAACCATCCTCTTGATGAACTACCGATTCCCTTTCACGCTACTTCTCGGAACTGTCCTAACTTCGGGCTGCTTTGCCCATTCCAAGGCTTTGGTCGACTTGTCAGAAATGCCCTTCAGCTCCAGCGACCGCGCCGAAGTCATCCACCAGGATGCGGAAAAAACGCAATTCGCTTTTCATTTGCCAGAGCACCGGACCAATTGGAATACCCGTCGGTGGTCTTGGGCCGAGCTGCCCAAGACCATGGACCTCTCCGCCTATCAGGGTTTGGAATTGACCGTATCGACCGAAGAACCGAGGGCCGACGCCGGAGTCTATATTGCCCTTCGTGAGGATGACGGAACCTGGTACTACCATCCGTGGGCCGGCCATCTGGTGGGAGAAAAAAATACCTACCGGGTTTCCTTCGAGGACTTTCATGTCACCGAATGGGTATCACCGCCCGAAGGAGGACATTTCGACGACAATAACCACTTTGACCTTGATCGCATCAATGCTCTGGCGATTGGGGTGATCAATCCCAAAGGTATCGGAACGGTCTCTTTTGCCGTCCATGAAATCAATCTGGTCCCGGCGGAAGAAACAACACCCAAGCCTATTGAGGTTGAAGTTCCCGGAACCTTTTTTGCCAAAAACCACACCGATGCCATTCCCGCCGGACTATTCGGTTCCTTTAACTTACGCAGCGGCAGCACCGAAAAATACCGCTTAGCCCAAGACCGTCGTATCCACCACACGGGCTTGGATGGTGGCCCGGTTTTCGGCAATGAAGTCACCCACATGATGATCAATGCCATCGGAGACCGCGTGCGCCCCTCTCCCCGCCTCACCCATTCAGACTGGGAGGAACGCAGCCGCGCTTTGGGCAAAAGATATGGCGAAGCCGGTTTGGAAAGTGAATTCACGGTGTACGCCGAATACTGGAACGAGGCGTACCTGAATTGGGCCAACCGCAACCGCGCTGGCTTTGTCAACCGTTTCTTCGACGAGAGCCGCGCCGAGGAAGGTGGTCCGGTTCACATCAAACACGACGGTGAGGAAGCCCCCCATTTGCGCTGGACCCGTGATTTCGATGCCCCGCCCTGGCAGTGGACCAGCAAGCGCGACTGGCGCCGCGGAAAGGACGAACAGGGCCGGCAACACTCTCCGGTCCATGCCCCCCACTACCGTGGCATGAATGGTGTGTACGGTGGAGGCTGGACCCCCCACCTCCACCCCCCCGAAGATGTTGAGGACGGCGAAACCTACGAGGCCAATGGCCGCACCTTAACCGCCTTCACCCCGTGGCATATTTACGATGAGACCCAATTCACCTATTGGTCGGGCAAAGGGATGCTGAAATTCTACAACGAGCCGATGCTGGCCTTCGGGGAAGCCCTCAAGGAAACCGATCCGGACTCTGTCTTCATGGTCGGCTGGGGATTCCGGGCTTCGGAAGACCATTGGGCGGCCTGGGACATGGTGTACCGCCCAACCATCGATGCGGCGATCCACATTGCCGATGGCTGGGTGGATCACGATTACGGGGGTGACCCTCGCCGTCTCGCCGCCAACTATGAGACTGTTACCCACTACACCATGACCGAACACGACAAGTGGCTCTACGGATTCAACACCGAAACGGCCATGGGATCGGACCCCCAGGCTTATCCGGATGCCGATGTGATTGCCGGTGGCACCCTCGCCGATGTCGCGAAACGCACCTGGACCAGCCGCAAAGTCATGCACGCCCTGCGTTTTGTCCCGGACAAGGCACGCTCTTTCTCCCACTTCGGCCACGGAGGCGGATGGTTCAGCGACTCCGGCGAAGGGGTTGCCCTGATGGTGATGCGAAACCTGCGGGGACGGCTGCTCACCGTGGAAAACGATGACTTCAACCTCTACGTCGTCGCCAGCATTGACGGCACCGATCCGCAAAACCCCCGCCCCGAAGATATGCCGGATCGCCAGGAATTGGTAGTGGCGGTGCTCAACGATCATGGGATAACCCGCGAAATCGATCTGAACATCCAAGCACCTGAAGGAACGCGTTTCACCGAACTCATTTTGCGCGAGCCGGCCATTGTTGATGGAGAACAGATCATGCGGGAGGAAAGCCTTCCCTTTTCCGAGGATGACCACGCCTCCATTCGTTTACAACGAGAACTGCCGGCCCGCCACCTGGTCACCTTTACCCTTCCCCTGGAAGGGGAGATCACCGATAAAACAGTCACCGTGCGGGACCAACAGTATTTTGGCGGAGACATCCTGCAACGGGCCAATTATGAGGAACCTGCCAATTTTTCCATCACCATCCCCGCCGAAGAATTGGCCAACGGAGAAAAGGCCACCTTGCGCTTTGTGGCCGAACACCTACAAGGCGACCAGGGCAGGGTCTTGGTCAACGGCCACCCCTACGATCTCCCCTCGGCCATCGGCCCGGAAAACTCCCCCTTCATTCGGGAGCTGACCATCGATGCCGCTCACCTGCAGGAAGAAAACGAACTTCGTTTCGAAGTCACCGAAGACCGCTTCGCCAGCTACCTGGTCTGCAGCGCCAGCCTCTACCTGCGCCTGACCGAGTAAACCTTCCAGGCGCGGAATTCCGTCGCCAAGGAAGAGCTTTTGATTTATCGCAACTGACCTTCATCTGAAGCGCTCCGCGCAGGGACACAATGTCCCCGCTTGGCCTCCACTGTGAACGGGGGCTTTATGCTATCTGTTGAGCCACAGCGAAATCCCGCTCAGCGGGAAGCACCACCCTTCGGTAAACTCGCCGCAGCCAGGATGGGTCACGCTCACCGGGACCACCGCTGAGCGGGATACGCCTCCTCCCTCTCGGCGAGGATGCGTTTTGGGGAGGGCGAGGGTCTCTCCGAGCTCGAATGGTCGGATCACGGTCCGGCTTCATAGCGGACGGTCATCGACCAAGCGGATCCATTCCGGGAACACCGAACAGATCACCGCGCGAAAGCTCAGAGGGACCACCGCTCAGCGGGACACGCCTTCGCCTTCCCGTCTGTAGGGCCCGCACTTGTGCGGCGCCGTCGCGGGGAAAACTTTGGAACGATCGGTCATGAAAACGATCCTGGTCACGCCGACGCAACCCCCTGGTCAAGGCGGTCATCGGTCGGGGCGGCACGCCGCGAGCAGCGGCCCTATAAACGATTGAAAGATTTGCCTCAAAGGAACATCTCCGGCGAGAGAGGAACCGAATAGGCGTGACTCGAAAGCAGGTGTACCAAATTAAGCCCCCCTTTATTCCCGGGGAAGCGTGACCGAGGGGGTGTTGTTTCCCCAGGCTCCGAGGGCTGCCAGAAGGTGCCCCTGCGCGGCCACGAGCGCGGTCTCCACCCGGAGGACCCGGGGACCCAAATGCACCAAAGGACTTCCGGACTCCCGCAACTGTTCACGGTCCGCCCGGCCCCAGCCCCGTTCCGGGCCCACCCACAGCACCGCCCTTGCCGACTCTTCGCCTGAATCCCGAGTAGCCAGCCAATCCGGCAGGGCACAGGAAGCTTCGTAGTTGTCCAAAACCACGGAGGAGGCACCGGTTAGGCCTTCATCGGCTAAAAAGGAAATAGCCTCGGCCAGGCCGGAGAGCTGAACAAGTTCAGGCACCCTGGTGGTGAAGGCCTGTTCAACCCCGGCGAGAATTCGCTCCTGCCATTCGCCCGCAGTCCACAACGAACTTTGCCGATACGAGGGCTCGGAGCGCTGGGCGGGAAAAATCAAAAACCGCTCACCCCCCATCGCGGTGGCTTCCTGCAGGATTTTCCGCATCGTCTGCGGCCGCGAAAGGCCCACCGCCAAAGTCAACCGGGGCAAGGGCGGGCTCATTCCCTCGCAGGGCTCGAACCGCCACTGCAATCCCTCCCCTGCCCAGCCCAGCACGATTCCCCGCCCCAGTTCTCCGTCAATCTCCCCCGCCGCAAAAACCCCACCCACCGGCAAACGCAAGACCTCTCGCAAATGCCGGACCCGGCGATCAGTCGTCGGCAAGGGCTGATTTTTTTCGGAAGAATGGAAAAGCAGAAGATTCATGTTCGCCTTAGTTCAGGATTTTTTCCTACTCTTGGCAAACTCAACCGATGAAGCATTTACCGCCCCATCAGGAACCACACCTTCCATCCGACCTGCATGCCATGTTCACGGCCATCCGCGAACACGGGGGCCGCCCCCTGCTCGCAGGCGGATGGGTGCGGGATTGGTTGCGGGGCCGCGAGTCCAAAGACTACGACATTGAGGTTTTCGGAATGTCCTACGCGGCCTTGGCCAAAGTGCTGGCTCCTTTCGGCTATAGCGAGCTGGTGGGTAAGAGTTTCGGCGTCATTAAAATCCGCACCGCCGAGGGCGAATTCGACTTTGCCCTCCCGCGCCGGGAAAAAAAAGCCGGACGCGGGCACCGCGGCTTCCAGATCATCCCCGACCCCTCCCTTTCCATTGAACGCGCCGCCGCCCGACGGGATTTCACCATCAATGCGATTCTCTACGATCCCCTCCAACACGAAATCCTGGACCCCTATAACGGTTTGCAGGATTTGGACCAAGGGATTCTGCGCCACACCTCCGCCGCCTTTTCCGAGGATCCCCTCCGGGTTTTACGGGGGTTCCAGTTCGTCGGGCGCTTCGGCGTTCGGGCAGAGCCGGAAACCATCGCCCTCTGCCATTCCATCGCCGGGGCCTACCCCGAACTGGCCCGCGAAAGAGTCTGGCTGGAATGGGAGAAACTCGCCACCCGGGCCCGCCACCCCCGCGAAGCTCTGCTCTTTCTCGAAGCGACCGGCTGGTTGCGTCATTTCCCGCTCCTCCAGAAAATGCGGGAAACCGAACAGGACCCGGTCTGGCATCCGGAAGGAGACGTGTTCACCCATACCGCCCATGCGCTGGACAGTTTAGTCCAACAGGAGGAATGGAAAAAAGCCGAACCGATCCGCCGGCGCTACCTGTTTTTCGCCGTACTCCTGCACGACTGCGGGAAAACCATCACCACGCACCGTGCCCAAAAGAGTGGTCGGGAGGTGATCGTCAGCCCCGGACACGATAAGGACGGGATCCCCCTGGCCCGAACCTTTTTGAGCGAGTTGCGTGCCCCGCATTTGGTTTTCACCCAAGTGTCGCCCCTCATCGGTGCCCACATGATTCCCATGCACTATCAGGGCAAGCCTTCCGCCTCTGCGGTACGGCGGCTGTCCACCCGTCTCTCCCCGGTCGGCATCAAAGACCTTCTTTGCGTGGTAAAAGCTGACCGTGGTGGCCGACCACCTCTTCCGGAAGGCAAACATGAAGACCTGCAACTCATCCTCGACGCCGCCGACGAACTCAAGGTTTCCGAAAAAGCCCCCCGACCGATTCTGCAGGGACGACATCTCATTGAGCGCGGCCACCAACCCGGTCCGCACTTCGGGAAAATTCTCAACGCCGGGATGGAAGCGCAACTCAACGGCGAATTCAGCGACCTCGACGGGGCTTTGCAATGGCTGGCCAATCAAGACCTTACGGCCTCTGAAAACGACTGACTCATCCGAAAGCTCCTCCTTCTGCCCGCCCCAAGCAGATCTCAATTTTCCCGCGAATCCTTTTCCGCCTTCTGCCGGAGAACAATCACCTGCGTTTCCTGCCGGGTATTGGAATTGTTATCGGAGACCAGGAACAACGTTTCCCGGCCCTCCACCTCCGGCCCCCTCGCCACCCCTTCGAGATTGTCCATACCCTCCGTTCCCTCCCAAACCAATCGCTTGGACAGCGGGGTGACCGATTCTCCTTCAAGCGCCGACAGGGCGGAAATGTCTGTGGCCTCGGGATCGGCAAAGTCCACCTCGTATAAACGAATACGGAAATTGCCAGTCGCCAGAACCGGCCCCTGCACTCCCCGCTCAAGCATCAACAAGCGACCTTGGTCATCCATCACCTCCAGGGCCGACAACGTGTTGAAGGCGGGGACAAAAAGAACCCTGGCCCCCGCATCCGTTCGGTAGGCACGCTGCCCCAAAACCTCGGGCCGCTCCGGCACCCCACCGAATTTAACCACCCGCACCAAAGTGCTTTGGGCCTGTTGCGTACGAAAATTGTAGCTCCCCTCGTAATCTTGTTTCAACGCGGCCTCATTGGCCGTGAAGAGAGTTTGGCCATCCGGCGAAAGTCCCAGGGACTCGGGCCCCAGGTTCCTTCGCACCCCCGCAACCTGCGCCTCATCCCCCGGAGGCACCCGATTGCCCCGGGCGTCCCGGGGCCTAAATTCATTCGGCAACGGCAAGGCCTGTTCCCATTCCCCACCGGGCCAATCGAACCTGGCCACCCAGGGATAACGCCCGTACTCGGAAGGAGAAGAGGCAAACCCCTCATTGGCCACATAAAGCCACCCTCTGCGATGATCCAGGGCAATCCCCTCGCCGTCCATAGGCGGAAACGGCTTACCCCGCAAGGTCAGTCCCGTCACCCCGGTCCATTCCATCCCTTTTACATGCCCCTCTTCCCATTCCGGCGAAAGGGTGAAAACCCTCGCCTCACCCACCCCCTTGCCATCCGAGATGGCATGAAACACCCCCTTCTCCGGATCGAAAGTGATTCCGGAAAGCCCTTTCAGGGTAACCCCCTCCACGGTATATCCGGTAGGCCAGCTAAACCGCTTCCATTCCTCCCATTCCCCACTGGCAAAACCCTTCAGCGGGAAAAGACTCACGAATAGAACCGAAAGAAAAACGATTTGGCTTGTCAAAAGAGGTCTCATGTGTTTTTATAAAGTTAGTTCTTTGAGAGTGAGGATTTGATTACCACAGATCAATGCCACTCTCCGATCATCGTTGATAGAATAGACCGTACTTTTACGGGGGTGTTCAGGATTCGATCCCGGGTCGGAGAGCATGATGGCGTGCCGAGGATGATGGTTGGCCTCGAAAAAATTCCATCAAAAAAACTAAATGGCACCAACGAAGAAATGCCTCTGGCTGCGTAAAGACAGCCACGTCTCCCCACTGACATCCGCTAGGTGATGGAGGCGACGACAGCGGATTCCATGGTTTGGCGAGGGTATCCGAACGCCAAACTGTATCTTCGATTCGGATACTAATCAACCAAGATCGTGTCAGTTCGCACTTGGTCGGTGAAATTTAAAAACTGACTACGCACGTAGAAGTTATGCTTAAAACCCCGGGACACGCGGGTTCGACTCCCGCCACCTCCACCATGCTTCGCTCTGCGAGCTACGCATGGCTCCGCCAAAGCAGCTCGCAGAGCGAAGCATGGTGGAATCCTGCGAAGCTTGAAAAGCGAAGCGGGATCCATCTTCTCCGCCTAAAAAGCCTTCTAAGAAGCTTGAAAGGAAAAGGTTTTATTTCATTTAATAAAATCCATGCACTACGTTTACGGACTTCGCAGCATCTCACATCCTGAAAAACCTATATCGGCGAGACCAAAAACCTTGAACGCCGCTTCCGCGAACATAATAACGGCGAGTCTTGCCATACTGCACGTTTTGCGCCTTGGAAGCTGGGGTTCTACCTAGCTTTCTCGGATAAACCCCAAGCCGTTGACTTTGAAACTTATTTGGGTCTTCGGAGGAATAAGTGGGTAAAAACGGGCCAAAACCAGTTCCATAGACCTTCGCTCCGGGCAAGAAAAATTTCGGCATAAACAAAGCCGCCTTAGGCGTCTTTGACCCAGCAAGCTGGG
>JAIUMY010000057.1 GCA_022565335.1 Opitutales bacterium
ACATCGAGACCACAATATTGAGCAAAAGAAAAACCAGTAACACTGCATAGAAGTGATCCATAAGGGAGGTATTGTATTCGAACAAACGAGGTTCTATCGACTTTTCTTTTCCCCCGCAACCGTAACCATTCGCATCGCACCAAGAGCCCCCCCCGGAGCGAAGCGGAGATCCCGCCCAAGCCCGCAGGGCGATGGCGGACCTTTCTGCTACTCCACCAATTCTTCCAATACTGTTGCGATTCCTTTTTTGAAGCGGAAGAATCCCGCCGTGGCCCGGGGCCAGAGGGCATCGTCCCAGGGACGCCGTAAGGACCGAACAGGGAAGGATCCAAGGCCCATGCGCAAATCCCGCCAGGCCTCCTGCCAGGGACCAACCGGAGGGGCGAAGACGATCAGCTCATCAAGGGCGTTCTCTTCTATCCATTTCTTCAATTCAGCGACCGGGCATGGTCCCTGCAGCATTTCGGGGTCTTTGCCCCAACATTGGCCAGCCCTTTGTAACGCATCGGCCAAAGCGCCCCGCTGGAAATTTACCGGCCTGGCAGAAATTCCATACTTTTCCAAAACCGCCTCCGGCGACCACCCCGCCAAGGCGGCTAGCGAAATTTTTCCCAAGGGAGTCTCCTCCACACTGCAATCCTCCACCAGAAGTAATAACCCACGCCGTCGGCCATCCTCTGGAGGCCAGGGATCACCCGCGGGCAATACTCCCCTGGAAAAGGTCATGTCCTCCGTCAAGGGCTCGGCGTCTTCGACCAATTGACCCTTGGGATAAAAACGCCCTCCGGTGAATTTCTGAATATTCTCCGCCCGCGCCAGATAGGGTTTGCCTTTGGTCTGCAAACCCGCCACCCACCGCCAACCAAGGGTATTGGATGCGGGGTCGCCATCCAATAAATGACGAAAAAAGAAATCCGCCCCCAACGCCCAGGGCAACCGCAGGGTAAAAATCCAAAGGGAAGCGAACCACATTCGGGCATGATTGTGCAGGTATCCAGTCTCCCGTAATTCGCTTACCCAGTAGTCAAAGCACGCGATACCGGTTTCTCCCTTTTCCGCCTTTGACAAGTCTAGCGGAGAAAATCCCCCCTCCTTCCTGAGACAGCCCACCGCCTTGCGGTATTCTTGCCAAACCACCGGACGCATCTCCAACCACCCCTTCCAATAGGTTCGCCACACCACTTCTTGCAGAAATTTTTCCGCTTGATCCCAGGAATATTGCTCCCGAACGGTGCGGTAGATCTCCGCCTCGGAAAGCAAGCGTGAACGCACGTAAGGACTCAACCGCGAAACATCCGTATGGCCCGGTTGGTCAAAATTCCGCAGGCGCGCATAATCGCCTACCCGCGGCAGAAAATTTTGCAACAATGCCCACCCAGCGCGACGAGAAGGCTCATTCCAAGGTGCAGAAAGGTCCATGAAACCAGTGAACGCATTTTCCCCATAAGGTCAAAAACCGGGGCTTTTCTGGTCCGAAAGGTGGCTTTGACATTCCTGCAAAAAGAGGGACAATGGGAGGCAATGGATCATCTGCACGCATACTGGCGCATGGAGTACGTTGAAGCCCCCCGCTTACCGGACTCTCCCAGTCCCTTTCAGGACCTCATTGCCTCCGGCGACGACAAAAAAGCCCTGATCGTCTACCGGGGAGAGCACTCCTGCCTCATGCTCAATCGCTTTCCTTACAACGCCGGCCACCTCCTGATTCTGCCTTTTCGGGAAATCGGTGATCTACCCGATTTGCAACCCTTGGAGCGCGCCGAATTCATGCAGCAAATGATCAACGGAGAAACTTTGCTGCGCGCAGCCATCAAACCCGATGGCTTCAATATCGGCATCAATATCGGCAAAGCTGCTGGCGCGGGCCTCCCCTCTCACCTGCACGCCCACATCGTTCCCCGCTGGAAAAGTGATTCGAATTTCATGCCGGTAATCGGCGGCACCAGTGTTGTCCCGATTTCCCTCGAAACCCTTTGGGAACGCCTTACCAAGGTAGCCCGCGAAACTTTGCCCATTCATGAGTGAACTTACTTTGCATTACGACAATCCCCGCCAGCGCGAACAACTCTATCGCGGCCGGGAAGATCTCCTGGAGGAAGCGGAAAAGAAACTCGGCGTCACGCTGATCGCCCGCGAAGGGTGGATTCGCGCGGAAGGCGAGGAACCCGGTCTCCAACGGACCAAAGCGCTTTTCGAGATCTTGCAGATGGCCAGGGAACAAGGTCTGAGAATCAGCTCCCGGGATTTTGCTTACATCCTCGAGGGTATTCTGGACGAGCGCACCGAGGATCTGCGAAACCTCTTTGCCGAATCCACAGTTATCAGCGTGCAGCGGAAAACCATCGTTCCCAAGACCTTCGGCCAGAAAGGCTACCTCAAGGCCATCCTCTCCTCCCAACTGACCTTCGGCATTGGTCCGGCCGGTACCGGAAAAACTTATCTCGCCATGGCGTGTGCCGTATCGGCCCTGCTCAAGGGAGAGGTCCAGCGAATCATCCTTACCCGCCCGGCGGTCGAGGCCGGCGAAGCCCTGGGCTTTTTGCCGGGGGATCTGAAAGAAAAAATCCTCCCGTACCTGCGACCGCTGTATGATGCCTTGAACGATATGATCGCTGGCGACGAAATGGCCAAACTGGTGGAAAAAGGGATCATCGAAATTGCCCCGCTGGCCTATATGCGAGGACGAACCTTGTCGAAGTCCTTCATCATCCTCGATGAAGCACAAAACACCACGGTGGAGCAAATGATGATGTTCCTCACCCGTATCGGCGAGGATAGCCAGGTGGTCGTCACCGGAGATGTCACCCAGGTTGATTTACCCAGATCCCGGCAATCCGGACTGATCGACGCTCTGCGGGTCCTGGAAAACGTGCCTGAAATCGCTTTTTATTACCTTCGCGGGGAGGATGTGGTCCGTCATCCCCTGGTGCGCAAAATCATCGAGGCCTATCAGGAGGAACGCGACAAAGAATATCCCCGGGGAACCCCCGCGGGCAAAAAATAAGCCCTATGAAATTTTTCTTCAGCTTTTTCGATCGCAAGGAAGCCCCCCGAAGGCGGCGTAAGACGGACCGCCAGACCCGCTTTTATCAATTTCTGGAGAGCAGCCCGTCGATAGCTTTTGTGATATTCCTAATCGTCACGGGATCCTTCATTACCCTCAGCACCATCGGGGTTTCACCTCTGGGGGTTTCCATCTTTCCCAATCAACCTTCCCCGGTCACCGTTCAGTCGACCCTTGATTTTACCTACGAAAGCCCCTTGGAAACGGAGCGCGAGAGGGAAAGGCGGGTCCAACGAATTATCCCCACTTTCCGCCCCAGTCTGGAGCATTATGAGTCTTTCGCCGAGCACTTTAGAACTCTTTTCCGGGACTTGAATGAACTGGCCGAAAGCTGGGAAGATTTGTCTGAGGACGAACAGGACCAGCGCCTTGACGCCCTGATTCGCAACCAGGACGAAAGCTTTTCCTATACCCTAACCCGACGTAACCTGCGTATGTTGATCCAACAGATGGATACCGAGGAAAGGAATCAGGCGCGCGATCAGTCTTTGCGAATTCTGCGCCAACTTCACCAGCAAGGCATTTACCTTTCCGAGGATTTTCGTACTGCGGACCAAGCCGAAGGCCAGGAGTTCATCATTTTCCAGCGCGAAGTTCTCTCCACCGACCAACCCGCCCAGCATTTGACTCCACGCACCGCGACGCGCACTTTGAACGAAAGACTCGAAGGCGATTTCGCCCGTCCTTTCGCCCGGGCCCTTACCGATATCTGCCGACCCGCCGTAGTCCCCAATCTGATTTTCGACGAAGAACGAACCGAGTTGCTTAGACAACGCGAACGCGACCGCACCCGCCCCGTTCAAGTAACCGTCAGAAGTGGTCAAACGCTGGTGGAAGCCGGCCAATTGGTAACCCCCGAGCAGCATGAAAGATTGCAGGTCTATCGAGACCTCCTGATTGAACGACAAGACTCGTTTTTGTTTTTGAACGAACAAGTGGTTCACCGGGCCCTTCTCATTCTTGGTCTCCTTTTATCCGCGGTTGTTTATATCCGCATTGAGGACCGGGAAACCCTCAAATCGAATAGCCGCCTGTTCCTTCTCGGATTGCTGGCAATTTTCAATCTGGCTTTGATTTGGCTACTCGTCTATCTCGGAACGCTTCCCGGCATTCGGGAAAACCCCACCTTTCTGCATCTCATTCCCTACATGGCCCCCACCGCCCTGGCACCTTTGATGGTGGCCATCCTCGTCGGTCAGCGACCGGCCATCTATATGGCTCTGCTGGTCAGTTTTCTGGCCTCGCTGATCTTCGGCCTGCGGATCGAAACTTTTGTCACCGCCTTTCTTTCTTCTCTGGTGGGTATTTACTTCTGTCAACAAATCCGCTATCGCAGCCGTTTGGTTCGCGCGGCCTTGCTTTCCGGAATCGTCGTGGCTGCTTCGGCCCTGGTTTTTGGCATCATCGAATTTGACTGGAAGGAATGGCAGGAGTCCCTTCTGGTGCCAGCCCAAATCGGATCGTCCCTCGTCGTTGGTTTCCTCACCGGCATTATCCTGGTGGGCATTCTCCCGCTGTTTGAATCGCTCTTCCGCCGGACCACCGATATCAGCCTACTGGAATTGTCGGACACCAACCATCCCCTGCTGAAAAAACTTCAAATTGTCGCTCCCGGAAGTTACCACCACAGCCTTATGGTCGCCAATCTCTCCGAAAATGCCGCGCAAAGCATTGGTGCCAATGGACTGCTTTGCCGGGTTTGTGCCCTTTTTCACGATATCGGAAAAACCGTCAAACCAGAGTATTTCATCGAGAACCAACAAAACGGGATCAACCCCCATTTGGACCGGAACCCATCCTTCTCCGCGCTTATCATAAAAAGCCACGTAAAGGAGGGGGTGGACATGGCGCTGGATTATCGTCTTCCCAAAGTAATTATCGACGTTATCAAACAACATCACGGGACCAGTCTTATCCAGTATTTCTATCACCTTGCCAAGACCCAGGGCGCCCCGGAGGAAGAAGCAGAGGCGGGAAAACAGGTCAGCGAAGCGACCTACCGATATGATGGGCCCAAACCCCATTTTCGGGAAAGTGCCATCATCCTTATGGCCGATAGCATCGAAGCGGCCAGCCGAAGTCTGAAAAAAGTCAACCCCCAGGCTATCGATGAACTGATCGAAAAAATCGTCCAGGACCGAATCAATGACGACCAGTTCGATGAATGTCCGCTCACCTTTGCGGAGATTGCGGAAATTCAAAGAAGTTTTTCCCGAACCTTATTGAATATGTTCCATTCCCGCATCGAATACCCCGACGATAAAAAGAAGGACGACGCCAAAAAGGACTCCAAAAATCAATGACCTCCCGCTCTGTCGACATCTGCCAGGACCACCCCAAGGTGGAGCTCCCCGCTGGCGAAGGGGAACGAGTGCTTCACCTGCTGGACCAACATCCGGACTTTCATTGTCCCCCGGGCCAGCTTTCTATTGCCATCATCACCGATGCCGAAATCGCCCGGGTGCATGGAGAATTCCTGCAGGACCCCACGCCAACCGATGTCATCACCTTCCCCGGGGATCCCGCAGAAGACTTTGCCGGGGAGATTCTGGTCAGTGCC
This sequence comes from Opitutales bacterium, assembly GCA_022565335.1. GTDB lineage: Bacteria > Verrucomicrobiota > Verrucomicrobiia > Opitutales > T3Sed10-336 > JAIUMY01. Next base: position 5,625 of record JAIUMY010000057.1, read on the forward strand.
GATACCGCCTACCGCTACGCCCGGGAAAACGAAGGCGATTTCGGCCGGGAACTCACCCTTTACCTCGCCCACGGTTTTCTGCATCTGTGCGGTTGGGATGACCGCACTCCGGAACAGAGAAAAGCCATGAAGAAAGCCGAGGAAACCGCTCTTCGTTGGTTGACGGAAAAAAACGCTTTCCCTTCTTTTACCTGGAAGGAAACATTGCCGTAACTTGACCTTTTCTGATAATAGATCTTCATAAAAAATCATGTCCTCAGGCCTTCCCAGTTCATCCAATGAAACCGACTCCAGTGGCTTGGGCCCCATTGCCAGTGTTCGCCGGGCGCTCCTTTCCGGCTTGCTTTTAATCACTCCTCTGGTGGTGACTTTGTATGTTGTCAACTTGTTGATCACCAACGTAGGAGGGCCTTTCAGCGGAGTCTTTTTTCTCTATTTGCCGGAAGAGATTCGCACCAACCCGAAGTGGTCCCTGTACATGAACATCGCGGCCACCTTCAAAGTTGTTCTGATCCTTATCCTGTTGGGCTATTTGTCCCGGTATCTGGCGGCTAAAACGATGGTCAACCTTTCCGAAAAGATCATCGAGCGCCTGCCTTTTATCAATACCGTCTATTCCAGTGTGAAGCAGATTGTGGCGACCTTCAGCACCCAGCAAAAAGCGGTCTTCCAAAAAGTCGTCATGCTGGAATACCCCCGCAAAGGAACCTGGGCGCTGGGTTTTCTCACCAGCCAGGCCAAAGGCGAAGCGCAGGCCAAAACATCCCGCCAACTTTGCAATATTTTCGTTCCCACCACCCCCAATCCCACCAGCGGCTTTCTGCTTCTGGTCCCGGAAGAGGATGTGATAGAGCTCGAGATGAGTATTGGGGAAGGCATGAAACTCATCATTAGCGGCGGGGCCGTAGTCCCTCCCTACCCAAGACCCGAAAAAGCATCCCTCCCGGAAACAAAAAAAGACCCCGGGGCATTGCCCCGGCAAGAAACCAAAGACCAAAACTGAAAAAGAATGGTTCATTAGGACAGCATTGCGTTGCAGTGGTCTCTTTCCTTATGATTCACGACAGGCAATGTCCCTGAAAAATCCAAATGTTGAACCAGCGGGGGTCCCGGAAGTTTGCCAAAACGTGACCAACCGTTCTCCCCGAATCCATGCGAATGGCTGGGCCTTTATCTATACCATCCTCTCTTATAGCGGTTTGCTCTACCTGTCCAAAACCGACGCGGGCTGGGTTAGTTTTCTGGCCTTGCTTTTGATGACCATCGCGGCCATCAGCTATCTCTTTTTGCAGAAAAAAGATTTTCGGGAGATCTTCTTCTACGCCACCGTTCGGAACGAATCTCCCCTGCACTTTTTCCGCTACCGGCAGGTTGGCCTTTTGTTGGTGGCGGGAGTTTTGGGAATTTTTCTGGTCCTCTCCCTCACCGTCATCCTGCTTACCCTTTCCTGGAACGTTCTCACCGTAGCCTCTCTGCCTCTCCTCCTTTTTCCAATCATGCGGGGCTTTTATTGGCGTAAACTCTCTCCCCAGTTCAAAGCTCACAGCGGACTTTGCCTAACCAATTTTCTCACTACCCTAACCCTCGGCCTTTTGATCATGGCCTTCCTGATGGTCGGCAAATGGATCGAATTGAAACTCTTCCTCCATGACTACCATCTCGCGACCGCCGGGCACATGGCTGATTATGTCATTGGGAACGTGGAACACAGCCTCCTATGGTTGCAACACCTGGGGCGAACCCTGAATATGATGGAATTGCAAATCCTTCGAATCCATCACTACGCCGAAGGATGGGCCGCGCATTTTCTACTCTTTTATTTTCTTCTTCCCTCCACCCTCGCGGCCTTTGCCCTACCGGTAATCTTTTCCGGAATTTATTTTCTCTTTAGCGGCAAATCCCGCCTGGAGGAAAATTCGCACTGACTGAAGGCCCGGTCCTAAGAACTTCGCACATTCTCATGTTTTTTTCCCAAAAACCTCAGGAAACAGGTAGCAAAGCGCGCGGCCGCATTTTTTTAACTTATCCTTACTCCAGCGGTTTTTCAGGGCACTTCCTCCTCTTTATCCTGGTTTCATCCTTGCTCACTCTGTCTCTGCCCGCCAAAACCGCCCCACCGCCGGATGCCGAACGGGAAGAAGATGGTTGGTTTCGCGAGATAACCGTAAGAGTCCGGGAATACCGGCAACTTTACCAGCAAACACGCCAGGCCTATGAGGGCTTGCGCGAAACCTATGAGACCCTGAGCGAAAGGTATCGGGATTTGGAGCGAAAACTAACTTTGCAAAAGGAGAATCTACAGGATTATCAACAATTTCTGCAAAGCGAACGCGAAGCTTGGCAACGACTGTACCAGGAGCCCCCTCCAACGAAACCGGGGAGGGCTGATGCCGAAGAAACGGATCCTTTCCCAAGGGAGTTTTTGGGTCTGCCGGAATTTGATTTTTCCCGCGAAGCCGGCACCGAAGGCACCCTATGGGAGCGCCTTCGTTACCGTTATCAATTCTACCGCGACCGGTATGAGTCTCTTGCCGCGGCTTACCAGACTTTACATCGGGCAACCCTTCGATTGGCAGAGGAAAACCGAAGGCTCCAGGAAACAAGTGAGCATTTGCAAAAGATTTCGGCCGAACCGCAGAGACAATGGCGAGAGGAACGAAAAGCTTGGGAACGTCTTTATCGGGAATAGGGTCTTACTCTTCGCATGAGATTTTGAAAAAGAGAAACCACCTTTGGTGTAATGAAGGAAAACCAACCAAGCGCTGAAAGACCTCAATCACCGGTAGTCCGCCGCAGGGAATTTTTGCGGGTAATTATCGGGGGCATGGTCTCGGCTACCATAGCAGGAAGTGCAGGGATTATCTATTTCCGAAAGCAGAGCGACTCTGAAAGACGGGCTTTTGTCGATGAACAGGAAACCCTCGCCGGACCGAATCGGCGTAAAATCGAGAAGCGCATAGATCACTACTTCGGCACCCTCAGCAACGAACTCGAAATCCTATGGCTGGATACCAAGGCCAAATTGGACCAGGCTTTTACCGAATTCAAAAAAACCCTACAACGCGGTGGCGACGAATTTTCCGAAGAAGTCATAACCCGCCGGGCTATTGCGGCTTTGGTCATTGATATGGCGCGGGACTCCCTTGATCAGGGTGAACGCGCCGAAGATTGGTTTTCCGACAATCTTCTCCCTTATTTGCAACCCGCCTTCATGCACCTGGAACGTAGGCTTCAAGGTCTCGAAAGAGAGTTTGAAGAAGCCTTCGAATTACATATCCAGCAATTCAATGAAAAAACTGCCGCCTTACTCAGGGCCGAATCCCCTCCGGACTACGAATTGCCACAATGGGAAACGCTGGAACAGAACACTCGCGAAGCCTTTACTACCCGGGGCCTGCAGTTTGGTGCCGGAACCGGACTGGGTATCGGAATCACCCTCATAGGCACTACAGGCTATATCCAGGCAGCGATGTTCCAAGCGGTGCTTCGTACCGTCAAACGACGTCTCGCCCATTTGATCAGGCCGATTGCCCGCCGGGTGGCCCTGCGCATGGGCGCTTCGCTTTTAACGGCCAAATTTCCGCCCCTGTCCCTTTTGATCATGGCCTTGGGTTCTGCCACCAGCGGTTACGAAATCCTACGCCTCCGTGGGGCGGCGCGGAAGGACTTTGACCGCGCGCTGAAGGAAAGTCTGCCCGCATTGGAAAATAATTTCACCAAAAACGTCACCTTGCCCTTCATACAGCAACTCGATCATTTCCAGAAAAACAAGCAAGCCATTCAGACCGGCATCGTAAACGATATCCTTTGAGGACGAAACGAAGCCAATCCTAGCCCCTTATCCACGTCGACAACATCGCAGCATAGTCATTCGACGAAGGCGAACTCTCTCGAAATCCGGCGGTCTTTCTCAGTCCGTACGTCTTTTTTTCATCCTTTTCCCTCCCGGTATTGACCGGGGGTCAAGCCGGTGCGGGCCTTGAACCAGTGGGTGAAATGCGCGGGATCGGTAAAGCCAAAGCGATAGGCCAAACTTTTCAGGGGTTCCCCGGTGGACAATAAAGCGTATTCAACATCCCGCCAAACCCGCTGTTCCATCCATTTTCGGGGAGTCACGCCGAGGATTTTGCGAAATTGCCGATCAATTTGCGAACGGGACCAACCGCTGAGGCGCGCAAGTTCCTGGTAGTCCACTGACAATCCCGTATGGTCCTCCAGGGCGCGTAACATTACGCCCACCGAGCGTTCTCCCGGGGCCAGAGACTCTTGCCCGGTAGAATCTTCCATCAGGCTCAACCAAGCTTTCAACCAGGAAAAAGTTCTCTCCTGACGAACCGCCCACCCTTTCCAGCTTTCAGCATGAGCAGACCTTTCCAGAATGCTAGCGGATAGCCTTTCGTAAACGCGCCTTTGCGACCAATCGGCGGGCTCCACACGCACCGGATAAAACCCCCGCCAATAAAGAGGATCGGGAAATTGAAAGCGCAAGGACCGCAAGACTGTCCCCTCCTGAAACTTCTGATCCCTCCGCTGGAAAGGGGCGAGAAAAACCCATTGCCCTGCATCTACCGACCAATACTCACGTTCCACCCGTAAATCAAGATGACCACTTTCCAGATACCAGGCACAACAAAGACCGTCACAATGATTTTCCGCATTGCTGGTACGCGTGTTCACGCGCTGACAATACGCAATCATAAACAACTCATCAGGTCTTGAAATAGCCATAAAATCCTTCTATATGCGCAAATTATACAAGCATTCGGCCTAAGTACACAAGCCTTTCCCTTCGCTTTTTCCGGTGAATCCTTTAGATTTGAGGATATCAATTCACCTCAACCCCTCTTTTACATCCTATGCCTTCCCTTCCTATTTTCCGTTCCGTTGACCTTCTCATTACCGGAGGAACCGTCTCCGGTGTCTTTCTGGCCCTAAAGGCCCAACAACAGGGTCTGGAGGTCGCCCTGACCTCCGCCCGGCCTTTTCTCGGGGAGGATGTTTGTGCCGATCTCGATTTTTCTCCCAGCGAGAAGACCCGTCAACAACTCCAAGCAGTTGGGGTAGCCTTGCCGGATAGAACCCCCCTGACCCCCCGCGACTGGAAAGTGGCACTGGAAAACGCCTTGGTGGAAAAAGGTCTATCCTTCTACTTCCATTCCATGCCTTACGCTTTGCTGGGAGACGGAGCAACCAAAATTGGCGGAGCCCTCTGCACCTCCCGTTCCGGCAGCTTTGCCATTCAGGCCAAACTGACCATTGATGCCAGTACCGAAGGGTATGCGCAGAATCTTTTTCCCAGCGCATCATCTCCCACCCCCGCTTCCTCCCCGATAATACGACACCGGGTGCTCAGCGGTTTTGCGGAAAGCGATCCCGAACACCCCGAAAGAGTGGACTGGCCCGTCCATTATGAATTTCCCGTCCCGGAAAAAGACCGCGAGGCCCTACCCGATTTATACGGTCGGGAGTACCAACATTCTCTCCGCGACTGGCCCTCTGAAGCGGTCGCCTGGCACCGCTTGGAGGCCGAGCTTCGCGCCTCCCGCTGGCAGCAAGGGGATTTCCAGACCAGTGACCGACTAACCCTCCATTGGCCCGAAAGACACACCGCTGTCGCGATGGATACCGCCTGGCAAGACCTGACGGTGACCGAAGGATTGCTCAACCTCTCCCTCTATAAGGCGCCGTCCGACCATTGGCGCGTGGTATGGCAAGATCCCGATAAAGCCTTGCCCCTTTTGGATTCTCTCTTCCCCACCCTTCCGATCCCGGCAAATCGGCCCTCCGACCTTACTCCCCTGTTCGGAGGCGAAACCCTTCCGGCAAATACCGAGGTTTCGCAGGAGTTCGTAGCCGAAGGAGAAACGGACGGCCCGACCCTGTCTTTTTCCTACAAAAACCTTCCCGTCCTCGGCCGCTACGATGTACTGATTCTCGGCGGTGGCACGGCGGGTGCCTCCGCGGCCATCGGAGCCGCGCGCAAAGGGGCACGCACCGCACTGGTCGAAGGCCTGCCTGCACTCGGCGGGGTCGGTACTCTCGGCCAAATTGCCAAATATTGGTTTGGCAATCAGGTTGGTTTTACCTCCGAAATAAACGATTCCGTCGCGGAAATGGAATGGGACCGCCGCAAACGTAAAGGCCGCGGCAAAGGGGGATGGTCGGTCAGCGCCAAAAGCCACTGGTATTTGCAAACCGCCCTGGACCTGGAGGTCGATATCCTCTTTCGCACCCTTCCGGTGGCGGTCACCAAGGAAGACAACCGGATTACCGGACTGGTGGTTGCCTCCCCTTATGGCTTTGGTTGGATCCAGGCCGGATGCAGCGTTGATGCGACCGGTTCGGCGGAAGTGGCCGCGCTGGCTGGTGCCCCGACAGCGGTTTGCGGAGAGGATCACCTCGCCGTCCAGGGAACGGGTTTGGCCGGCGTAACACCGGGGAAGGATTACTGTAATTCAGACCATAGTTTCAGCGACGAAACCAACCTTCGGGACACCGTGGCCTTCCTTTACAGCACCCGTCGCAAATTCCCCAATGCCTTTGATATCGGCCAACTCATTGATTCCCGCGAGCGACGGCAAATCATCGGTGAATACCGGATGCAACCAGTGGACATTCTCTACGACCGCACCTTTCCCGACACCATTTGCCGGGCTTCCTCGAATTTCGATTCCCACGGTTTCACCATTCACCCGCTTTTCATGATCCTTCCCCCAACCAAGGAGCGGCTCTGGGCCAACGTGCCCTTCCGTTGCCTCCTTCCGCAAGGGCTGGAACGGGTTCTCTCCACCGGCCTGGGCTTGAGTTCCCACCGCGACGCCCTGCCCGTCATTCGCATGCAGGCGGATGTACAAAATCAGGGCTATGCCGCCGGGCGGGCCGCTGCGATATCGGCCCAACAGAACACTGACCTTCGCGATCTCAACCTGCGGGAACTGCAGGAGCATCTCATCGAAATCGGCAATCTGGATCCCTCGGTTCTGGAAGATGGCGACAGTTTTCCGGTATCGGAAAACGAAATACAAAGGGTGGCCGAGGCCGAATCCTGGTCCTTCAAGGAACTCGCCTTGGTCTTTGCCGAACCCAAGCGCCTGCTCCCCCTCCTGGAAAAACGCTACCGGGATGGAAATCCCGATTCCGAATTGCAAGCGATGATGATGCGCACCTTTGGTCTGCTGGGAAAAACCACCGCTGCGAATGATCTCTATACGTATTTGCAGGAAAATGATTGGGACGATGGATGGAATTTTCGCGGCATGCACCAGTTTGGATTCTCTCTCTCTCCGGTAGATACCGCCCTCATCGCCTTTGCCCGCAGCGGGGACGGTCGGGCCGCCGAACAGATTGCCGGGAAAATCCGCACCCTGCCGGAATCACCCTATCTATCCCATGCCCGGGCCATCTGTTTGAGTGCGGAAGCCTTGACCAACGCTGCGGACCGCGAGAGCCTCGCCCCTCTTCTGTATGAAGCCCTTGGTCAGGATAGTTTTGCCGGCCATGCCCTGACTTCGTTGCAAAAGGCGTGGGAAAGTGCCTCCGAGGACCCCAATGACAATGAACCCCGGAACCTGGCGCTGCGTGAAATCTATCTCGCCCGGGCGCTATTTCATTGTGGAGATCACCAAGAACTGGGAGAAAAACGACTCACCACCTACACCCGTGACCTCCGCGGCCATTTCTCCCGCCACGCCCGCTTTGTTCTCCAAAAATCACTACCCCCGCACGCCTTCACCGGCTGAGACAGTGGCCAGTACCGCCCCCAGGGGCGCGGTGGGGCGCGTTATATGCCCCCGGCTTGGAGCTCTCCGCGCAGGGACACGAGGTCCCCGCTTGGGAGCAAAAAAAGCGAACGGGGGCCTTGAGCCCCTGCGAAAATAAGCGATGTGAACCCCGGCGGTTTTTATTCTTCTCTCTTTTGCCGAAAACGGAAGAAACCCTGATTTCCCTTGGTGAGAATTTTTTGAATTTTCTCCTTTCCCAATCCTGTGACTTGAATGCCTGAAGTATCCAACTCTCCCCGAAAGGAAGGAATGCTGAGAACCTCTCCCTGAAAAAGGATCGCGATATGACCTGATCGGTTTTCCCGTGTGACCCGGGCCAGAATCTCTCGACCATCACTGGTCAAATCGAGATGAAAGGCAAAATCAATTTCTGAGACCGGAGATTTCCTTCCGCGGAAAACATGGCTCCCTTGCAGAAAACTTTCCCTCTCCAAATAATACACACGGGAACCAGAATACGGTCTTTCCACTTCGACGGGCCGGGTTTCCGGACGTTCCTCCTGGTAGGCGAGAACAAATTCCAAATCGTCATCCTCAAAATACATTCGGGTATTGGGAGAATGATCTCCGTAGGTTTGTAAAACGTACTCTCTGAAAGCCTGCCCTGCCGCAATGACATCAGGCAGGAGTTTATTAAGATCTTCCTGAGTAAGATTGGCCCTCAAGTTTGGTCCAAGATCCTCTAGTCTGAGACTATAAAACACTTCCCCATCGGGAAGAGTAATTTCAACGGTGGGCTGCACATTCTCATAATCAACCTCATGAAACCCGTGAAGCTCTTTCTCAAAAAGCTGTAAATTACGCGAAATCCGCCCCTCAGCAACCGCTTGGTCCCAATGAACGATATCTTCCGACGGCAAGGAAAACCACTGCTGCAACAAATCCAGCACCACCTCCCGTGGGACGGGTTCATCGAACTTTACGATCTCCTCTTTTCCTTTCGAATCCTTGTTTTCCGCTTCGACATAAGTAAGAGAAGAAATCAATAGGAGGCAAAAAAGAGCACAAAAACGATTCATGTTATGAAATTTGAACAGTAGACGAAGGCTAGTCAAGTTCAACGCCAAGCGAAAATTAGCGGTAAAAATTCGGCTGTTTTGTTTACCCATCAATTCGTGTTTATTCGAGTCCATTCGTTGAGCCACCGCGAAATCCCGCTAAGCGGCGATAATTCTTTCCAGCTGTTTCTTCGCTATCTCCCCTAGAGATACTTGCTTCCTACTTCGGACTATGAAAACAGCCAACGCAGAGGGACCACCGCCGAACGGGACACGCCTTCGCCCTACCCAACTCCATTACCTCCCGCTGTTTAATAGCGTTTCGTATCCAAAATCCGAAACCGGCAGAACTACTCTTCGAGAAGATGCTTGGGCAGGTCTTCGACGCGTTCGCAACGCAATTGCATCATGACCTGATGGAGTTGTTGTTTGAGGATATTGATGGTGTGGTAGCCGCCATGTTCGCCGAGGGCTCCAACACCATACATGAAGGAACGCCCCAGAAACGTGAAGTCGGCCCCGGCGGCGAGGCTGCAGGCAATATCCGGACCGGTGCGGATGCCGCTGTCCATCATAACGGTGATCTGATCCTTGAATTTGGCCGCGATGCGCTGGGTGGGGCGGACCGTTGACTCCCCCGCATCGAGTTGGCGGCCCCCATGGTTGGAAACGATGATGCCATCAATACCCAAATCCACCGCTTTCTGAGCATCTTCTTCGCTGGCCACCCCTTTGAGCACCAGCTTGCCCTTCCATTTTTCGCGAATGGCCCGGAGTTTGTCTTCGTTTAAAACCCCGGAAAAGGTCTTGTTCATGAAAAGCCCGAGGTGCCGCAGATTCATACCGCTGGGCATATACGGCTCCAGCGTTTTAAAAGACGGCTGTCCCGCCAAAAGAGTACGCAGGGCCCACTGGGGTCTTCCCATAACCTGCAGAATATTGCTCAAAGTCATGCGCGGCGGAATCGCCAGGCCATTTCTGATTTCCTTGGACCGGTAACCAAAAGCCGGAACATCACAGAGAACCACCAAAACCGGATACCCCGCATCCTCCGCCCTTTTCAATAGCTTATCGCGCAATTCGTCCTCGACCGGATGATACAACTGGAACCAGGCGTTACCGTGGGTGATCTTCGCGACGGTCTCAATGTCCGCAGTGGCCACCGTACTCAGACAAAAAGGGATATTGGCGTCATACGCCGCCTCGGCCAGGATCTCGGTAGCCCGGGGCCAGATCAATCCTTGCAAACCTACCGGAGCGATGCCAAAGGGAGCGGAATAGGTTTTCCCGAACAACGTAGTCTCCAAAGTCGGTTCCTTGATTTTACGAATATACACCGGTTTCAAGCGGAGATCGCGAATTTCGCTGGTATTGCGCTCCAGATTCTTTTCGCTGTTACAACCACCATCCACGTATTCGAAGGCAAAACGGGGAACGGTGCGGCGGGCTTTTTCACGCAAGTATGAAATGTCGGGGTACGTGGGGAAATCTCGTTTTTTCATACTCCCGAAAGTGACCCGAAAAACGGGGCGAGTCCAGTATGAACTTTGCGAAAGCACCTACGCATTCCCCCGCCGGGAGGTGGTTTGAGATTCGCACCCTTCCCGCCCCCTGGTCAAAGCAGAGCCTCTCCATAAAGAGAGCCTCTCCATAAAGAGAGGCTCTGCCTTTTTGGAGGCACGGATTCATCCCTTCACACCAAAGGTGCGATATTCCTGCGCTGCGGCGGGTATTCCAAGTCGAAACCTCCTGTCATCGCGAGGCGCACTTCGAACCAAGGGCCCCTATTCCAAAGCCCACCGCATCGCCATCATTTATCTACAATTGAAACCGAAAAATCGGGCACATGCCCGATTTTTCGGTTAAGCTCCTTCTTGAAAAGGCTAGGAGAAAAATCCATGAAAAAAGATTAGTGACTTCGACTGGCTCAGTGTCTTTAGCCTGATATACCAAAGGTCGCACCACGCCCTCAAAGGTGCGCCCCTCTACTCGCCAGCGACGGCGAACTTTTTTCTCCAGGCGGCGGGGGGCAAGCCGTAGTGACGGGCAAAGGCCACCGTAAAACCAGCCGGACTGCCGTATCCGGCATCCAGCCCAATCCGGGTCACCGTTTCCTTCTCCGCCCGGAGACGATCCGCCGCCCGGGCGAGCACCCGCCGGGTCAGTTCTTGTTTCCACGATTGACCGGAAGCCTCGGCAAACCAATGGATAAAGCGACTCGTACTGAGCCCCAGATGCTTCGCACAAGCGCTCGCTGGAAGATGAACATCAAGGTTCTCTTCGATAAATTCCCTGGCCGCCAGCAAACGTTCATCTGCTTCCGCGGGGGCTCCCGGATGAAAGCCCAGGATCCCCGGCAACAAGCGGGCCACCAAGGTTGCCTGGGCCTTTGCCCGCTGCGGTTCTTCCCCAGGCGGTGGAGCCACCCGCACCGGAGCATCGACCGATGGTGCGGACCAGCTTCCGACAAAGGCCCACCCCAATAAGACGCCGTTGCGCCGCCCCGGAATCACCCACTCAACAACTCCGAAAGGACAGCAACGCTTTTCCATCATGACGGCGCCTGGTGGTTTGTTATCCGCCTGACAGCACGCCAGGCGACGGTGCGCCTTTTTCTTGACCGCCAAACAATAGGGATGACGGTGCTGGCTAAGGGCAGGCGGAATTTCAAACCAGCGCTGGGGATTGGCATCCTTCCAAATCAAAGAACTGCCACAGGCGTCGCGCACTTGCTCGGCCAAAGTGGTAAAGGCATCGAGAAATTCCTTCATATTAAACGTTATTAGATCAGCATCTAAACGAAAAAACAATAGCATCCGGCCCTATTGCCGGGATTTTCTGAAAAAGCTAAGATGGGAGAATGGAAACGATTCAAGAACCTTCCCGCGACCTTCCCATCATCAGTGAAGTTGACGTTTGCGTGCTGGGCGGCAGTTGCACCGGTGTTTTCGCCGCCGTGCGAGCCGCCCGCCGCGGCTTGCGCGTCGCCATTGTGGAAAAATCCAACCGCTTCGGCGGCGTGGCCACCAATGGTCTAGTGTGCATTTGGCACAATGATCTCGATGATCACTATGAAAAACAGATCATTGCCGGCTTATCCCTCGAAACCGTGGATAGGCTCAAAAAGCGCGATGCGGTATTGGTCCGGGACCAAAACCCCAATGCCCGCTATGTAATGAACACCGAGGAATTGACGATCGAACTGGATGGTCTCATTCGGGAAAACAACATCGAACCCTGGCTGCACACCTTTTATTGCCGGCCGATTATGGGCGAGGACAACCACATCGACGCCGTTCTGGTCGAGAATAAGAACGGCCGCGGGGCCATTCGGGCGCAGGTTTTTATCGACGCCACTGGCGACGGGGATTTGGCCAAGGATTGCGCATACCCTTTTTCTGTGCGGAAGGACCTCCAACCCCCTACCACCTGTGCCAAAATCGCGGGTCTCGAAGGCATCGACATGCGCACTTTTTACAATGAGCACCGGGAGGAATTCGATGTACCCAAGGACGCCGGCTGGAATTGCACCATACCCAACGGAGGTCTCGTTCGGCTCTTTGCCGAGACCCATGTCTTCGGAGCCAATGTTGCTGACGCCCGCGAATGGACCTCTGCGGAAATGGAAGGCCGGCGGCATATCCGCGCCATGATGGATATGGTGCGCAAACACCTGCCCGAACGAAAAAAGGATCTTTGTCTCCTCGATCTCTGTTCCTCCATCGGTACCCGCGAAACCCGGCGGTTTCGGGCGGCCTACCAATTGACCGAGAAAGACCTTCTCTATGGAAAACGGTTTGACGACGCCATCGCCAACGGAACCTATCGGGTGGATATCCATTACCCCGAAGGCGGCGGCCACATTTTTCGTTATCTCGATGGTCGGGAGGTAAGTATCCGCCACGATGAAAGGGTCTGGAGCCGCTGGCGTCCGGAAGGCGAAGAGACGGCCCCCTTCTACCAAATTCCCTACCGGACGATGGTCCGCCGGGAATGCCCCAATCTCATCATGGCCGGCCGCATGATCGATGCCGATCCCGGCGCCTATGGGGCCATCCGCGTAATGATCACCATGAACCAAACCGGAGAAGCCGCCGGCGAGGCCGCCGCCCTGATTTGCAACAACCCGGCCCCCGCCGCCGAAGTCGACCCCCAAAAACTCCGCCAAGCCCTCAGCGAAGGTGGATCAATCATGCTTTGATTTTTATTGAACCAGTCAACTGGTTTAGTTATAATGCAAGCATGAAAACAGTGGGTATATTTGAGGCGAAAACCCATTTGCCGAGTCTTTGCGACGAAGTAAACCGCAAAGGCTAATCAATCGTAATTAGCCGTCGAGGTAAACCGATAGCGGTGATTGGCCCGGCTCCCGAAAAGGACGATGTGACGAGAGTTCCGATATACCACGCTTGGCTCCAATGGAAGAAAGCCCCGCCGGAAGCCGAGCTCGAGGACGATTTTCCGTCCGTAGAAAAATTACGTGAGAACAAGAAAAACCTACCCTTCGAACAGTAAAAATGCGGCATTATCTCTTGGACACCTCGGTTTATTCGCAACCTCTGAGGAATGACTTTTCAGGGTATAGAAGGAATATCCTGGAAGGACCAGCATCTTGGAAACCATAACTCACTTCAGGCAAATTTCTGGTGTTAGGCTAAAGGGTTTCCGAGGTCTCCTGAGTGTTGCGGGCAGGGACTTAAAGTCCCCGCTCGCTTTATTTTGAGGGAAAAACACCTCCGTTTGCGAAAGGATTGCGCGCAGGGGCAACAAGGCCCCCGTTCGCTTTTTACCCCAAGC
>JAIUMY010000058.1 GCA_022565335.1 Opitutales bacterium
AAACACCGGCACCGGGTGGAGCCACCACAATTATTTCACCCCCGGCGGGTGGAAAATGGATGTGGGGGAGGATCAGCGCTTTGTGCCCACCGGGTTTGACATCACCATGGCTTCTGGAAACAGCCGCTGGACGGATTTTGATTTGGAAGCCTCCGTGGACGGGGAGATTTGGGACCCCCTCTGGGAACAGCGTATCGATGAGCACGGGTTCATAAGCACCGCCGGTGAGGAAATCCTGTTTGACGATGTGCCTTTTCTGCAACTCAAGAACGTCGAAAACGGCGGGGTTTTCGGGCTGGGGACGGCATTCGTCTTACAAACGGAGCTTTATAATATGGACGTTGTCACCGGCGTTGAATACTTCGCCAACGGGGTGTCGATTGGTTCCGCCACCGCCGGACCGGATTACGACATTTCATGGACCCCGACGGAACTGGGGGTGTATACCCTGACCGCCGTGGCCACCTACGCCTCGGGGGCGAAAAGCCAGGCCGTCTGGTTTCCGGTGACGCTGACGATTCAGCCGGCATCGGTTCTGGACCGGATCGACATTTCCCCGGAGGATATCCGGGTGTATCCGGGCGCACAGGTGCAGATGACGGCGGAGGCCTTTGACCAGTATAATATTCCGCTTGACCCCCAGCCCGCCTTCGCCTGGAGCGTAGCCAACGGGGGCGGCACTGTGGATGCCGCCGGTCTCTATACCGCCGGAAGTGAGTTCGGGGAATTCGATATCTCGGTCAGCGCTACTTACGAGGGGGATACACTGACGGCCAACCAGTCGGTGATTGTTGTGGATGCCGGCAATTTCTGTGTGGAGTATTTTGCCGGGGAGTTATTGCGTCCGGTATGGAGTTTTATCAGTAAGGAATCCTGGCCTGGGGCCCGCGCGGATGTGGATCACGGGCGTGTGACGATTCAGAGCCGGGGCGCCAGCATGTGGCAGAGTACGCAGGAATTCTCCGCCATCCGGCGAACGGATATCACGGGCGATTTTGATGTATCCGTTAAAGTGATTTCTCAAAACGAAAATTACACCGATGACGGGTCCAAGGTGGGCATTGTGGTGGCCAACAACTTTAACGATTTGAGTCAGGGAGGCTATTTGACCCTGCATACCCGGGGCAACGGCCGGGTGGCTTTTCAGCGGGAGGGGGCTCCCGGTGAAATCAGTAGTTCGACTATCGATACTTTCCCCGAAGGAAAGGATTGGCCGGTTTGGTTGAGGCTGGTGAAGTCGGGGACGGAGTTTTCCACCTATTATAAATTTGCCGAGGCGGACGAGTGGGAACACCTGGGCACTTCCACGGTAGGTGCGGCGGCGATCGACTCTCAAGTGGCTTTGTTTGCCAGTTCCAATAATACCAGCAAAACGGTTTATGGAGTTTTCGGCGACTTCATTATCGCTGACTGCGATCCCGGCGACTTTGTCCTCATACCCGCTGCCCCGGAGATTGTTCAACAACCCCAACCGGTGAGTGTTTTCGAGGGAGGGTCCATCACGCTCACTGCGGAAGCTACTGGTTTTCCGGTGATTACCGGGTACCAATGGTTGAAGGACGGGGTAGAGATTTCGAATGATCACCGCATTTCCGGCGCGGAGAGTGCGCAGTTGGTGATCGAAGACGCCCAGTTTTCGGATCAGGGAGCGTACACCCTGGCGGTGACCAATGACGAAGGCACCACCACAACGGACGAGGCACTGGTGGAGGTGCTACCCACGCCGGCACTGTATCTTCTTATCGACTTTGGAACCAATCACACCGATCCGGGCGACTTATGGAATTCGCTGAATGACGGTGATACTCACACTGACTTGATCAACAGCATTGATGGGGAAGAGACTTCGGTGGAGATCGATATTATCACTACCAGTGGTAGCGGCATTCAGACTTCAGGTAACAATACCGCCTGGGGGACCCGGTATATCGCACCCGACTGGGCGAATAGCGAAGCGCTCAATGATCGTCTCTGGGTTGATCAGGGCCATACGGCCACCCTTCGCTTCCGCAATCTGGATCCGGCTAAAACGTACAGTTTGGAAATCGCTTCCGGTTTCGGCGGAAGCGGATCCAATGGTAATGAGCCGGGTCTATTTGAAGTCGTGGGGGCGGGAGATGCGGTTGAAGGTTTCAATGCATTTAATGATGATAGTCTTGGAACGCAGGTTCATTGGACGTCCCGCGGTCCGACCGACGGTGGCAATGCCCCCTATGCGGTGGAGGGCTGGATGATTTGGAAGGATGTCAGTCCGAACTCCGAGGGGCATATCGATGTGCTTCTTTCGACAGTCTCCAATTCTACCGCACGGGTTTCCCTCAACGCGGCGCGGTTGATTGAAATGCCGGAGCCAGAGGAACAGGGGCCGGACATTGAAGGCAACCCCGAAGGAGCCAGTCTGGATGCTGGAGAGAGTCACACCTTTTCGGTTCTGGCGAGCGGTTCCGGAACACTGAGCTATCAGTGGTTCAAAGATGGGGTTGAAATTGAGGACGCCACCGATGCCAGTCTGATCATCGACCCCGCCGGGGTAGGGGACTCGGGGAATTATACGGTGCAAGTGACCGATGACAACGGCAGCACCATGAGCGATCCGGCGGTGCTGGAGGTCTCGGGGATTGCGTTGACCCTGCACACTTCGCCCTCGGCGAGTGAAATTACTTATGGGCAGAGTTTAAGCGAGGCGGTTCTTTCCGGCGGAGAAGTGCGGAACCCTTCGGATGAAGTGGTGGCCGGCACCTTTGCCTTTGTCGAGGGAGCGTATGAGCCTGCAGCCGGGACGGAAAGTCATGCGGTATGGTTTAGTCCGGAAAACGACTTTCTCTATGAGCCGCTGACCTTTGACCTTTCGGTAACGGTCAATCCCGCCGAGGCGACGCTTTTTTTTTCGGATTTGAGCCAATCGTATAATGCTACTGGCCGGAGCCCTTCGGTAAGCACAGACCCTGGAGGTTTGGCGGTCAACATTACTTTTGATGGGTCCGGGGAGGCTCCGGTGACGGTGGGAGAATATCCCTTTGCGGCGGAAATTGCCGATCCGAATTTTGTCGGCTCGGACAGCGGTACCCTAGCCATCACGGTGGCCCCCTTGGAAGTGACGGCGGATGACCAACTCAAAGGGCTTGATGAGCCCGATCCGGAACTCACCTGGAGTCTCACCGGTGGCGAGCTTTTTGGCGGGGATGTGGTGAGTGGTGAACTCACTCGGGAAGCCGGGGAAACAACGGGCACCTATGCCATTCAACAGGGGACGCTGACGGCGGGAGCCAACTATGACTTGAGTTTTGTTGCAGGCACGCTGACCATTGTTGAAGTGTTGGAATACACCCTCAGCTACCATGCCAACGGGGGCATTGGGCCGGTGCCCGATTTGGTGACCGGGGATGCTGGAACTCAGGTTGGGGTTTCCTTCGAACCCGCTCCGACGCGGGACGGGTTTACCTTTCTTGGTTGGAAAACCGATGCCGGTGGGGTGTTGGCTGATTTTCCAGAGGGCGAAGCGGCGACGGTTGCCCTGGAAGAGGACGTGACTCTCTATGCGCACTGGTTATCGCCCTGGGTGTTGCATGAAAACTTTGAGGAATTGGGTTTGGGGGATATCGATGGACAAGGCGGCTGGTCGGCACAGACCCACAGTCTGGTGGTGGAAGATCCTTTGGATAGCGCAAACCGAGCCTTTTCTTTCCGCCCCGGTGGCTCCAACAATTCGGCTTCCAAGGCATTGTCGGAACCGGTGGAGGACGGAGATTCGGTTACCTTCTTCTTTCGGTTCAATATTCCCCAGGCTTCGAGTAGTTTCAACCAACAAATTCGCTTCGGAAATATTGATGTTTTCCGTGTCGCGTTCAATGGCAGTCATGATTCGGTATTTTCCATTTTTTATGATGGCATGGGAGGTGGCAGTTCAAACGTGGGGATTGATCAGAACATCGATCGCGATACCTGGTATAAGGTCTGGGTGATATTGAACGGGACCACCAGCCGGTATGAAATTTACATTGAAGGCGGCGAATACGACACCCCCACCCGGGTGACCACCGCTGATGACGATACAGCGAAATATAGCTATGCTGAGCGGGACAATAATACGATTTCGTCACTTGAATTTATTGGCTGGGGCGGGTTCGCCGTGCTCTTTGATGATTTCTATCTCTTTCCCGGTGGCATGAGTCTGGATGATCCCCGTCCGCAGGATATGGCCGGGAGTTTTGACTCCTGGCTGGAAGAGGCCTCGGTGCCGGAAGGGGAGCGGGGACCTTTTGACTCACCGGCCAGGGATGGCATTGCGAATCTATTAAAGTACGCTTTGGGGCTGGATCCGATGGTGCCGTCGAACCAGTTGTTTGCGAGTTTGGAAGAGCCCGGTCTCCCGTGGGTGGTCAATGACCGCGAGGTGGGGGAGTTCCGGTTTTACTACCGGATGGATCATAGTCTTTCCGATATCACCTATCATCCCCAATGGTCGAATGATCTTGTCGAATGGCATGACGGGGGAGATTTTACCGAGCATTCGGCGGGGCAGGAGGGTGATATTGAAATGCGTGAAGTTCGCTTTAGCACCGAAGGTGAGGACAAAGCCTTTTTCCGTTTGCAGATTCGTCGGGAGGAGTGAGATTGGCTACGGCAAAGGAATGATTCTTCGAGTTCTTGTTTAGTAGCGGAAAGTTTTATGTTAGGCTATAGGCTTCGAAAGCAGTTATGGCGTTATCAGAATTTGAAATAGAAAGAATCAAAGCTTTGGTCGAGGAGTTTCTGGAGCGGAGGAGACCTCCGGTGGAAATTCGGGACAAGCTGGACTTAGCCTATCGCATTGAAGGTCAAAGTGTCGTCTTATTTGAGGTACGGCCGAGATATGACAACCCGAAAGAGAAAATTGAGTTCGCGGTAGCGAAGGCCACCTATGTGAGAAAATCGGACTCTTGGAAAATCCTCTGGCAGCGGGCCGATTTGCGGTGGCATGGCTACGAACCGCATCCTGAGGTCGATTCCTTGGAGAAGTTTCTCGAGGTGGTGGATAAGGACCAATATCATTGCTTCTGGGGGTGAGGTGCAGAATCCCTGGCGGATGCCGTCGATGGGATGTGGGAGATTGGCTTCCCCTCGATGGACGAGGTGGAACTCGTCCCTCCAGGAAGGCGGAGCCTTGCTGCGACGTTCGTATTGCCTTGTCGCCGAGCCAATCTGTTGGCTCGTGCGACGGCGCGGAAGATATCGCCCTTACAGGGCTTGAAGATCCGGGGTTCGTGGATTCCCGGGGCGTTGCCCACGGGCTTTGTTATGTTGCCCCGTTGGGGCGGGCAATTTCTTGTGCCTCCAGCACCAAAGGACAGGACGAGGTGGAACTTGTCCCTCGTACACTTCGGAAGAGGCAATTCCTCCGTTCTACCCTAGGGGAACCGGGGAATTAGGATAAAAAAAGGGCTCTGCCGAAGCAGAGCCCTTTTGGTTTGGGGAGAAATCCGGAGAAAAAGTAGCTTACACTTTTCCGAAAATGGTCTTGCCCTCGGAGCGTAGGTCGGAGCAGGCTTCCTGCATGCGCACGGCCATCGCTTCCTCGGCTTTTTTGAGGTAGGAGCGGGGGTCATACACTTTCTTGTTGCCGACTTCGCCGTCGATTTTCAGAACCCCATCATAATTTTTCATGATGTGATCGGCAACCGGGCGGGTGAAGGCATATTGGGTGTCGGTATCGATGTTCATTTTGATCACCCCATAGTCGAGGGTTTCGCGGATTTCCGAAAGTTCGGAACCGGAACCACCGTGGAAGACCAAGTCGAAGCGAGCGGATTCGCCGTGTTTGGCGGCGACGGCATCCTGGCCTTGCTTGAGAATGTCGGGACGAAGTTTGACCGCGCCGGGTTTGTAGGAACCGTGCACATTGCCGAAAGTGGCGGCAAAAATATAGCGGCCACGGCCTTCGAGGGCTTCGTATACGGTAAGCATATCCTCGGGGGTGGTGTAGAGCTTGTCGGCGGGGGTGTCGGCGGATCCGGCGGAGCCATCCTCTTCACCACCGACAACGCCGGCTTCGACTTCGAGGATGATCTCGTTCTCTTTGCAGAGGTCCATCAGTTCCTGGGAGATTTTCATGTTTTCTTCCAGGGGAAGATCGGAACCATCGAACATATGGGATTGAAAAAGGTTGCCTTTGCCTTCGGCCCGGCGATCGGCAGTTGCCTGAATGAGGGGCTTGAGGAAGGAATCCACTTTTTTGGCCGGACAGTGGTCGGTATGCAGGGCGATCAATACATCGTGCTTTTCAGCCAGGCGATGGGCGGCTTCGGCCAGGACAATGGCGCCGTGGACCTCGTCCTTAACGTTCAACCCGGAAGCGAACTGGGCGCCTCCGGTGGAGCACTGAATAATCCCGTCGGACTTGCTGTCGGAAAAGGCTTTCAAGGCCGCGTTGATGGTGGTGATGGAGGTCACGTTGACCGCAGGGTAGGCATAGTTGCCTTCCTGGGCGGCTTTCAACATTTCTTCGTATTGTTTAGGTGTGGCTATTGGCATAGTTAATCACGAGGTTAATGGTTTTACACTCGAAGGTTTCTTTATTGGTGCAAATGGGGGGGGATGGCAAAGAATTTTTCCCGTAATGCCAATATTTGACGAAAGGCTGACAAAATGCCAGCGCTCCGTTATTGTGGAAAAACGGTGGCTCCACGCCCCGTAGTGGGGAACCGAAGGCGCTGGCCATCTTCCTCGATGCGCAAGTATTGGCCGTCGGTGGTGGTAATGCGTACCCGCCCCTCCCGACTCAGGGGAACCCGCATGTTTTCACTGAGGGAGCCCCGGAATAATTCTTCACCGGTATTGAGATCACGAACAGTGACACTGAGAATGTCCCCGGTGGCTTCAAGGTAAAACTGGGTGCTGGTGGTTGCTTCGATTTCGGCTTCTTCGTTATTTTCGGCCATATCGGTCGTTGGCGAACGCAGGGCGGCCACCAGCGCCACCATCAAGATGATGAGAATGACTGCTCCGCCGAGGATTACTCCGATTTTCAAGTAAAGGGTCTTGTCAAAAGGCAAATAATCCGCCTCGTCTTCCTGGGTGTTGGCGGGGCGGCGAAAGCTTTGCGCAGGTTCGTGGTCCAACTCGCGGTCAAAGTTGAATTTCTCTCCATCGTCCGGGTCGGGGCTTTCCACTGTTTCAGCTTCTTGATCAGGAATTTGTCCCAGGGAAGTTCGTTTCCTGGTGGGACGGGGGGACAGGGATTTTTTGAGAAAGGGTTCGTTTTGTTTCTTGACTGCCCCGAGGATTTCCCGCGGTTCGGCTTCGTAGGGTGGCCTTTCCAAAACCTTTTCATACTGCCCTAGAATTTCTTTAGGGTCGAGTTTGAGGAAACGGGCATAATTCCGGAGAAATCCCCGAATATAGATTTGTGGTAAATCGATCTCAAAGTTGTTGCTCTCGAAGTTTTCAAGGTATTCACCCCGGATCTTGGTGGCCTCGGCGGCGTCCCGGGTGGAGATACCCTTTTGCTTTCGTGCTTCTTCAAGCTGTTCGCCAATGCTGTGCATATTATAGATTTAAAAGGTTTCGGGCGGAAAGAATCAACGCAAATAACGATGGATCAAGAATAAGAACAATCAATAGCGGTCCATGGTGTCAATCTTCCAGTTCCTGGAGCCAGATTTCCGGGCACCCATCACTGGGCATTCGCCAATCGCCGCGGGGGGAAAGGGCGACCGTTCCCACCTTGGGGCCATCGGGCATGGACGAGCGCTTGAATTGTTGACGGAAAAACCGGGTTAGGAAAATTTTCAACCAATGACGAATGGTGCTTTCCGTGAATTCATCCCCGAAAGCCTCTTGGGCCAAAAAGAGAATTTTCCGTGGAGAAAAACCGTGTCGGACGAAGTAGAAAAGAAAAAAATCGTGCAGTCGATACGGCCCCACCTTTTCCTCGGTTTTTTGTTCGATGCCCCCTTCCTGGTCGAGCGGCAAGAGTTCCGGGGTTATGGGAGTGTCGATAATATCTTCCAAGGTTTCCCGGATGGGGCCGTCAAAGAGTTCCTCGGCACACCACTGGATGATCCAGCGGACAAGGGTTTTGGGAACCCCGATGTTGACATGATACATGGACATCTGGTCGCCATTGAAGGTGCACCAACCGAGCGCGGCTTCGGAAAGATCCCCGGTGCCGATACAGAGGCCCTGGTGCTTATTGGCCAAATCCATAAGGATCTGGGTGCGTTCCCGGGCCTGGGCATTTTCGTAGGTAACGTCGTGGATACCCTCGTCGTGCCCGATGGCCTGAAAATGCTCCCGAACGACCTTTTCAATGGGAATGACGCGTCCTTCCGCGCCGAGGAGAGAAACCACTTTTTCGGCGTTGCCACGCGTTCTTTGAGAAGTCCCGAAGCCCGGCATGGTAGGGGCGAGAATGTTCTTCCGGGGCCAGCCGAGTTGATCGAAAGCGTGAATGCAGACCAAGAGCGCTAAAGTGGAATCGAGCCCGCCGCTGATCCCCAGAACTACCCTGCGGCAGCCCACATGTTCCAAGCGCTTGGCCAGACCGGCCGTTTGCACGGCAAAAATCTCCCGGCAATGTTCGGCCCGGTTTTCCTCGTCCACGGGAACAAACGGGTTCGACCGTAAGGGCCGGCGCAGGGGAAGATATGCGGCTATGGCCTGGTCTGCCGGGAGGGGCGCTTCGATTCGACGGAAAGCGTGGCGCCCCGGGGGTCGGTTGAAAAAAGTGTTGTTGGTGAGGCGTTCGTGCCGCAGTTGCTCCAAGTCGATATCGGCGAGAACCCTTTCCCCGTCACGGGCAAACCGTGAGGATTCGGCCAGGAGCGATCCGTTTTCCGCGATGAGGCAATGTCCGGAAAACACCAAATCGGTACTGGACTCTCCGGGGCCGGAGGAGGCATAGACATAGGCGCCCAGGCAGCGGGCTGATTGTTGTTGGACCAAGCTCCGGCGATAAGGGGTCTTCCCGAGGATTTCATTACTGGCCGATCCATTGACCAGTACCGTAGCTCCGGCCAGGGCTTGGCGTCCGCTGGGGGGTTCTACGGACCAGAGGTCCTCGCATATTTCAACGCCTAAAACGAAATCGGCACAGTCGGGCGAACCAAAGAGAAGGTCCGGACCAAAGGGTATGGGGCCTTCAGGCCCGGGCAAGGTTTCGCCATGCAGGCCCTCTCCCGAGGCAAACCACCGTTGTTCATTGTATTCACGGGTGTTGGGCAGGGTGCTTTTGGGGACGATGCCGAGTATTTTTCCATCTCCCAGAACGGCGAGGCAGTTGTAGAGCCTGGATTGGTGGAGAACGGGCAGACCGACGATGGCCCAGGGGCCATTTTGATTTTCCCCGGCCAATTGCAAAAGGGCGTGGAAGCTACTTTCGACTAAGGTTGTCTGGGTGAAAAGGTCGCCACACGTGTAACCGGTTAGACTCAATTCCGGGGTTACGACCAAAGAGGCTCCTTGCTCACCTGCCAGCGTGATTTGCCGCGACAAGGCTTCCTTATTGTAGGCGATATCGGCCACCCGGAGAGATGGGGTAATGGCCGCAACCCGCAGAAAGGAATGGTCAAGAAAAGTCATTTATAACAAATTACCATTGGTTGCGTATTCTTGGCAACTGGCATTTGAAAGGTTGGGGCATTCCCCGTGCGCCAAGGTTGCTCTTACGGAAAGCGCCGCCAGTGTGGGCATTCCGCAGACGTTTTTTGGTTGGGGGCGAGGCTTGGCCGTTTCGATGAATGGTTTATCGGAGGTCTTTTCTACTTTATTCCACTCCGGCGTTCTCCTTCCGGAGTTCTTCCAAATGTTTCTCGGTGCGCGTGATCATGGCTTCCATGGAGTAGTGGGAAAGGATTCGTTCCCTTCCCTTGGGGCGATGGCCGCAGCCATGTTCTTGGATCGACTTTTTGATAGCTTCGGCCAGGCCGATCGGGTCGGAAGGGGAAACCAGATGGCCAACTCCCTCGAGGAGTGTTTGGTGGTCGCCGGTGCGGGTGGAAATCACTGGGATTCCGCACGCCATGGCCTCGGCGAGGGAATTGCTGAGGCCTTCGCCGCGAAAGGAAGTCGAGCAAAAGAGATCGCTAATCTGGTGCAGTTTTTCCGGTTCCGGGGTGGGAGGCAACCAATGGACGATGTCTTGGAGGTCGAGGGCGTGGGTCATTCGCTGTAGCTTTTTTCGGTACGAGAGAGAGCCTTCGCCAGCGCAAACCAAGCGGATCTGCGGATTGGACTGGCGGGCGATAGCGACTGCCCGAAGGAGGGTGGGGTGATCCTTCATGGGGGTGAGTCGGGCTATAGAGGTGATAACAAAATCCGTTTTCGCCAAACCCCATTGGCCCCGGAGGGTCTCGCGTTGGATTGGATCCGGGTGAAATGTTTCGGTATCGATTCCGTTGGGAACGATTTTAGGTTGAGAAGACAAGAGACCTTTATTGCTGGCGAAGGCTTTCCCGGCATAGGAATTGCAAATGACCAATTCCGGCCTTTGGCGAAGTGGTTTGGAAAGTAGATATAAAAAATGCTTTTCCCATTGGCCCTCGACTACGCTATTGCGGATTCCCCATACCAGGGTGGTCGCCGGGGACGGCGCATGGGCCCATCCGCCCATGAAGTTTGCGGTTACCAAAGCGGAATAAAGAATCTCGAAATTTTCCCGGCGAAGGAAGCGGCGGAGACGGAAAATTCCTCCGAGAAGAGTGGGGAGGGTTACTTGGGTAGCGGTGGAGGCAGGGTAGAGGGCATGTCGCGCGATATTCGGGGATTTTTTCAGTGCGTCCCAGTGCAATCCTCCGGGCAGAACGCTGAGGGCCACGACCTTGTGCCCTCGTCGGGCGAGGCCCTGGGCAAGAAGGGAGAATTGTCGCTCCGCCCCACCGTTACCCCAGCGGGATAGGAAGAGGGCGATTTTCATGAAAGTCCCGGGTCCAAAGGGTGAGCATCTACCGGGGAGGCAACGAACGCTTGGAAGCCGCTAATCCGGCGGTCTGAGGAGGATAAAGGCAAGGGGGAATACATAACGGTCTTTGAGCAGAAAGCCTAAGGAAGAAATACTAGTGCGAAAAGGGTAAAAGGATATTCATCGGGGATTGAATCCGGATGATGTTTTCCGTTGCCGGACCGGCGTTTTTTTTGAACACTGAATCCTATGTCTAAGGGTTTTCACTGCATAACCGGAGCGGAGGATTTTTTGGTTAACCGAAAGGGTAAGGAACTTTGGGCACGTATGACCGAGGGCGTGGAGGACGATTTTGCGAAGGAAATCGTCGAGGGCGATGCGCTTAAAGTGGAGGAAGTGGCCGAGCGCATTACCCACTTTCAACAGGCGGTGGAAACGATGCCCATGTTCGGGGGGCGTAAATTGGTCTGGTTCAAGGGGATCACTTTCTTAGCCGATAATAAGCTCGGACAGTCCGAAAGTACTCTGGAAGCCTTGGATCGGTTGAAAAGCGTGTTGGAAAACCTGAACCCGGAATCGGTGGGTGTTTTACTCACCGCCAGTCCGGTGGACCGGCGCCGGGCTTTCTACAAGTTTCTCCTTAAATCCGGCGAAACCGAATTCCTGGCGGAGCCCAGTGGTAGAGGGGGGGCTGAGGTATTGGCACAATTGGTAGAGGAGCGATGCCAGGAGGAAGGGGTACGGATTCAGCCGCAAGCCCTGGATGCCCTGGTGGCCCGGGTCGGCGGTTCGACCCGGTTGGTTTATGAGGAGATCAGCAAATTGGCAACCTATCTCAGCGGTGAGTCCGCGCCGGTGATAACGCCGGAATTGGTGATGGATCTGGTGCCGGTTTTTGGTGAAGGGGATTTTTTCGAGACGACCGAGGCTTTGTATTCGAAAAATCCGGACTGGGTGCTGGCGGCGGTGGAAAAACATTTCTTTGTGCACAGTTCCATTCGCCCGTTGCTCAGCTCCTGGCAAAACCGTAACCGACTGTTGATTCAATTACGGGTCTTGCTGGATAGCGGGGACTTGCGCTTTTCGAGGGGGCGTTTGGACAAGGCGGCCTTGGAGCAGGCGGCAGCCCGTTATGGCTCTTGCTTTGGCGGCAAAACAGAGAAGAACAGTTTTAAGATATTCGGCCAGCATCCCTTCTATCTCGGGCGATTGGCGGATGCCGCCCAGAAGTTTTCCCTGAAGACACTGTTGCGTTGGCAGACGGAGTTTTACCGGGCCTTTGAGGAAACCATTCAGCAATCCGGTAGAGATGCCCAGGTAGCCCGCAGCCTGGTCCTGCGGTGCTTGGGCGAGAGTTGACGAACGGGGTCAGGTAAGGTTTCATCCCGACGAAGACGATCAAAGCGTCTTTTCTTATTGGATCATGGTGCCAATATCCCGGAGGAATTTTTTGAAATACAGAGGCTTGGTAAAGAATCCGTCGGCTCCGGCTTCCATCGCTTGTCTTTCCATTTCCGCGCCGACGAAGGCAGAGAGAACGAAGGCCGGACATTCCGGGGAGGTGGGGGTCGTGAATTCCGAGGCCCGGAGTTTTTGTAGTAAATCCAAGCCATTTTCCCGTCCCAAGTGAACATCCAGCAGGATGAGGGTAAAGGTTTCGTCTCGCAGGTTTTGTTGGAACTCCTCCTCGTTCTCAACAATGGCTACTTTTTCGGCTCCGGCCAAGGTCAAATGGTTTTGCAGGACGGCGGCATTCTGGGGGTCATCTTCGATGATCAGAACCTTCTGGCCTTTTAGAAAATCATGCTTTTCAACCGTCAGGTTAGCCGCCGGGTCAAGGATGCCCTCAATGGTTTGATCTTCGTTTTCTTCATGACGGATTTGCGTGGGAATGGTGACGGTAAAGGTCGTCCCCTCCTGCTCTTTGCTTTCCATTTTGATGCTTCCGCCCATCATTTCGATGAGCTTACGGCAAATTGCCAGTCCCAGTCCGGAACCCTGGTATTGGCGTCGCATACTATTGTCAACTTGTTCGAAGGGTTCGAAGATCAATTTTTGTTTTTCCTTCGGGATTCCGCTGCCGGTATCCCGAACGATCAAATAAAACACCCCTTTCTGTTCAGATTTCTGAATATCGGTAAAGCCGGCTTCGATATGGATAAAACCTTTCCTGGTAAATTTGATGGCGTTGCTAATCAGGTTTTCCACGACTTGGTGCCAGCGAACGGGATCACTGATCATGGCAATCCAACGGTCACTGGTGAATTTCTCCTCCAGGGAAACCTCTACGGGAACCTTGTCGCGGAATTCCAAGAGAACATTTTCAAGTTCCTCGGAGGGAAAGAAGGGTTTATAATCCAGCGAAGTACGGCCACTGGAAATACGGGTAAAGTCCAAAATGTTATCGATAAGAGAGAGTAGCCTTTCGGAGTTTGAGTAGATGCGATGGCAGTAAAGTTTGGTTTCCTCAGGGTCGGAGGGGCCTTGCTCGTTGCTTTCCAGCAGTCCGGCATAGCCGACAATCGCATTGAGCGGGGTGCGTATTTCGTGGCTCATTACGGCCAGGAAATCGCTTTTGGCCTGGCCT
Organism: Opitutales bacterium; assembly: GCA_022565335.1. Classification (GTDB taxonomy): domain Bacteria; phylum Verrucomicrobiota; class Verrucomicrobiia; order Opitutales; family T3Sed10-336; genus JAIUMY01. The sequence continues at coordinate 13,464 of JAIUMY010000058.1, forward strand.
AGTTCCCGTGCTTCTTTGGTCGCTTTTTCCAAGAGTTTGTTTTTGCGGGCCAGTTCCGCCACTTGGTGGTCCAAGTTGGTAAAGGCACGTGATAACTGTTTGTTCAGGCTGTCGAAGGACTGGTATAATTGGCCGATCTCATCTTTGCGACGGATCTCCTGTTCAGGCAATTTGAGGGTAAAGCCGGGTAAATAGGAAACCATTTTTTCGGAAAGATGGCGCAGAGACTGTACATGTCGGTATGTAAAGAAGCCAATCATTCCCAAAATGAATAAAAAAGCCGCCCCAATAGTCGCTGCCAGGGTTTTTTCCATGGCATGAAGAGAGGCGAAAACCTCATCGGTGGGCAAAATGGTTAGAAGGGTGAATTGAAGGCCCGTTTGCTCCTGCGGAATAATACGGCGGAAAACCACCAGATTTTCCATGTCGTCCTGGTGGTCGATAAAGGCCCCGCCCGGTTTGCGCACGAGATCCTGACCATTGCGGGTGAGAAAGGTCTGCAAATCAAAGGTGGAATTTTTCCCGGAAGACGTCGCTTGGCGAGTGAGTAAGACCTCGCCATCCTCATCGAGAATTACATAATCATAAGGATAATCTTCGGAAAAAAGGAAATCGAGGATTTGCGAGAGATTTAAATCGAGGGCAATAATTCCCAAAAGAACACTATTTTCATCAAGGATGGGAACGAGATAGCGACTCTGCGTTAAGGTTTTGCCTTCTATGGGAATATTGATACGGTCAATAAACACGGGAATGCGTGCCATTGCGTGGAAGGGGTCGAGCCCGTGGGCAAAGCTAATCTCCCAATAATCCCGGACGGTCTCGGCCGACAACTCCTTGCGTTTGCCGTGATGGAGTTTCAAGCGGTAATCATTTCCGATAACCGCAGCGGCGGAGAAGCGATTGTTGGCGTGGAGGAAGGAGGCCAGCTTTTGTTTGGCGCGGTCTTCGAGGTGGGTGTTTTGCGGCGCGTTTAAGAATTGGCGAAGCTCGGCGCTGTAGGCCAAAGTTTGAGCCAGTAAGCTTCCTTCGGTGATGGCGTTGTCCAGAGTTATCGCTTCGGAGCGGACGATCTCGGATTGGCGGGCGGTGGTTTGGGCAAGGGTTTCCTGTTTAAAAAAAGTGACGGTATATTTGCCTAGAAAGAATCCTGTGGCACCGATGGTTAGGGTGTATACAAGGAGCAGACGAAAGCCCAGTCTTCCCACCCCGATTTTCATGGGGAGGGTGCCTTCCCTTGTTCCAAAAGAGTCTCGATTTCTCTCTGGCCCCGCCTCAGGGCGCTTTCGACGGATATGTCGCCCCGCAACATATCGTGAAAAACGATTCCCAGAATATCCGCAACTTCCGCCCATTCGGGAATCATGGGGCGTGCTTCTGGCGAGATGTTTCCTTTGGAGAGCAAATCATAAACGATTTGATACCCTGGATCGTTTTTCAATTTTTGCGTGACGACGTTACCCCTTTTACGATGATGTCCGTGGAACCCGTCGGCAAAAAGAATCTGGTCGGCCTCGTCGGAAACCAGGTAAACCAGGGTTTTTATAGCTTTCTCTCTTTCCCGGGGGGATAAGTTTGCCGGAATCCCGAGGCTCCATTGACCCATGGGTACCGCTGGTTCCAAGCCTGGCGCGGGAGGTGGCTGGAGGTAGCCCACTTTACCTTTAACCATTGAGAGAGGGTCTCTTTCCGCGGCCCGGTTGCGGGCCATCCAACCGTAGGTGAAAGCCGATTGGCCGCGGGTAAAACGCTCGATGCGTTGATCCCACGCCATGGATAGAATGTCCGGCGGGGAACTTTGCCGGAGTTCGAGCAAGAACGCACTCATTTCTCTGCCGACTTCGGTGTCCACGGCTGCATAACCCTGTGAATTGATAACGGGACCCCCGAAAGCGGCATAGAGGTGGGTAACCGTCTGGCCCAGGGCTTGTCCCCGCAGGGCATTCCACCCAATGCCAAAAAACTGATTTTCCGGGTCGTGCAGGGCAGCGGCCTGTTTAAGGAGTTCTTCGGTATTTTGCGGAGGATCGAATCCGTGCTCGTCGAGCAAATCCCGGCGGTACCATAGAAGTTCGGGATGAGGTTGGATCGGCAGACCGAAGAGCTGCCCGTCATGGGTGTTCAAATCCAGGGTGATTTGGTGGTGATCCTCCGGGACAAACCCGAAGTTCTCCAGTTCTTCGGTCGATAATGGTTGCAGGATCCCTTTTTCGGCCAACTCCGGTAACCACAGGATATCAAAGCTCACGAGATGAAAATAGGACTCCTGGTCCCGATGGTTGGCCAGGATGGTTTCGTAGGTGCGGTTGTAGCGTCGAACGGACAAACGCAGAGGCAGGCCCAATCCTTCCCGCAGGAGGTCGAGTTGGTTTTGGATGCTGTAGGCAAAGGGATCTCCCACCAAAAGAATCTCACTGTGGCTGCTGGTCGGGAGGGGTTCGAGGCCATTCTCGACAGGTTTTTGAAGATAAAAGAAGCCGAAAAGTAGAGCCAGCAATAGCAGGCCAGCCAAAGATAAAGACAGGATTTTCATCGGGGAGCTTATTATTTTTTTGACATAGTCGGCTGGCTAGGTCAATCTTGTTTTGTTGTTCCAGATTGTTTTTAGCCCCAACCTTCCCCAGCCCCCAGCCCCTTGCCTCTTATGCCTAGTATCACAAAGAAAAGCGGAGTCCGCCCCGAGATTGTTTTGCCCGGAAAACGAATTTGTCTCATTGATGATGATGAGGATCAACTGGTTATTCTCCGGCGTCTTTTAATGAAGAGTCGGGCCAAGATAGAATCTTTCCGCTCGCCTTTAGTGGCCTTGGAAAAAATTAAGCAAAACCCGCCGGATATCATTGTTTTGGATATTATGATGCCCGATTGCGATGGCTGGGCCTTCTATGAGGAGCTGCGGCAACAAGAATCCCTGGCGGAGGTGCCGGTGCTTTTTGTTTCTTGTCTGTTAAATGCCCGAAATGCCCCCTTTATGCGGGATGAACATCTCTGTGACAGCCTGCCCAAACCGGTGCGCAAGGATGAGCTTTTTGCCAAACTCGTCGAGCTTCTGGAACATTGAGATGCGCCGCCAAAGGATTTTCCCTTTAACCACCATTTAATCACGATTCTCAAAAAAACGAGTTGATGGAATGAGAGGTAATGCAGGGTGAGCTTACCGCAACCTGGGTATTCTCTCCAGCCGCGTGGCTTATGAGGCGGTAACCCGATAAAGGGACAACTACCGGTTAGGTGACCGACTTCGGTTGGGGGGATGTTCGTTGCGCTTTCCCTTTTGCGTAGGGTTGGAATTAGCTTCCTTTGGTTTGGTGGGCTTCCATGGCGGTGCGGAATTTTTCGGTCCAGGGTGTGGGCTGATGAGTTTCGGCGGAAAGTTTACAGACGGTGCGTTTCCCATCGCAGTAAACCGAAGTATTTTCGGGGTTGCGAATGACAAAGCGCATGGTCACTCCGGCAGAGCGGATGCGTTCGATCTGGTACTCCACCACAATCGGTCCGGGCTTGCGAAAGGGTTCCCGGAACCTCGCTTCCACGCCATGCACGACGACATAGATGTCCTCGTCCCGTTCGGCGTTGAAATCGGGCACGCCGAGCAACTCCTGAAAGAACTTTTGCTGAGCCCTTTCCAGGTGCAGCAGGTAGCGAGTGAATACCCCGAGGCCATCGAGTTCATCGAAAAACACTTCGGAAGAGTAGGTGAAGGTAGTGGTCATAGAAAAACGTTAGCGGAATACAACCAGGCCGGAAACGCCTTATTCCAGCCCGATCCAATCCACGAGAAGAGAAAATTCCCCCGCCTGTCCGTCGGCGAGAAGGAACCCCATTCTTTCGATGGCGGTGAGATCAAGCGCGGGTCCGGAGAGGTCCCTCCCGCGATAGCTGGGCGTAAAGGTTGAGAGGGGAATCGATACTTCCATCCATTGCCCGGCCTGGGTGGGGAAAGTCGATTTGTAGGCAATCCGCCCACCCCGGTATTCGGCGTCGGTGGCGAGTCGGAATTGGTAGGTGCGGCCATCTCCCTGGAGTCGTAACCGAAGGTTGGTGTAGGGAAAAAAGTCTCCTTCATCGACCGGAGAGTAAATCTGGGCAAAGCCTCCGTAGTTCTCCAGGGAGATTTTCCCGGAGAAAAGAAGCTGTTCCTCAAAAATCGTTGCCTGGCCCGTGGAGACTCCTCCCATGACACCATCGTTTTGGGCTCGCCAAGGGGCGGTTTCGGTAGAGGGAGTGAAATTGCGGAGGATTTTCATGGAAGCGGTGGTGTCGGTCAGGAAAGGTCCCCCGGCCAACCAAAGAAGAATGAGAAGACAAAGATGGAAGGAACCCATCATGGTTTTCCTATATTCTTCTGCCTGAAGGGTAAAGGCAAGCCGGGGTGGTTTTTTCCCTTTTCGTAAGAAGGCTTTCCAACTGGTCACCTGCGCGAGCCCGGGGCGTAACGCGGGGACTTCAGTCGCCCAAGTTGCCGAGGGACCGAAGTTCCTCGGGACTGGTTTCGCCTTTTTCCAAAAGGGACCAGGCCGAATCGAGAAGAGACGGGAGGCCCCATTCCCGGACTTGTTTTCGGAGGCTTTGTTCGTCCGGATGCTGAAGAATCAGCTCCTTTTCTTTTTCGCCGAGGTTCCAGATTTCAAAAACGCCTACCCGCCCGATATAGCCCACGCCACGACATTTTTCGCACCCTTTGGGATAGAAGGCTTTGGCCGGGGGCCGGCGGCCCACCGCATCCATCCAGGCTTGGTCGATACGGGGCAAAGGTTTTTCTTCTTTGCAGTCGGGGCAGAGTTTGCGCACCAACCGCTGGGAAGCGACCAATTCAAGCATGGCGGCGATTTCGAAATCTTCGACCCCGTAATTTCGTAAGGCGGTGATCGCTCCGACGGCATCTTTTCCATGCAAGGTGCTGAGCAAAACCTTGCCGGTCATGGCGGCATTCAAAGCGGCGGCAACCGAAGCGGAATCGCGCATTTCGCCAACCATTATATAATCAGGATCGAGCCGTAGGATAGATTTCAGGGCCTTGGCAAAGGTGAAGTCCCGCTTACCGGAAACCTTCATTTGGGCGATGCCTTCCATGCGATATTCCACCGGATCCTCAACAGTCACAATCGACCGGTCACGCTGGCGCAATTCCTCCAGCAAAGCGTACAAGGTGGTCGTTTTACCGCTGCCCACCGGCCCAACCACCAAAAACATGCCTTGAATATCACCGCTCCAGGCTTTTATCTGGTCGGTCTGTTTTTGGTTAAGAGCGAGTTCATCCATATTCACCAACAACCGCTGCGGGTCGAGAAGCCGAATGGATAGTTTTTCACCATCGACCGTCGGGGCGCAGGTGATTCGAAGGTTCACTTTTATGCCTCTTCAGAAAAATCTGTGGGTTGATTTTGGCTCTGGGAGATTTCCAAGGTTATGATAAAGAGATGTTTCCAACGCATTGAAAGTCCGATATCCGTATGCTTTTCTGGTTATCAAATTCACATTG
>JAIUMY010000059.1 GCA_022565335.1 Opitutales bacterium
CTTCCCGCCCCAACGGGGCAAAAGAACAAAGGCCGGGGCAACGCCCCGGTGTTGGCATAACAAGAAAAACCCGAGCCCTGTAAGGGCGGCATTGGGTCCATTGTCAATTTCGCCCGAATCGCTTCACATAATCCGTCCCACGATGTCGCCCTTATAGGGCTCATTGATGGGGGGTAACCCCCATTCCCGGGGCGCTGCCCCGGGCTTTGGCATGACGCACAGTTGGTGCTGGGAGGCAAACAGCTGTCCAATGACCGCACAATGACTCCCCTCCTCGGTTGAGGAGGGGTGCCTGGACCTCCCCACCGCTTCGCGGCCCCCCCCTCCGGATCCAGGAGGGGAACTGGGTGGTGCGTCGGGACTGCACCTGGCGGGAGCACGACCACCAAGAATCCGCACCGCAACCCGACCACTCGAGCTCGGAGAGACCCTCGCCCTCCCAGGGAATGCACCCGCTCTGCCAGGAGGCGAAGGCGTGTCCCGCTCAGCGGTGTTCCCTCTGAGCTTTCGCGCGACAACCGACCAATGGTTCTCACACAGCAACCGCCTGGTGAATGAACGCCCAGCAAAAACGCACCTCGCAGCGCAAACCAAGCAAAGAATGATCAGCTTTTTAGCTTTTCAGTCCCCCCCCCCTCATCCTTCGTCCTTTATTTCCCCGCTCCCGCGTCTTTGGCATAGCGGGCGACATGGGAGAACATTTGGTGGGCAAAAGAGGCGGTAGCCAGTAGCAGTTGATGCAACTCCTGATCGGACAGGCTGATTTTGTCCCCTTCCCGAAAAACCTTGTTCACCGTTTCCATCTCCCGTAAGCGCCCGCCAAGATCCTGCGCAGAGGAAAAAGAGGGTGCTTTTTTCAATTCGAGCGTCAGTTCTTTGGTTTCATCGAGTTGAGCCTCTTTCACGATACCCCCCTGACGCCCCATCGCCTGCATGGCGCGGGCCAACGCCATGATGCCATCTTCCAGTTCAGCCATCACCCCAAATTGTTCTTCCAATAGATTGAACTTTTGATCGATGGGGGTTTGGAGAAATTTCTGGTGCTCCTGTTGCGCGGTCTTCTGCAATTCAGGGGTAAGCTTACCCTCTTCCTTTTGGGTACGGATCAGAACCAAAAACAAATGAACCTGATGCAGACAGGAAACCGCCAGATTCAGGTTGTCATTCATTACCTGCGAGGTCATCAGATCACGCGCATAGGCCTGCATTTGCTCAAAATTCTGGTGAAACTTCTGAATCGGAATCATTCCCGCCGCATTCACTTTCTCCAGGTAGGCCTCCTCAGTCACATTCTGGCGTGAGGCCTGATTGAAGGCCAACATATCAAAATGCTTTTGAATACCGACCATAAATTGCTCGGCGGTCCGCTGAAGATTGAGTTCCCGGGGTTGTCCGGGATTGGGTTGATTCGATGAAGGTTCCATAGGTAAAAATCTCCGCCCATTCAAAAAAACCTTTTTCCAACTGGCCAGCCCAAAATGGTTTGGTCTATTTTGGAAAATGCTTCATTGACCCCGGGGAGGCAAAAGGTTTCCCTATTACAAACCCATTTTTCAACCATTCGTATTTATGATTATTAAACCCAGAATTCGCGGCTTTGTCTGCATCACGGCCCACCCGGACGGCTGTGAAGCTCATGTAAAGGAACAGATCGAACATGTTCGCAAAAACGGACCGGTAAAAGATGGTCCCCGCAAAGTTTTGGTAATCGGAGCCTCGACCGGTTATGGCCTGGCCACTCGTATCGCCGCCACCTTCGGCTCCAAAGCCGATTCCATCGGCGTTTTCTTCGAGCGTCCTCCCCAAGACGGCAAACTCGGCACCCCGGGGTGGTACAATACCGTCGCTTTTGACAAATTTGCCCGTGAGGAAGGCGTTTATGCAGGCCATGTCAATGGCGACGCCTTTTCCAACGAAATCCGCGAAACCACGATTCAAGCGGTGCGCAAACATTTGGGGCAAGTCGACCTGGTCGTCTACAGCCTGGCCAGCCCGCGCAGAACCCACCCGATTACCGGAGAAACCCATCGCTCAACTCTCAAACCCATCGGGCAGAGCTTTCGCAACAAAACCGTGGACACCGACAAGGGCGTGGTCTCGGAAGTTGAGTTGGAACCGGCTACCGAAAAGGAAATTGAAGACACCGTGGCGGTAATGGGAGGAGAAGATTGGGAAATGTGGATAGAGGCTCTGCACCGGGAAAATCTCCTCGCCCCCGGAGCCACCAGCATGGCGTATTCCTATATCGGCCCTGATGTGACCTGGCCGATTTACCGGAAAGGAACCATTGGAAAGGCCAAAGAGCATCTGGAGAAAACTGCCGGCAAAATCGATGCCCTCCTGAAAATGACGCAGGGCCGCGCCTTTGTTTCGGTCAACAAAGCCGTGGTCACCCAGGCCAGCTCGGCCATTCCGGTGGTCCCCCTCTACATTTCGATTCTCTTTAAAGTCATGAAAGAGAAAAAACTTCACGAGGACTGTATTCAGCAGATCACCCGCCTTTTCACCGATCAATTATACAATGACCGGGCTCTGCTTTTCGACGAGAATGGCTTGGTCCGCATCGACGATTGGGAGATGAAAAAGGACGTTCAGGAGGAGGTTGCCGCTCTTTGGCCGAAAGTGACCACGGAAAACATCGAGGAACTCTCCGACTTGGCTGAGTACCGGAAAAATTTCCTTAAACTCTTCGGATTTGGCTTACCCGGGGTTGATTACGAGGCTGATACCGACCCCCAACGAGACTTACCTCTTCTCAATGAAGGCTAGTTTGGCCTGAGAACCCCTATCCCATGAAACTCTCCCGTTATTGGGTGTGGGGAATCAAATTCGGCGTCACTGCCGGAGTCTTCGCCTATCTATTTCGCGACCTCGACTGGGCTCTACTTGGCAAGGAGTTTTCCAATTTACACCTCGGCTATTATGCCTTGGGGGTTTTTATTACCCTCCTCGGACTGAGCCTCACCGCGTTTCGCTGGCGGCTTCTTCTCGGAGTTCAGGATCTGCCGCTGCCCATAAGCCGGGCCTTCACCCTCACCTTTATCGGAATCTTTTTTAACGCTTTTTTCCTGGGAAGTACAGGAGGTGATATTTCCAAATGGTATTATATCGCTCGGGAACACCCGGAGCAAAAAACCCGGGCTATCCTCTCGGTTATCATGGACCGCGCAGTAGGCTTGGTAAGTTTACTCGGCTTGGGTCTCGTGGTGTTGCCCTGGCAGGCCCGTATCCTTTGGGAAAATGAGGAGACTCAGATCCTGGCGATCCTCCTCATCGCCCTCTTCCTCATTGCCCTTGTGACGATTTCTCTGCTTTTCACCTTCCCGTTTTCGCGATTGCCCGAGAGATGGCATCAAAACTGGAAAAAAGTCCCCGGCCACCAAATTGCCCAAACTCTTCTTTCGGGGTTCCAGGCTCATGGACGAAAAGGCCGCCTTACGTTCCTGGCATTCGGCACATCCCTTCTGCTTCAGTTTCTTTTGATTCTGGGAGGATGGGCCTTGGCCCAAGCCCTCGGTATCGTGATCACTCTTCCGCAAATAATCCTCGTTCTGGTCATCGTGCAAATTGCCGCCAGCCTGCCCATCAGCATTGGCGGTCACGGAGTGAGGGAATGGGCCATGGTCATGCTTTTCGCCGCGTTCTCCATCGCTACTACCGATAGTCCGGCCGCCGCCACAGAATCGGCCATCGCCTTTTCCCTTTTATTCTTCAGTCTTCAACTGTGGGGCAGCTTGTTCGGCGGAGTCCTCTACTTAACCCGGCCCGACCAGCTGAAAACCCGCTAAACCTCCTCCGGGGGAAATTTTCTTTTTCCTTTCTTTACACTCATCAACATATCTTTATATCTTGATAAGTATGCCTAGTAAACAACAACAAACGATAGCGCCTCTTCTGAAGCGTTCGCAAAGCACTTTTTCCATCGAGTTTTTTCCGCCCAAAGACGATAAAAGCTGGGATCAATTTCACCAAACCGCCAGTAGGTTGGCGACCTTGGAGCCCGATTTTGTCTCCATCACCTACGGTGCCGGAGGTTCGACCAGATCGCGGACGGAAGAAGCTGCCCGACTTCTGAAAGACCGCTACGGATTCTTGGTCATGCCTCACCTCACGTGCGTAGGCTCGACGGAAAAAGATATCATAGAGTTGGTCGAAGGCTGGGTAAAAGAAGGCTATCGCAATATCATGGCCCTTCGGGGCGACCCGCCAAAAGGGCAAACGACCTTTGAAGCAACCGCTGGGGGGCCGAAATACGGCAGCGAATTGATCGCCATTTTGAAAAAGAATTTTCCCGAAATTTGCCTGGGTGCGGCGGGCTATCCGGAACAGCATCCGGAAGCCGGCAGTCCGGAGGATGACCTCGACCATTTACAGGCCAAGGTGGATGCTGGCGCGGATTTTATTACGACCCAACTCTTTTTCAACAACGAGTCTTTTTACCGATATCGGGATGCGGCCCGCTTGCGGGGTATTGATTTGCCCATTAATGCCGGAATCATGCCGGTATTATCTTACTCGCAGATCAAGCGCTTTACGGAAATGTGCGGGGCCAGCCTACCAGCTTCCCTGACCTCGATCCTTGAACCCATTGCGGAGCATAAGGAAGAAGTCGAAAACAAGGGTATCGAATGGGCTACCGAGCAAATTAGCGATCTCTATGCCCACAATGTGGATGGAGTTCACTTGTATGCCCTCAACCGCGCCCGAGCCGCCGTCAATTTGGCCAAAAGGCTTTTTGGCCGGGAAAAACTCTCCCCGTTGCCGGGATGAGTTTTTAGGTTCCGAAATTCTGCCGCCCCAAAGCAGTTCCTTGCGTAAGGACCTTGGCGCGGACCACTCGGTAGGCACTTTCCGGGGTGTCGACGATCTCCCGGCACAATGAACGAATGCGGGCGGAAACCTTCCGCCCGTGTTCAATCAGCAGCGTGTCGGCTCCTACCGCATAGGCGGCCAGCGCGTCCACATCAGCGTCCCCGAGAAAAAGAATTTCCGAACTGTTCAATGTCAATTCAGCCAAAATTGACTCCAACCCCTCGGGATCCGGTTTATGGGTTTCAAAATCATCGCCACAGACGACTTTTTGAAAATAAGGCCACCACTTGAAACGGGTCAGAATTTCGTCCGTCGTATCCCGGTCGCGGCCCGTCCACAGAGCCACCGGAGTTCCTGCCTTTAGTAAGTCCCGGAGCAATTCAGTGCTCCCGGGGAAAGGAACAATTTCATGGCGATGCTGAGCATTGTATTCGAGCAAGCGGTTCATGGCCGCCGGGATATAATGCTCGGCCTGCAAAAGATTGCGCAAATTGATCTCTGCCGGACCGACGATCCGTGAAAGAACCTCTTCTTCGGTGGGGGGCGTACGGTATACATTAACCGCATACTGAAAGGCGCCAATCACCATGGGAAGGCTGTTGGCCAAGGTGCCATCGAGATCAAATACGACACCCAACTTTTTATCAAAGGAAGGAAAAGACATGTTTGGGGAGGTTACTGAACGGGGTGAAAAAAATCCTCATCAAGCACCGGAGACCAGCGTCCAAGCACGAGGGGGGTAAAAATTTCCGGTGGAAAGCCTAGATTAAAAGCTACTTCTTTGACCGTAAAGCGGGTTTTTCCGCGGGTTTCCCGGTTCCGGAAATCGAGGGTCTTCGGAATCCACTCGTCTTCCACCTCCTTGATCTCCAAAAGACTCAAAGTGCGCCTATCGCGCCCTCTGCCATCGATCCAGTCCACTTGCATCAAGGCCTCAAACTCAGCATCAAAATGAAGTCTTATCGCCTCCCACGGCCAAGGGGAGTTGGCCCGAAACTCCTCCGGAGGACGGACTAAAAAAGTATAGGTTGAACGACCCCGCAAAAGATAGCGTCCCTCGTAGGAGGTATCGGGCCAAAATACAAAAGGCATTTGCAAGTCAAAGGGCGAATAGTCAGTCTCCAGAAGAGGCTCGTACAAACGGTCATCATCGAGAATTTTCACCCCCTCACGGATTTCATCAAGCCATTCCTCGGGAGGTTGCTCTTCCACCTTACCCGAGAATTTCCAGCCCTGGGATTCGCCCGAACGATTGCGGTGAAACAACAACTGGAGCTCTGGTGAGGATTTATCATTCCCGAAAATCTCCACCAGAGAACCCGACGTGTCAGACGACACCGGCCCATTCCAAAGACGCCCTCGATAGGTTACACCTCTGCCCCGTGCGGGCATAACCCGCATTTCAAATCCAAAAACATAACTGGCTTGCAATGTATTGTCCCGAAAACGCTCAAGGAAGGCCTCGGCTTCTTTTTTCTCGAGATCGTCAAAACGCGCTTCCGGCGCGGTGGGACGACTGCGTGGCTGGGCCTCCAGAGCGCAGGGGAACAGCACGGTTGCTCCCAGCACAAACAAGATAAAACTGAAAAAATGCCGGCTCGTGGAAAGGGTACGGATATCGGATTCCCTACTGGTTTTCTTCGTGCTCCGTTTCGGAATCTGTATCATCGGTTTCTTCACTTTCATCTTCCGACACATCTTCCGCGGGAATTGTTTCCTCCAATTCATCCGCGGCATCCTCGAGGGCCTCTTCAATCGCCTCAGGATCTACGGGCAAATCGGAATCAGCAGGAACCTCCTCGTCGTCGTCCATACCGGGAAAGATTGGACCAACGGGCTCCTCTTCCTCTTCCTCCACCACGGGAACTACTCCGCGTACCGGCGTATCCGATTGGTGATGCTGATACATTCGAATTAAATACAGCCCAAAGGCCAAAGTAAAAAACAGCACCGCGCAAATAATCGTCGCTCGCGTAAGGATATTCGAGGTTTCCGCCCCAAAAGCTGACTCGGCGGCTCCGCCACCGCCAATCGCCGCACCCATCCCGCCATCCGACTTGGCACGCTGCATAAGAATGATCAGGACCATGAAAAGGCTGATTAAAATCAGCAACAAAGTTAGCAATCCAATTAATAGGCTCATAAAAAAGGGTCTTCGCGAAGGAAAAAACGACCAAATTGAAGGATTAGGGAAAGGAGGGCAAGACCAAATTTTCCTCCGCGCGGGGTTCTCTCCAAAATCAACAACCACCAAACAGAATTCCCCGCATCCTTCCTTGCAGAGACGGCCCCCCCGGTCCACCGCGTCGTCGTTAAACGTCCCCCTTCTCTTTTCCCTAAAAGGAGCTGGAGGACTTTTCAAACAAGGGCAGCATGGAGCCCGCCCGGAATAACGTCACCTGGCCCGTAGAGGAAGAAACGACAATGGCAATGCAATCAGCGGCCATCGATACCGCCGAAGCAGCCGCATGCCGGGAACCAAGACCACTGGGCAAATTGTGGTAGTAATCGGGAGCATGAATGAGCGCCCCGGCAGAAACGGCGACGCCATCTCCTTGAATGATAAAAGCGCCATCGATTAGAGAAAACTCTTTTAACGTCTCATGCAGGAAGGGGTTGAGCACATTGCGGTCTTCTGCGGAATACCCATGAAAAGGATTCATCACCAAGGCTTTGGACATTTTGGTAACCTTTTCATGGTCTCCGAGCACAAAGAGGGCACCCACCGGATGCCCCTCCCGTCCCTCCACGGCAAGTTCGGTGGCCACCGCGAGAATCCGCTCCAGTATCTCCGGTTTGACGTCTTTGGGTAAAATATTGGCGTTTTCGTTGAAAAGGATTTGAAACTCCCGGTCAACATCGACCACCGTGACCGTATCAAATTGGTTACTTCCGGGAATTCCGGCGATACAACAAAGGCGGTCATGGTATTCAATCTCACCACGAGTCATCCCCACCAAAACCGCGCTGCGCAATTGCGAAAGTCGCTGCCGGGAAAGGGATCGCACTTGAATGGAGGAGGTTACTTGCTTTTGGTCAACCACCACGTCGGTGAGCGCCCCGGCGACCAGGATGGTTCGAAAGCCCGGAAACCAACGGGGCATTTCCAGACCGCTGTTCAGCGTGTCGGCAAAAACAACAATACAGGAACAGTCCGCGCCCTTGGCAATTTTTTCGGCTTGGCGAAACATCAGTTTGTTTATCCGGTTCTGCTGCACTTTGATGGGCTTAGCCAATACCCCACCGACCCCTTGAAACATCCTGTCGTAAAAAACGTCTTCCGTTGGTGCGGAAACCAAGCTTTCTACAAACTCCTCGTTTTTCAAAACCCGCGCGATCGAGGCGAGTACTTTCAGGTAATCCTTCTCATCTTCGCCGGCGATCAGCATGATGACGAGATGAACTTTCTCCCCGTCCTGAAGACTGTCGTATTGCAACCCTTCCTTGCTCCGACCGATGGCAAAAACATATCTCCGGGGCATCTTTACCCGGATATGCGGCATCGCGACCCCGTTGCCCAAATAGGTGGTCATGCTCTTCTCCCGCTCCAGGAACTCTTTCAGGAGCTTTTCGGGCTTCAAATCCTTAAAACGCGTCGTAGAAACCTCAAGGAGTTCCCGTAAAGCACCCTTGAGATCGGTACTTTCCAAATCAATGGTTCTGCCGCGGGTTACAAACTTGTCTAGACGCATTGGTTACAAAGGAGTAAGCCCTTTGCCAAGAGTTAGTTCAAGACTTTTTCCACTAAAACAATCAACTTTTATTTTTCCCACTCGAGAGCGCCCTTCTTCATTTCATAGAAAAGCCCCAATACGATGACTCCAATAAAAAACAATGCGGGTAACAGAATGGGAATCCCGGCAGCGAGAAAATCACGAAAGGCCAAAGCCCACGGATAGAGAAAAACCACTTCAATATCAAAAAGGATAAAAAGCATCGCCGTTACGTAGAATTTAACCGAAAACCTCGTATGCGACTTCCCATCGGAGGGGATCCCACATTCGTAGGCACTGTCCTTGGTGCGGCTGCGCCGGATTTTTTGCCCGAAAATCTGGCTCACCGTCAGAATGACCACGGCGAGAACAAAGGCTAAAAGGATTTGCACCAATACGGGAAAGAATTCTACCAATTCCATGGAAGTAAATCTGAAAGACGGCTGAGTACTTGGCAAGTGCAGATTGCTTTTAGACAATTATTTGTTCGTCATGCGAAAGACCCCGTCCCAATCCGGCCCCGGAGGATCGCGACGCATCACTTCCACTCGATCCAGAAAAAGCCTGGACGGATTGAAACCGAAACGCACTTCATGCTTCTCACTTTCCAAAAATGCCGTCCTGGCCTGTTCAAAGTCTCCCCGGCGATAAGCTTCCAACCCCTCGGAAAAGCAATCCACCAATTCTTTCCCGCGGGAAGAGGCCTTATCGAGAAAATCAATAGGCTCATAAATCTCCACCGGCGTTTCCCGCCCTTTCACGACGATCCGGTCAATGGGCCGAAACAAAATTTCCTTCTGCTCCTTCGCCTGCTCCCGGCATTTCTCCACCACCTCCCCACTTACCAGCAAGTAAACGCCAAAGGACTTTGCGCCACTTTCCAAGCGGGCCGCCAAATTTACCGTATCGCCCATCATGGTATAATTAAAACGTTGATCACTGCCCATATTGCCGACCACAGCGGGACCCGTATGAATGCCGATCCTGGTGTGTAAGCG
Source organism: Opitutales bacterium (assembly GCA_022565335.1). GTDB lineage: Bacteria > Verrucomicrobiota > Verrucomicrobiia > Opitutales > T3Sed10-336 > JAIUMY01. The sequence goes on from JAIUMY010000059.1 coordinate 9,524, forward strand.
GCTTACCATTTCCGGCCAACCCCGGCTTTCCCGTTCGGCCGCCCATTTCTCTCGCAGGATTTTCTCGTTCTTCAGCATCCGCAAAGCGGTCACTACCGCCCGATACGAATGGTCCGGAAGAGGCAACGGAGCCCCGAACATGGCGACCATGGCATCACCGATGAATTTATCCAAAGTCCCCTTCTCCTGCTGCAGAATTTCCCCCGCGGCGGAAAGGTATTCATTCATCAAGTTCACCAATTCGCGGGCCGACATCTGCTCGGAAAAACTGGAGAAACTCTCAATGTCCGAGAAAAAGGCGGTAATCTCCGTTTCTTCTCCTCCCAAAGCGGGTTCCGTCCCGGATTCGACCATTTCCGCCACCAGTTCCGGAGCCAGATAACTCCCGAACATCTTCTTGATCCGCTGGCGATCATACTGCAGCAACCCGGTATCGTAGGTCATCCCCCACAACGCGGCCAGCCCAAAAGCAAAGACCGGACCACTGACAGGCCAAACAACCCCTCCTTTTGTGAAGGCGAAATAAGCCAATCCCAAATACCCCAGCAGACAGAAAAACAACACCACGGTGCGCCAAAGAAGACTCTTGAGGAGGAAAAATGCCCCCAGCCAAACTAACGCCAACAATAGAAAAATAAGCGCCCTTTCACCTTCGGAGACTTCTTGCAAAAATTCATCTTCCAATAGATTGCCCAAAAGCGTCGCGTGAATCTCCGCCCCATACATCATGCCAAAAGGCGTCGGATGAAGGTCCTTAAACCGCAACTCCGAAAGCGGCGCCACAATAACAAATTTATCTTTAAAAAAAGCCCCCTCCTGTAAGCGGGAACCTTCCCAGCGCTCGCGAATGAATAAAGCCTCAATGGGAATTGCCGGAAAATTGCCTTGCGGTCCGTAATAATGAATCAGGGGCCTCTCCACCACGCCGGGATTTTTCGCCCCCGGTTCCCCGGCTTCGCGAAGACTCCAACTCAAGGCCATTTCCGTTGCCGAAATCTCCGCCGGATCGCCGCCAAACTGGTCCTCTTGCCCGTCTGCCAAAAGCCTCTCCCACCGCAAATTGATCCCCAAAGGCGTCCTTCGCAATATCCGGTCACGATCGGGATACACATTGACAAAACCGAGATGGGGTTCGGGAGAAGTAAAGAGGAACGTATCGTGCGGATCCTGAATCCCCACCTGAACCGAACCAGCCTCGCTTTCCCGGTAGGTAATCTGATTTCCCAACACAACCCGATCCGGTGCCTCTGAAATCTTCTCCACAAAGACCTCGTCACCGGGATTTTCTCCGAGAAAGACAAAATCAAAAGCTACCGCTTTCGCCCCCGCGGTCAGGAGCTTATCCAAGGTCTTCGCAAAAACCCTGCGATCCCAAGGCGGAGAAAAGCTCGGGCGCATCCAGTCAAAAACCTCCCGGGGCTCAAAATCTTCCGCCCGGTAGTCCTCCTGGACACGGAACGAGGAATCGTCCAATCCAACAATAACCACGTTGCCGGGGGGGGGGACCATTCCACGTAAAAGGAAACGCCAGTCCAAAAACTGGCGCTCCACATCGAGAAAAAGGGCTTTTAAATAAACCGGCGGTTGGTGCCCCAACCAACCAAAAAGAAAGAAACCAAAGAGCAGAACGGCAATTCGCCGCCAGGTGCGGTGGCCAAATACTGTCTTTTTTCTTTCTTCAGAAACGGGCATTGGCAGTCAGGCCCAAGCCAAAATTCGTATTAGTGTAGTCAAAGGTCCGGGAAGGGGTACTTCTCCGTTTATCATAATTAGTGAAGGCACGGACCGAAAAGTAATCGGTAACGTAATAACTTGCGGCCAGTCCAACCGTATTCAAATAGTCACGGCGATCCCGTCCGCCCGTATATTCTGTGTATTGGAACATGTAGTAAGGTTGCACCAAAATACGGTCGTGTACTACTTTTCGATAATGAATAGACAATCTTTGGTCGGTACGATTGTTCCAGTTGTCAGAAACCACCCCCATCGTTGGAGCGGAAGTCTCACGATAATTTCCTTCGTACTGCAAGATAACCCAATCCCGTGGAGTAAATTCATGATTGTAACCAAACCTCACTGATGGCACATACTCGCGGTAGAAGGTTTCCTTCTCGGGACGTTCACTGCGCAGGTGATTGTAGCTAAAACCAATTCCCGCAAACCATCCATCCCTCTCCCAGCGCACTCTAAGGAAGGGATTGTAAGCTTGGAAGTCGTTGTGATTAATTATCCCACCGTTGGCGATCTTTCCGGAGTCAGTAAAAGTCCCATAGTCAAAATTTTGCGCCCGGAAAGCAACCTCCACAAAAGCCTCCCCCTCAAAAATCTCCACCGGTCGCGAAAAGAAGGAAGTTTCTATCGTAGCCACCAAAATATCACTGGATACTTCGTTCTCGGAGGACAGGTTCACATTTGAGGTCCGGATATATTGCAGATCCGTCAGAATCCTGAAAAATTGGTGAGGGGGTTCACGCAAAAGCAAAAACTGCGGTCCCACATCCTCCAACTCTCCGTCGTATAATTCGGGCAAGCGAAAAGCTCCGTCTTTCAAAGGCAAAGTCGGCGGCAATGTTTGACGCAGGACTTGGTCCTGGTCGTCGATGGCAACCTGACCAGTGAGCGGGGATGCCGCCAAAAGGCCAAAAGCCAAGGAGGCGTTAAAATACTTTTTTACCGTGTCCATAAGATTAATCTACGTTCTTTTGAATGATATGAATGGGGAGATCTTCGTTACCAACCTCATCAAGCGGGGCCCAAGTGGCATCAATTGCCTGAACATTTGAAAGGTCTCCGCCAGTGTAGCGAACATTTTCCCCAACATAATTCACCTTGCCTACAACAATACCCCCAGCGGTTTCAGCAATATTCAACCGACCCGTGTTAGACCCCAACGAGACCGAACCCGCGGTTCCGTCAGACATGAGGTGGGTATTCTCCAAAATAATTGTCCGCGCTTCCATCGAAATGGAAGAGGTCGTGTCCGTCCCGATAATCGTGGGATCAAAATCCGCACCCGTACTGATCTCCGATTCCGGAAGATCCAGAGGATACGCTAGGAGCTCGATCTTCTGTCCGGTTAAAACCCCGTCGCGAATACCAATAATCTGACCATTCATTTTGATCTCCTCAGCGGTTATTCTGGTCATCCCACCCGAGGCGCCCCCGTCACCAACTCCATCGATGAGAACGGTACCCTCGGACCCGGCACTGACCGTCACCCTACCGGAATCCGCACCCGTCGTGACAGTGGCATTGGAAAGATGAGTCGTTCCACCACTGGAAAAAACAAGTGTTCCGCCAAGGCCCGGTTCCACCGTAAAATTCGAGTCCCCAAAATACAAAGAACCACCCGATGCAGCGAAAACCCCCGCAGGACCGGAAGTCTCCCCTTCGTCAAAAAACCAATCAGTAGGGGTTTCAATCAGAAATCCGGAATTTTCCACCGTAATACCTTCCCGGCCAATGCCAAAAAACATCGTCCCCGAATCGCCTTGGGAAAGTACTTGTACAGAGTCGAGCTTAAGAGTTTCCCCAAGCATATCGATTCGTCCGGACTCGCTATCCAGCAAGACGGGTCCAATTTCACCAAATTCGGTCAACTGACCACCTGTCGCGAGCAGCGCAGTATTTTCCACCGTTACCGGGCCTCCGTTGGAAAAAATCACAATCCGCCCATGTTGCGGCGCAGCACCGGAAGGAACAATGGGACGAATGGGGATAAAGGGGATATCCTCTTCGCCTTCGCCCATAGGAGTCCCCAAAACTTCTCCTTGTCTTTCTCCACCGAAATCCGAGAAATATTCAAACCCGGAAGCAAAAAGTTGCGAATCTTGAATCACAATCGGACCCGCATTGGAAAAAATTTCGATAGTGAGAGGGATTAACTGATCAATTTCAGGGCCCTCAATAATGTCTCCGCCACCCTCGAAAAGCGGCCCGTCGATACCACCAAAAAAGTCGATTGCTTCCGCGAAAAAGGTGCTGGAAAGAATCGTCAAGGATTGGTCGGCCACTAAATTAAAGTCCCGAGCTCCCAGAAAAGCCTCGTCAAACAAAAGATCGCCGTTGGGACCTCCCGCAGCAAAAAGAAAAGAGGAGTCAATGAGCGAACCACTAAATCCCGCAGAGATTTCAGAATCGACTACACTCAAAGGACCGTCCTCCGTAACAAAAGCCAACGAAGGCAACTCTTCCGGGAGATCGAGAAAAGTACTGCCCTCCGACAAAACACCCAAATGGACAATCGTCTCTCCCTCGGAGAAAAGAGCCAAGCCCCGGTCCGCAAAAGGATCTACCGAAAACCCGTCGACAAAAAGAGATTGAAAGCCGAAAACCGCGTGCTCCTGGTCATTTTCATTAAAAAATGTGTCCACCCGGTCATCAAAAAACGCAGAGGTTTCGTTTCCTGAAAAGGCAAAGGAGGAGAAATTTCCATTTGCGGCAGATTGGTACACTACTCCTTCACCAACCAGTTGACCATCCAAGGTCAAAGTCGGGTTCAAGGAAAACATATGGTCCGGAGTTAACACAAAAGGATCCCCCTCAATGATCGGAATCGTTTCCCCGCCCAATTCGCCGCGATCCCTTTGGTTATAGCTGCGGATAGGACGGTTTTCCGTTTCATAGGTAAAAACAAATTCCCGGTTGATCGCTCCGATAATCAACCGGTTGGTCCGGCGCAACCCCCCTTCCCCGATTCGCTGTAGCTGATCCAAAATCTCCGTTTGGATTTCTTCCCAGGATGGTAACCCGCGGGAAAAACCCTTTAATAGCAGGGCATTCTCACTCTGCCGTTCAAGATCAAAATCCAGTACCGGACCCGGCTCACCCGCCACTACCTCAACGGTCCCGGTCCCCCCGTCCTGGTCTATCGTCACGCCCGTGGACCCAGGAAGCACGAACATCATCTGGCCTGGTTGTAGATTTTGCTCCACTCCATTGGGAAAAGTTACTTTTCCCTCACCTTCCATAAGCATTACCTTGAACCCCCCATCCGAGGTCGCAACCACGATAAAAGTAGTCCCTACCACCGACGCCGTCGCGGAACTCGTGACAATTGACCCCCCACCCCGGCCGGACGGCGAATGAAGAAGAACACTTCCTTCATTCAAATTAAGCTGACGCCCCTCTTCAGGAAAAGAAAAGGCGCTGTTGGACCCTACCCGAATAACAGTATCATCGCCCAAAGCCAGCTCCGCCCGCGACCGGCGACCCGTCTCCAAAATGTTCGGCGATTGCAAAAGCGCTCCCTCTTCAGCCATAGAGCCACTCAAGGTCTCTGGATCCACAATTTCCACCTGATTAATCACCTCCCTGATAGTCGCACGGTCAAAGGAAGTCGTTTGACCGATCAATACCGAAACAGGGGCGAAGAGTGAAACGCCTAGAATAATTGAGATTAGTTGCCGCATAATGCTAATAAATTTCGCATTATGAAATAGGCTCATCAATTGATTTATTCCTTACCAGAGCACATAGAACCAAAGCTAATAAATTTCTTAATGTCGAAAACCATCACTAATAGTCTTCTTAAGAGTTTTACCGCTCGCGTGGGCCTTTTTCCCCTTCAAACCCAGATACTGCACCTGATTTTCTTCCCCGGCAATCCAGTCAGTGGTCACCATTTGATAAGTTTGCTCCGGCAAAATTTCCTCTGGAAAAGAACCAAAAAGCAAATCCCCACGACCACAAGCCAATGGACTCTCCTGCTCCCTCTCCGCTTTTTCCTTAATTTCTGCCAATTCCCGCCCCGCCAACTGAAAGCTGACCAACTCATTGTCAAAGCGCAAAAATGAATTAAACCGGTACCGCGACACCGGCCCTTTCGGCATTTCCGACCCAATCGACGTATGATTGATCACCGCCGCATCCACTTTGAGATTGCCACGCAACTGATCAGCCACCCACTGAGCCGCATTACGGTAAGCGACCTCTTCATCATTCACCCCGAGAATCTCCAGGTCCCCGGCATTCAGCCAAGCCTCCTTGAGATCGGAAACTTTCTTCACCCACCTTGCCTCCGACGCCAAGTTTTGCTCGCCGGAAAAATCACGAAAATCATAAACCGCCCGCCCCTCTTCCCAATGAATTCGGGTCACTGTAATAATTTCCCCCCGAAAACCTTGATGACGGTAAGAGCCACCACCGTGAATCGGCACCTCAAACAACAAATGATTATGAGCCCCGAAAACCTGCGTTCGCGGGGGCAAATGATGAAGCAATTGGGCATCTGCATCCAACCCCGCATGGCTAATTAGGAAAGGAGTCAGGTCGCGTTCCCCAGCCTCTACCAACATTTTTCGCAAACTCTCCTCCGGTCCCCGGGCCTCGAGCTGCTCCTGAATGTTTACCGGGTAAGTACTCATATTGGCCACTGACAACCCCATCAGGGCCAGACCACCAGCTTGCACCATCGACGGCGCCAAAGACTCTCCGGAACCCTTCCAGGCCAGCGTCCCGATCACCGAAAGACCAGACTCCCTCGCTTTGGCAAGATAGTCTCCCGGCGGCATAAAATCGAACTCATGGTTACCGAGATTCACCAATACCGGCGCCAACTGACGCAATTCCCGCATAAATTCCCAGTCCAGCACCCCCTGACTGCGCTCCGCCACTACATCCCCACCCTCAAAAAGATCTCCGTTAAAGACCAAAAGAACAGGGCGCTCCTTGCTCTCCTCCTCTACAATTCGACGGATCAGGGGCAAAAACGTCGGGTACTTTTCGTAATGCGAATGCAAATCCGCGAAATGCAACATCGTTAAAGGCCCGCGGTCAGGAGAAATTTCCGGGATAATGGGGAGTGAGTCCATGAATGGCGTATTCATTGCAGAGAAATCGCCACTTAACAATATCTTTTCTTATATCCCACCGACCCCGAACAACAAGCCTTTGGGAAAAGCACCTCCGGGCATTTACTTTCTCTTTGCCTCCGCAGCCGCAATCCTTTAAACAAACAAGCAATCATGTTTGAAAGCCTTACCGATAAACTCTCCCATACCTTTCGCAACCTCCGCGGCAAAGGAAAACTGACCGAAGAGAACATGGCTGACGCCCTCAAGGAAGTCCGCACCGCCCTGCTCTCGGCCGATGTTCATTTCCGCGTCGCCCGCAATTTCATCAATGAGGTCAAAGAAAAATGCCTCGGCCAGGAGGTCACCAAGTCCGTCTCCCCCGGACAGCAGGTCGTCAAAATTATCAACGATGAACTCGTCTCCCTGCTGGGAGGGGAAAGCCCGGAAATTCCTTCAAAAAAACCCCTGCGGGTGATGATGGTCGGCTTGCACGGTTCGGGAAAAACCACCTCCAGCGCCAAGATGGGGCGCTGGCTTACCAACAACGGCTACCGTCCACTCCTCATCGCCTGTGACGTCTACCGGCCCGCCGCGATCGACCAATTGGAACAACTCGCCGCGCAGGAATCCCTGGGATTTTACGCCGAACGTGACCATAAAAAAGTCGCAAAGATCGGGAAAAACGCCCTCCAATACGCCAAGGACAATGGCTACGATGCCCTCCTCTTTGACACCGCCGGGCGCCTCCAGATCGACGAAGATCTCATCGAAGAAATCAAGGACCTGCGCAAAACCATTATCCCGGATGAGGTTTTCCTCGTTGCCGACAGCGCCCTCGGCCAGGAAGCCGTCAACGTTGCCAAACACTTCCACGAAGCCGTCGACCTCACCGGCATCATCCTGACCAAGCTCGACGGCGACGCCCGCGGGGGCGCCGCCCTCTCCATGAAAGCCATCACCGGAGTGCCCATCCGGTTCGCCGGAATCGGCGAAAAGCCCGAGGACTTCGAGCGTTTCCATCCCGACCGTATGGCCTCCCGGATTCTGGGAATGGGCGATGTCGTTTCCCTCGTCGAAAAAGCGCAGGAAAATATCGACGAGAAAGAAGCCGAGAAAATGGCCGAGAAAATGCGCAAAGCGGATTTCAATCTCGAAGATTTTCTCAGCCAAATGCAGCAAGTCAAAAAACTTGGATCAATGCAATCGATCCTCTCCCACCTCCCCGGCATGGGGAACGTCCAGATCGGCGATGAGGAAAACAAGAAGATGAAACGCACCGAGGCCATCGTCCTCTCCATGACCCTACAGGAACGCCGCAACCCCAAACTCCTCAACGGCAGCCGCCGCAACCGCATCGCCAAAGGCTCCGGCACCAAAGTCAGCGACGTGAATCAGCTCCTCAAACAATTCACCCAAATGAAAAAAATGATGAAAGCCATGCGCGGGGGCAAAGGCAAAAAGATGATGCGCGCCATGCAAGAAAAAATGGGCGCAGGAGGCGGCGGCGGGCTCCCCAAACTCCCCGGAATGGGCGGCTAACCACCCAACCTGAATGGCCGTCAAACGCCCCCGTTCACCGTGGAGTCCAAGCGGGGACCTCGTGTCCCTGCGCGGAGCCCTTCATATAATGATTGGCAAGGTCTCTCTTTCAGCCCCCCGTTCACAGTAGAGCCCAAGCGGGGACCTCGTGTCCCTGCGCGGAGCGCTTCGGA
>JAIUMY010000060.1 GCA_022565335.1 Opitutales bacterium
GCTGCCAGCTGCGATTCCGGGGTTGGCGTTTGGGGGGGCAGCAGGATGCAGCCCCTCCTTGGGGGGGGGGGGCAGCAGGATGCAGCCCCTCCTTGGGGGTGGGCATGGTGCTTGAATCGTTGGGTGAACCAACCCTCCCGGACCGCGGGGACGCTCGGCCTCCCGGATCGCGGGGTAAACCCGCTCGCTACGGAACGGGGCTACGGTGTTGGCTATTGCTTGGCGGGAGATTTGGGCGGGTGCATTCGGTTTTTTCCTCGTCGAACTGCGGCTGAAGTCCGCAGCTACTTTGGTTCTACGGCGGTTTGGGGTAGCCGTCCAAAATCTGACGTGTCGGGGATGAACCCTTACTGAAGCAGCGGGCTACTTGATCTCCGACTTTCGCCACCCCGGATCAGGGGCAATATGCACCCCGGCTACGAAAAAAAACTCCCAACTAAGAACCAAGAACTATTATCTCCGTCCTTCCAACTACAGGGCGGGATTCTAAGATTTGTCATCGATCAGGCAATAAAAGCATTAGCCCCCATTTCACAACTTTTTCGGCAGCTTGATAATAATCTTTTGCGAGTTGGGCAGTGATCTCCGGCAGGTCATCTGCAGGATAGCGAACAGATGGTGTGATTTCCGCAATCAAAAGTACCGCCTCAACGATGTCTTCAGAGATTTTGTAGTGTTTACGAAGAAGGCTGAGAATATAGGTAACATCATGTGTTCTTGGCACTTCGCCATCAATTACGAGCAAAAGCGATTTGAGCGATTTCTCCACGGCTTGTTGAAAACTCCAGCTAGCCGCCCGAGGAAAACTGTTTATTCCCATTTTGCCATAAAGAAGATCCTCTTGGGCAAAGGCTAGCCATTGCTTGGATTCATCCATGATTTTCAAGAGAAAATCCCTGCCGGGATTTCTCATACAATACATGCCCTGTCTTACTGATTTCACGAGCTAAAACGTTATTTCCTTTTCTTAGGGATTCAGTTGTTAAGGCTACTAAATCAAGCGGGTAACTGCGCGGCCATAATGCCTTGTTCGCTGCTCGTAAACCAGGACGAAGCTCACTTCTAGATGCAAAAATTAAAGCCAAATCGAGATCACTGTTTTCAGTAGAGCTTCCATTGGCCCGGGAACCAAAGAGAATAATGCTATCAGGGTGGGCTTCCTGAACAATGGAACGAGTAATTTGTTCAACATTAAATTCCATAATATTAGCTTATGATCACCACTCTTTAAAGTCAATCATTGAAACAGGACAACAGAATCCAAAGACTGACGTCTTCGGCTGCAGGAATCTGGCCTCTGACCAGCGACCAACCGATCGCGGGGTAAACCCGCTCGCTACGGAATCCAAAGACTCACGTCTTCGGCTACAGGGGTCCAGAGTGGATCGCGGAGCACAAACAAGGAGTGGCTGCATTCTGCAGCCATCTGCGATTCCTTGGTTTGGGTGGGCAGCAGGATGCAGCCCCTCCTTGGGGTTGGTGGGCATGGTGCTTGAATCGTTGGGTGAACCAACCCTCCCGGACCGCGGGGACGCTCGGTCTCCCGGATCGCGGGGTAAACCTGCTCGCTACGGAACGGGGCTACGGTGTTGGCTATTGCTTGGCGGGAGGTTTGGGCGGGTGCATTCGGTTTCTTCCTCGTCGAACTGCGGCTGAAGTCCGCAGCTACTTTATTTCCACGGCGGTTTGGGGTAGTCGTCCAAAATACCGAGGGGGGGGGCGGTCTTGGGGAGATGGTTGGGAGGGGATTAGGGGATTTGAAAGGGAGGCTTGGGGGAAAGGGGGAATGGGGCTCCCTCCGACAGGACAGGGGGTGGACGGGGTGGAACCCGTCCCTCCAACGGAGGAGGGAAAGAGATCTTGCCTTTTCAAGGGATTTTTTACTACAATCTGGTGGTATGGATGATTTGCTAAAACGCATTACCCTCTCACCGGATATTTGTCACGGCAAACCTTGCCTCCGGGGTATGCGCTATCCCGTGGAAATGATTTTGGAACTTTTGAGCGGAGACTCGACCGAGGCCGATATTCTCGAAGATTATCCCGATCTTGAGCGGGAAGATCTTAAAGCAGCTCAAGCCTATGGGGCCCGTTTGGCAAAAATAAAAAAGTTCACCCCGCTGCCCGCAGCATGAAGTTCCTTGTTGACGCACAATTGCCAAAGCGTCTGGCCATCTTTTTGACAAAATCAGGTTATCCGGCCGATCATACGCTGGACCTTCCCCTGGGGGAATAAAACGCCCGATCAGTCAATAGCCGAACGGGCCTGGCAGGAAGGAAGAATCGTGGTGAGTAAAGATCTCGATTTTCTCGATTCTCACCTTATTTCCGGCAGCCCTCCCCGACTCCTCCTCATATCAACCGGAAATATTTCCAACAAACAGTTGATTACCCTCATCGAAAAGCATCTACCTCTCATCGTGTCCGCTTTAGAGGAGGAAAACTTGATCGAACTAAACGAAAAAGGAGTGGTTGTTCATTGAGGGAAATGGAAAATGAAAATTAAGAAGTGGGGAGATAAATTATGAATGATGAAGGATGAAAGAGGCGTCGGTTGTGGAGGGGTCAGGACATAGGTAACACTTTTGGTTCAAGAGATAGGTAACAGTCTGGCGGGAGTGGGTTCGCCAGCAGATAAAACCGGCTGAAGGCGGGACTCCAACCTAACGCTTCCGCATAACCGCGACACCTTTGGAGTCCCGGCTTCAGCCGGTCCCCTTCCCCAACAACGCCAGGATGGTTGGGCGGCCTCAAAACCGGATCGCGGGGTAAACCCGCTCGCTACGGAATCCAAAGACTCACGTCTTCGGCTACAGGGGTCCAGAGTGGATCGCGGAGCACAAACAAGGAGTGGCTGCATTCTGCTGCCATCTGCGATTCCGGGGTTGGGGTGGGCAGCAGGATGCAGCCCCTCCTTGGGGGTGGTGGGCAGCAGGATGCAGCCCCTCCTTGGGGGTGGGTCATGGTGCTTGAATCGTTGGGTGAACCAACCCTCCCGGATCGCGGGGTAAACCCGCTCGATACGGAATCCAAAGACTCACGTCTTCGGCTACAGGGGTAGAACGGGCTTCCAGCCAGTTTGGACGGGTGCATTCGGTTTTTTCCTCGTCGAACTGCGGCTGAAGTCCGCAGCTACTTTGTTTCCACGGCTTCTCGGCTCGTGAGGACACTCGCCCTTCCGGATCGCGGGGTAAACCCGCTCGCTACGGAACGGCCGACTTCCGACGGCCTTTAGGCATTGACTTTCATTTTTACGTAAATTACAATTTTACGCATGAAAACAAAGATTTCAAGTTCCCAGGTAGTCAGGCGTTTTGGCGACTATTTGGCTAAGGTCAAATACCGGGGAGATTCCTTCCTCATCGTAAAAAACAACGAAACCATCGCGGAATTGGTTCCGGCTCCCGAAGGTGGTGGAGGCACTTGGAACGACATCGTCGCTGCCGTAAACGCCTTGCCCGATGACCCGACCTTTGCCGATGACCTGGAGAAGGTCAATGCCCTGGACCAACTGCCGGAGAACCGATGGGACTGATTCTTGACACCTCTGCGTTGATTGCTTGGGAACGTTCGGGTTACCGGAACTTGCCCGAAACCTCCTTTGGCGAAGAGAGAATTCACCTTCCGGCTATCGTTTGGGCAGAAGCATTGATAGGCGTGCGCATGGCTCCCAATGCGCACCGCGCGGCAACCCGATTGGCCCGACTGGAGGCCATTCGCAGGATATTGGGAATCGAACCTTTTTCGGATGTCGTTGCGGAACACTATGCGGACATTTTTTTCACGCTATCGCAGGCTGGTCAGTTAATTCCGCAAAACGATATCCAAGTCGCGGCAACCGCTCGAAGTCTCAAAGCAGGCGTTCTTATTGGCCCCAATGACGAGGCTCATTTTGGTAGAATTCCTGGATTGCGAATTGAGATTTGGCAACCCAGTGAGGGGAAAGGAGGGAAATAGGAAGTGGGAAATTTGGGGATTTGAGATTTGAAAGAGGAGGGATGAACCCTTGCTGATCGCGGGGTAAACCCGCTCGCTACGGAATCCAAAGACTCACGTCTTCGGCTACAGGGGTCCAGAGCGGATCGCGGAGCACAAACAAGGAGTGGCTGCATTCTGCTGCCATCTGCGATTCCGTGGTTTGGGTGGGCAGCAGGATGCAGCCCCTCCTTGGGGGTTGGTGGGCAGCAGGATGCAGCCCCTCCTTGGGGGTGGGCGATGGTGCTTGAATCGTTGGGTGAACCAACCCTCCCGGACCGCGGGGACGCTCGGTCTCCCGGATCGCGGGGTAAACCCGCTCGCTACGAAATCCAAAGACTTACGTCTTCGGCTACAGGGGCTACGGAATCCAAAGACTCACGTCTTCGGCTACAGGAGGTACGGTGTTGGCTATTGCTTGGCGGGAGATTTGGGCGGGTGCATTTGGTTTTTTCCTCGTCGAACTGCGGCTGAAGTCCGCAGCTACTTTATTTCATCCCTCGTCCCCCACCCTTCTTCCTTTTCCTTACGGGTCCCATTGGACTTCGAGGCGGAGAAAGCGGCGGGGGTCGGAGGTCATGTCGGCGCCGTCGCGGATGCGTTCGATGATGCGGTTTTCGTCGTCATGGTTCTGTGAGGAGCGTTGGGCGCCGCCGGTGAGGGACCAGCTCGAAGAGCCGGGTTCCAGGGTGGCGATGGCGGTCCAACTGGCTAGGTCCTCGGAGGCTTGGACGATGAAACGGACTTCATTGGCGGAGGTGTCGCGGGTGAAGGTGAGGCGGAGATTGTCGGAGACGCGATCCAATTCGGGGAGGCCTTCACGGGTGGGTTCCAGCAAGGACATACCCAGGGCGTAGCGGAGAAGATTGGGAATGCCATCTTCCCAGAAACTTTCGGTCATGCCGGTACCGGGGTCGCCGGGGTTCAGGCCGTCGTGATCGGCAATCCACTGGTCAAAGCCATCCAGCGGGGCCGCGCCTTCGGTGGTGACGGTGATCTCGTTGGACGGATCGGAGAGCCAGTCGATGGTGAGGATGTCATAGGGCCGGTTGTAGGCTTTGACGCGATAGACATAGGTGGTCCCCTCCTCCAGACCGGTGTCGGTGAAGCTTTCCAGATCGACCGTTTCCTCGGTCAGATCCACCGCCGCACTCCATGCTTCTCCATCAATCTTACGCTGAATGACAAAGCCCTCCTCGACTGCGCTGTTGTCCGTCCAGGCCAGGGAAACGGTGGTGGCGGTGACCTCCGGAGCACTCAAGCTCGCCGGAGCGGCCGGACGACCGGTTACCGTCAAGGTAACCTCGTCGGCGTCTTCGTTTATTTCGTAGTCAGGAGCTAAATTAAATTCATCTAACTTTTCAACCGTGAAGGTTATGTCCCCGGTTTCTTCAAAGGTCCAATTCGTATTGGACGAGACGGGGCGAATCATGAGCAGTGCGGTAGAAAGATTTTCCATAAAATCGCTAAGAGTAACCCTAAACTCGTTTTCCAAGGATGAGTCAAATGCAACATCCGCTGGAATGGTATCGAACTCATATTCGTTATCATTGGACTCAAAATTATTCCAGCCCGTCAATGAAGTCGAAACCGCCGAAAACTCTATTTGAAAAGGATCAAACCCCGGCTCCGGTGTCTCAATCCGGAAGGAGGTATCGGTTTCCTTGAAGACGGAAACGACTTTCTCTCCAATGCCTTTGAACTCGATGTAGGTATTGCCGCCTTCGCGCCGGACTTCGAGGGTCAGGTTGGCGCCGCCGGCCAAATCCCAACCGGTATTACCGGAATTGAAGAGCCAGGAGAAGGCGGTGTTCAAGGTACTGTTGTCAATGGGTTCGCCATTGTTGAGAATGTCGCCATCGATCACCTCGAAGATCGGATAGGAGGTATCCGTATCCGGTCCGTTTTCGCCGGAGGAATTCAGCAACCCGAGGTCCACATTAATATTGGTAATGGATTGTAGATTCAGGTCGCCATGGACCTTAATGGTATCGTGTTCGGCGCTATCATTATCCCAGCGCCAGCGCAGGTTCAGGGAACTCAGATTGGTTCCGGTGGAACCAATCATCATAACCTTGGAGGTCCCCGCGTCGAAAGCGGCGGCTTGGAGGTCTTGGGTCGGACTTTCGGAATCGGCAATAGCCCAGATGCTCTCCCATTCCTCACCGTTAAAAGATACGTAGGCCTGACCACCGTTTCCAACGGTCAGGAGACGACCCGGGAGAGCAATGATATCGTTGAGCGAACCCGTCCCGACGGACGTTGACTGGGAGTCAAACACGAGGAATTCCGCGTCCGAGTCCTCCTCCTCTTCGAGAAGGCCCATGACATCAAGGACGGTCCCATTGCTGCTGGAAGCGTAGAGCATGGATTCGGAAAAGCCGACGGGACTGGGAACGATCGCATTGATGGTGCCCAAGCCACCGGAACTCGGTTGGAGGAATTCCCAAGACTCGAAAAACGTCGTGTACAGAAGCAATCCATTGGGACCACCAATGACATACATGGCGGGAAGATTGTTGTCCTCATTGGGCACGTAGGCACCAGCGGTCCAAGCGATTAAGCTACCTAAAGTATCAGGAAAATCATCCCCCGCGTTATTCCAGTTTTCCCCATCGGGAGAACTATAAACTCTCCGCGAGGTTCCGACAGCAACGAAAAGGCCATCGCCATAAAAAACGTCGTTAAAGATGGTATTTGATTGCAGGATTGCCCCATCGTTAAACGAAAGCCCGTCGGTTGTGGTGACCCAAGTGCGTTGGCTGCCGACGATGACAAATTTCCCGTCTCCATAGGTAATCGCATTCAGATTGGCGGAGATTCCGCCAAGGGGGACATCGGTCCATTCGACACCATCGGTTGACCGGTAGATAGTCCCGCCATCGGCCACCGCCAAATATACTCCGTTACCGAAGGCCATATCGTTGAAATCGATATTCAGGGTGGTCGGGAGCACCTCGGTCTGATCGGTGGTTAGATTATAGGAAGCCAAACCACTGCCCCGGTCCACCAGGAACAATCCGTTCTTCTCAATGGCATCTCCGAAGGAAAAGGTTCCGACCGCATCATCCTGACCGGGAAGAATCCCGAGGGTGCTGTTGGTGCGGATTTGCGGTGTATTGAGCAAGGTACCCGAACCGGCTAAACGGGCGTCAGTCAACAAATCGACGGAATTTTTGTCGAGAACCACACCCTCGCCAAGCTCCAGGGTGGCCGAGGCAAAGCCGGTGCCGGCCACCGAGACGGGAACATTGGCCTGCCCCAAAGCCATGCTATCCTCAACGACCAAACGGCCTTCGAGAAGGGTTATAGTAGAAAGCTCGTCATCATCCCCATTCCCCCAATCCGGACTGGAGCCAGAGAAGATTTGCGTTCCCCCTCCCTCTTTTATGAGAAATACCCGTTGCCCTCCTTCCACCTCGCCGCGGAAGTTGTGGGAATTGCCCGCCGGGGTCTCCAGAGCGAGCATAACCGCACCGGAACTGCTATTACGAATGCGGACGCCCTCTACCGCTTCGATTCCCCGGAATCGGGACCCATCGGGACGCCAAGCTCCTCCGCGAGAGATAAACACATCGGTCTCGGAGGAACGAACATCCAAGACGGCACCGGTATAGCCATGAATTCCCCATGAGTTGTGCCGGAAATCCCAACGAGATAATTGAATAGCCCCTTGGGAATCCTCCCTCACAATTAAACTACCGGAAATCCGGTGTTGGGGGGCATCGCTGTTAAAAGAAAAGAATGTAGTATGCCGATTGTTCATTTCCCCATAAAGGGTAAGCCCATTGTCGGCAATAATGCGCGTTCCATTGCGAAATTCAAACTCTCCGCCGTGGGTCAAAACGCGAATGGAATCCTCGCCGTCGAGAATATTCAGTAAAGACGCATCCGCACCGCGAAACTCAACCCGCCCATCGTGATCGGTTTCCAATGAAGTCGCCGAAACCGATCCACCTGGTGGCAGGTTAACCGTTATGTTGGAAATTTCCGCAGAGGCCGCCGGAAAAATGGCATTACTGGTCTGGATCCAGCGGATTTGGTCGCCTTGCCCATCGGCTTGGGTATTCCAATTCGAGGACGTCAGATTCCAGTTGCCATCACCCTCTTCTCCCGGATGGTCGCCCTGCTGGGGCCACCAATAGAGGTCCCCGGCAACCCGAATCAACACCTCATAGTCAACGGGGTCCAAATCGCCCCCGGCAACGGGAGTGATCTGACTATTGTCCGGGGTAAAACGAACCTCAATACTATGTTCTCCGGCACTCAGGCCCGTGGTATCGGTGAGCACCTCAAAAGACCCGGGAATCCCGGCGGGGGCGGAAGGATTCAACCGGGCTAAATCCATTTGGGTATTAGGCGGTAGAATTTCCGGAGAGAAGGAGGGACGGCGAATGGACATATTGGCCGAAGCCTCGCCTTCCTGCCCACCAGCGGCGGTTTGCACTTGGACAAAATAGTTTCCGGCCTCCGAGGGAATGGTTTCGGAATCGCCATAGAAGATGGTCAAATTGGGAAGAGGATCGATCGGATCGCCCTTTTCTCCGTCGTCATCCTCAAAGGCCTCAACAACGACCTCCTTGGGATTGCCGTCGGCCAAATGAATGGTGGAGCCAATACCGGAGAGAATTTCCAGAATCACATCCTCCCCGACAATCCGGAAATCCGTACTGGTCTGCACGAAGTAGTTGTCGGTATCGATCGTCGCGGTCAGGTTATAGGTTCCGGCGTCGCTGGGAGGGGTCTCGCTGCCGTTGTAGGTCAGGACAACGGCAGCCTCGAGGGCGGCGATATCCGGGCTATCCACTCCCGGAGCCTCGATCGAACTGACCTCCGCTTCCTTGGGGTCGCCATCAAAAGCTTGCTCCAAAGAGTTGGTGTCAAAATTGACGACCGGCTCCGCACGTTCGATCACGAAGGTATCGGTCACCGACTGCGAGGGATCTGAGGTGAGAGTGGCCGTAACCTCATAAGTCCCCGCATTGGCAGGAGGGGTTGACGTAGGACCATAAGAAGTTCCTTGAATTCCCGTAAAGGTGATCGTGAAGCCCTCCCCATCGGGCAAGGTGTTCACCGTAGGGCTTTGCCCGGTATTGGTGAAAGTGGTCGCCAAGTCCGTCAATTGGATCCGTCCGAGGTTGCGCAATACGACATCCCCATCAACCAAGGCGATTTCGGCAAACTCCCAACCGGTATCACCGATATCCAGAACCCAATTGGAAGAATTGAAGTTTTGGGTGGCGAGATCATTTCCAAGAATAGGATACACCTCAGCAGAAGAAGGAGAACTTCCACCCAAGTTGATGTTCTCAAGCCGAACGGTGTAAGTCACATCCGGATCAAGGAAAAACCTTCTGGCTTCAAACCGGGAATGGTCCCCATCGTCCCAGCGCCATTCGAAATCGGCGCCCGCAGCGGTAAACTCAACGTCGCCATCGATTTTCAAGGTTCCCACGGCATTGTCCGTGCCGGGACGGATCGTGGAAAATTCCGTAAACTCCCCGATCCCGCCAAAAAAGCCATCAATCTGCAAAAAGGAGTGGGGACCATAAACCAGAAGATCGTTTTCCGCGGTTCCTTCAAAAAAGACCGAAGCCTCACCAGCAGTTTCGATGGTATCCACAAGAATGCCTCCGGTCGCGATAAGGGTGGCATCGTGGACCCTGGTTATTCCCGTACCCAAAGGCCGGTAATCTTCCGGATCAATTTCGGTATCAAATGGTGTTGGGGAGGCGATGACTGTTCCTTCGAAAATGTCCCAGGAAGAACCGACCTCAGCATTATTCCCCGAAAGCATCATGGTGCCTTGGCCGCGTTTGTCCATGAAGCGGTTCAGGAATGTACCGGTGACTTCCAGTTCCGGGAGATCATTACCGGGGACCAGGCTGGGATCGACATAAATGGAGCGGGCGCTGGCATCGATGTCGTTGTGCAGAAAAACGGTGTTGTCGGCAGTGGGGCTGCCGAAGCGGAAATCGGCATTGCGTCCGGTTAAACTGTCGGTACTGCTGTTGCGAAAGGAAAGCGGTTCCGCATTGCCAGCGAGATCAAGAATGGTCAGATCCAAGGGCCCACCCCGGGCGGAGAAACCAACGGCATTGGCGGTTCCCCCGGGAATAAAAATATCCCCATTACTGAGATCGTTGATGGAACTTCCACCGTCCCGTTCTCCTTCAGCGAGTTTTGGGGTGTATGTGCCAGTCGTTTCAAAAACCCCATCGCCTCTTAGCTGGATGACAAAATCGTCCCGCAAGGTCCAGGAATCATCGGGGAGCTGAATTTCACTGGCGGCGCCACGGGAAATGTCAAAGCTGAGACGATCAAAGTGGCGGGAAGAACCGGCTGCATCTTGATAAATGATAGGGCTTTCAAAAATGACCGTACCGTCTCCGGCCACGCGAAGCGTGTCCCGCCGAGTACTTGCGGGAACCAAAAGGTTTGCCGGATTGCCGTCGCCACTGGAGCCCAACTGAACCGAGCGAAAGGTCACATTATCCAAGAGTAAGGGAGCCTCAGGCGCCGCTCTTAATTCTAAGAAGCCATCGCGATCATTTGATCCATCCCGACGGGCGCCGATATTAACAATACTGTTTTCCAGACGAGCTGGTTCTTCCAATGCTCCCAAGACGCCGAACCTGGCACTATCGTTATTCCCTCTTAAAAACGGGGCGAAGAGGAATTCGAGGTTTTTGGTGGAGAGATCGTAGCTGGTGGCGGTCGAAAGATCGGCCAGTGTAGCCGCTCCGCCTTCACCTATAAGAGCATATCCACCGGTTCCACTCGGCGACTCCCAGCCTGCCGCGACAAGGAAACTGGGAGTGGATTCTGAATTCGAGGGAAGGGCATCCGGGGAGGCAAAGGCGGTGAAGCCGATTTCGGTGCTGCCACCATCGCCACCGGTTATCATTCCACCGGGGCCGGAGCTTATCGAATAATTGTTAATATTCGCCTGAGTTGAACCCGTCCAGGAATTGTCTCCGGAAAGTACCAGGACCCCGTTTCGGGATTGGCTGTTAGCGAAAAGAGAGTGGGCTCCGGAAATATCTCCGGAAAGTTCGTGAAACCCGAGGGCTTCCCCGCTGAAGGGATTGCTCAGGTTCGTGGGGAAGGATCGTATTCTTCGTTGAGAGGTTAAAACGATGTCATCGTCAAGGATCACCGGGGCGTTAGCGTAGATTTGTCCTCCAATGACGATTTCGGAACCGATCTGCAGGTTGGTATCAAGGATGGAGCTATTGCCAAAATTCAAATTGACGGATTGATTGCGGGCAGCGAAACCTCCGCTCCCGGTAATTTGCCATTGCCCGGCCCCGGTCCCGAGGGTTCGCGAAGCGAGAAAGTCGGTATCAGTAGGGGCGTCAACGCCGGACCCATCGAGAAGGAAAGCCCCATTGAAAATCCGTAGGTTTCCGCCACCCAGGGCATCCATGGAAGGGACTTGCAGAATTCCCCCATTGATCCGGGTCTCCCCGGCTTGGGCGCTTCGATTGAAATCCGGAAAGCCAATCACGCCATTTCCGTTGATTCGAATAAAATGGGACTCTTGGTCAATGTTTTCGGTCAACTTACCGAGGACATCCTCTTTGGCAAAAAAGCCGAAATCTCCGGTGGGGGTAATTTTGAGGGAATAGTCGCCGGTCTCGGTAAAGATGAAGAAGGTTTCATCCAAAATGAGATTGCCGGCAAAAGCGCCAGCCGCGGCTGGCGAAAAGCCTACCCCATGTCCATTATTGGGAACCCGGGCACTTTCGACCCTCAGGTTGTAGCCGGCATAGGGGGCCGCAAAACCTCCTTCAAAGAGCACGCCGGTGAAGTTGGCCGCGTTCGTGGTGAAGGAAAGAGTGAGATTCTCATCGCCCAAGGTCACGGGATCTGTAAAAACGACCCGGGTATCCCGGTTATTATTCGGGATCACCTCCAGGTCGGCCTGTAAGTCGAGGGAACCAAAGATGACCCGACCCCGGTCGTTATTGCGGGAAACGCTACGGTACTGGGAGGGGGCGGTGACAATAAGGTTGTTCCCCAAATTCAGGGTATCAGCATCACTGGGCATGATCCACCCGCCATTCAGCGTGATGTCTCCGGTGCCAAAGTGTCGTCCCCGGAAAAAGCCAAGTTCGTTGATTTGGATGGGCGAACTCCAACCTTCCTGAACTGAGTAGGTGCGGATCTTAACCCGGTTCTCGATGGTAACAAGTTCTGAAGAGGTAATCTGGCCGCGCAATTCGATCCGGTTGTTGCCATTACGGATCTGGGCATCAGAAAAAGATCCAGGAGGACTACCGGTGAAAGTCAGCGGAGCATTGATGGTCCAGTCGTTTTGAAAAACTTGTTCGTTGGTACTGCGATTAACCACGGAAACATCGGTACCCGCAAAAGTCATGGTTTCCCCGGTGAAATTGAATTCGCCGGCCGTTTCCTGAAAAGTGATCCGATTGACCGTGCGGGCCGTATCGAGGGTAATGGTCCCGGGGTTTTGCGCACCAAAGACGGCCCTACCTTGGGCATCCGAACCTTGGGGAACACCTTCGGGGAACCAGTTGGCCGCCGTATCCCAGCGGCCGTCACCAGCGGCCCCGGTCCAAGTATAGCCTTCAAATTCATCAATTTCAAAGGTATAGGGGGAATTGGAAATGGGCTGGCCATCAATCGTGATAATAAACGTATCGCTACCCGTATTTTCGGGTTCGTAGGAAATCCTGACAAGATTGTCTTCGACGGTAATGGTCAGGTCGGGATCTTCATTGTCCCCACTTTGCCAGGTCACCTCAATCAGGGCGGGATCGATGGTAACGGGATTGCCCGCAGCATTGAAAAGTTCCACGAAGAAGGTGGATTCAAAATTTTCGATCCCATCAACCTCGGCAAAGGCTTGGGAACTGGCCCCATCCGGACCGAGGCCATAAGCGCTGGCCAAATACGTTTCCACTTTATCGCGGTCGGTTTCGTCCAGGGCCGTGTTGTAGACCAGTAATTCGAAAAGATTGCCCTGAAACAACTCGCCGAGGATGAGATCGGCCGTTGCGGCCGTTGCACTTCCGTTCCAGACGATGGTAGTTTCGGGAACCCCATCAAAATAGAGGGTCGCCGAAGTGGCATCGGAAATCAGGGAGATAATGGAAAGTCCCTCCCGGGTTCCCTCATTCAGGCGGGAATCGCCATCATCAATCGCATCAAACCCAACCAGTTGATCGTTTTGGGCCAGACGGAAATTGGCATCATTCAAAGGGGGCTGGGTGTAACGGACAATGACGATCCCATCGCCACCGCGGGCGCCGACACGATCATTGTTTCCGCCGCCACCACCGGCTCCGAAGCCGTCGATCCCAGGCGTCGCGGCAATGGCATCATTGGCCCCAGCGCCACCGCCGCCAATGCCCCCGAGTCCGGGTAAACCCAGTGTTTGGGAGGCACCCCCGCCCCCACCGCCGGCGTAGTACACCGGCTCGCCGGTAATGGTGAACAATTTACCTGGTCCACCGGCTCCTCCGTCATCACCGCCAGCCCCGAGGATATCCTCACCTGGTCCTCCAGCGCCGCCACCACCGGTGCCTGGGCGATCACCACCACCACCGGAACCCGTTCCATGATCGCCGCCACGATGGCCGAAACCACCGTCCGCACTCGTTGGCTGGGCGGCTTCCCCACCAATGGTCCCGCGGGAGCCCCCACCGCTGCCGCCGGTTTCGCCTTGTTCACTTCCGGTGGCACCCCCACCACCGCCGAGGGCGGTCAAGCCATCAAAAATACTGTCACCGCCATTCAGCCCGGTATTGTTGCCGGAAGCGCCGGCAGCCCCGCCCTCTCCTACGGTAATTTCAATTGTCTCTTCCGGCGTAACTGAATAATTTTCCCGGAAGATCACGCCTCCGGCGCCCCCGCCTCCGGACCCAGTGCCGTCCCAGCTTGTGGTCGATCCGCCACCACCGCCACCGGCAATGATAAGCACGTCGACGGACTCGACGCCGCTGGGAACGCTCCAGGTATCGTTGGCACTAAATACCTCAATCACGGTTTCGGGATAAGCCCCGTGCTGCAGAAGAGCTGAATCGCGGGAGCCCCCATCGCTTTCGGCCACCGCGAAAAGGGAGAGGCTTTGGGGATTAACGGAGACATCGGAAACGGAAAGAAAATCGTCTTTGCCAAAACGAACTGCCGGACGATCGTTGAAAATATTTTGCTTCAACACGGGCCGGAGAGCTTGATCTGGTTGAGAGGCGTCGTTGTTATTGCCCGATAGATCGGTCCAGGTCTCAATGGGATCTCCTCCCAACACACTGGAGTCGGAACGAAGATATTCCGCTTGATACCAAGCCAGCAAATCGGAGGAATCGACGGGGATATCGGCTACGACCAAATCAAAGGACGGCAAGGTGGTGGTCTCACTGTCATCATCGGCCTGAATACTGAGATCGCGGAATAAACCAGCCTGCGTAGGCGTGCCACTAACTTCTCCGGTGGAGGAATCGATGCTCAGGCCATCGGGCCAGGAACCCACTAGAGAAAAAGTCACGGTCCCGCTACCGCCGGTGCTTTCGGCGGTAAAGCCGACGTAGGGGGAATTGAGGACGGCGGAACGAATGGGAGTGGCGGTGACAAAAAAACCGGTAACCTCAATGCTGAAAGGATCGGTGAGACTGACTCCCCCTGCACTGTCTTCGGCGGCAATTTGCAGGTTCTCGAAAAGGCCGCCCTCCAGCGGAGTTCCCGTGACTTCACCGGTATCAGAGTCAATCACCAAGCCCAACGGCCAATCGCCGACAAGGGAAAATTGGAAAGGAGGAAGCCCGCCCGTTCCGAGGGTAGGCGTGAAGGAAACACTATCGCCCGAGGCAATGGTTTCCGGGGGATCAACGGAAATCTCGACTGGCGGGGGAATGAGGAAGATGGCAAATTCGAGGGAAAACGCGGAATCCCCACCAGACCCATCGCCCTCGTGCCCGCCGTGGGGAGTTAGGTCAACAACCCCATCAATATCCCAACGCCCCTGGCGGTCAGAACTGAAGTTAAACAATTCGAGACGATCGCTGATAACGGGGGTCTGCTCTTGCTCGCGAATGATTCGTAAACCACTGCGGGATAAACCGTCAGTGCCTTGGTGCACCACCCAATAAGTAGTCCCGGGTTCCAGAAAGACTTCCGCATCGGGAGTATAGGTTAACGTTTGCCGATCCCCTGAACTGGAGAGACCTGTCTGGCGGGTCAAGTTGACGATATGGGAATCCGGGCGATCTCCCGCCGATTCGTCATGGGAAAAGAGCCAGAGGTTGGCATCACGGCTGGAATCGGATGATGTCTCGACTTGAATCTGAATCTGGCTCAAGCGGGTATTTTCCGGAAGAATTGATAACGTGGTAAAAGCGGAACCGGAGGAGTAGCTGGCAGTGTTGATATTACCTCCCTGTTCATCCAAAGTACTGAGGGCCTTCCCGGGATTGTAAAGGCTGGTCCAGGTGGGCATGGAGGGATCAAGCCCGGCATTGGGATCGGCGACAAAAACGCCGTCGCGGTTATTGCCGGAAGCGTCAAAAACGGTGGTCCCCTCCCCTTCAATCAAGGGCCAGTGGAGGACCAGACCGCTGGAGACCTCCTGCCGGTCCGCCAAATCGGCGATTTCCGCTTGGCTCAAGGCGCGATCATAGATGCGGACATCGGAAATGCGCCCGTCAAAATAGCGAAAGTCGGGGTCATTGAAACTATTGTCATTGTAGCGGTGCCATACCCCTACGCGAAAGGGTTCCTGGGTGCTGGTGTTCAACGTAACGCCCCGACTACTCTGCTCGACGCCGTTGGCATAGGTTCGGATTTGATCGCCATCGTAGGAAAAGGCGAAATGAACCCAGCGGCCCGAGGACTCAAAGGAAAAATCGGTGTCCGAGCCCCAAACCTGGCCGCGCCATTGATCGGGTTCATCGTTAACCCGTAAGGAAAAATCCTGGCGGTCGTTGCGGGTCCGCCCCAGAGACCAAATCCCGCCCTGGTTCTCAAAGTCCCGGGCGAGAGCCCAGGCGGTAATGGTGCGGTGCTTGTCTCCGTCGATGCCCAGATCTCCGGCATTGACCGATGATTCGACAAAGGCCCCGTTGCCATCAAAATCAAGTTGCGGGTCGTTTAGGGCGAGAGCGGCCGAAGCTGAACCGAACAGGAATAGGAGGACGGTGATACAAAGGGAGGTTGTTTTGGATAAGCGCATGGGATAGGCGGGATGGTCCATTACAAGGCAATGGAATAAGGGATAAAGACAGGCAGGGGAATTACCATTCTGTTTTGGGGAGAAAGAAGTGAGGGTCGGGATATTCTTTAAGAATGTATAAAGGTAATCCAACACGGGGTTTAGGTCAAGGATGAAGGGGGAAGGAAATAGGGAAATTAGGAATTTGAAATTTGAAATTTGAGGATTTGAGATTTGAAAGGGAGGGGACGGGCATGAACCCTCTCCGATCGCGGGGTTAACCCGCTCGCTACGGAATTGCGGACCAGAGCGGATCGCGGAGCACAAACAAGGAGTGGCTGCATTCTGCTGCCATCTTCGATTCCGTGGTTGGGTGGGCAGCAGGATGCAGCCCCTCCTTGGGGTTGGTGGGCAGCAGGATGCAGCCCCTCCTTGGGGGCTTGGGCCATGGTGCTTGAATCGATGGGTGAACCAACCCTTCCGGGTCGTGGGGACGCTCGCCCTCCCGGATCGCGGGGTTAACCCGCTCGCTACGGGAAACAGCCGGTCCAAACTCTTGCGGGTTCCTCCTTCGCTCTTTGAGCTATGGCGGGACGTGTCGGCTACGGGGTGGTTATTCTGCGTCAGGGCAGCCCGGTGCAAGCGGAGTTGTGGTTCATTGTGGCCTGACAGCCCAACCAACCTTTAACGCGAGAGGAGATCGTCCACTGAGATTGCGTCAAAAAACTCTTCCGCCCAGAATTCAATCTTTTCAAGGGAGGCCCTTTCAAGGCTTTCTTGGTGCGCTGGGATAATCTCACCAAAACGTCTTATTAATTGCCGCTTGAGCATCAACTTTGCCTCCTCCAATCGACCTTCCTGGCGGCCTTCCTGGCGGCCTTCCTGGCGGCCTTCCTTGATTAAACTTTCTGCCATTGTCATCACTGCCTCCTTGGTTCGCGAACTTTCTACGGTATCAAGATGAAGAATCAATTCCTCTTTGTCAATTCCCGGACCACCGCCAAGTAAGTATTTTACACAGTTATTCAGCAGCTCATCACTGTCATGACTCGACTCGATCTCGTTGATCGCGGCAAAGGCCTCTTTTAAGACCTCCTCGCGCTTTTCCAAGAGCACGACCGATAAAAACTTCAAACTCACCCGCAACCACAATTCCCCTGCCACTTGATTGGTGTCGATTTCCGATAAGTTTAAGACACGGTGCCGGAAATCGGGTAACATGGAAAGCCAGAGAGTCTTCTCTTCCGGAGCCATCTCCAACGGCCAATCAAGACTGTCCGCAAAGGCGCAGGAATAAGGCCAAGGGCGCTGATTTTGGTAAAAAACAATCGGGAGAATCAACGGCAAAGGGTGCTCCGGATGTTTGCCTTGCCAGTCTTCCCATATCCGGACCATGTAACGAAGAAGGCGAAAAGGCATCTTCTTATCCGGCTTGCGCTGGTGTTCAAATAAAAGACAAAAATACGCGGGCTTCCCCTGCCAACGCGCAGTAAACAGAAGATCACAATGCTGCTCACGGAGTTGTTGGTCGATAAAGTCACCCGATTCCCGTTTCAAGGAAGTCCAGTCGACCCCCGAGGTAAGGGATGAGGGAAGAAACGTCCGAAGTAACGTGGCCATTTGCTGCGGACGACCCAGACTGGCTTTGATAAAATGATCGTGAGGGTTGTGGAGATAATCCTCATCCATTCCGGTAGTAAGTAGGTTCTTCCAGAAGCTGGCAAATCGTTTTTAAAGTTACAAGGAGACCTCTTTGCTGCGGATCGCGGAGACGCTCGGCCTCCCGGATCGCGCGGTAAACCCGCTCGCTACGGGAATCCGGACAAGA
>JAIUMY010000061.1 GCA_022565335.1 Opitutales bacterium
CATGGAAGTGATTGCCCATCAGGCAATAGGTCAGGATCTTCACCCCACAAAAACCCGCCACCTTAAACAGCATCCGCCGCATCACTGCCTTCTCCTCTTCCGAGAAAAAGATCTCCCCATTCACCGTTCGCGACATCACATGATACAACGCCCGCTGACCTTTTACTTTAATTCGTTCCTTTCGCATACCCCCAAAAAAACAAAAAATCCGTCAATAGTCAAGGGACAAACCCGTAAATATTTATTGTTAATAATTAAGGGTCGGGGATTTAAAAACTGAGGATGGGGCCGAGGGGGACGATTTGGGAGGGGTTAAGTTCGGGGTGGGTTTTGTAGTAATGGTTTTTGATATGGTCCAGGCGGACGGTTTCGGCGACTCCCGGAAGTTTGTAGAGTCGGGACAGGTATTGGCTTAGCTTGGGATAATCGGCAATTCTTCTGAGATTGCATTTGAAATGCCCCACATAAACGGCATCGAAACGAATGAGCGTGCAAAATAAACGCCAATCGGCCTCTACTTGACTCTCTCCCAAAAGAAAGGGGCGGCCATCAGACAGTTGTTCTTCTACTTCATCCAGGGTTTTAAAAAGCGATAAAACCGCTTCCTCGTAAGGTTTTTGCCTGGTTGCAAAGCCAGCACGATACACTCCGTTGTTCACATTTTCGTAAATTTTGCGAGCCAGAACCTGGTGCTCCCCGGCCCGATTCGCAGGAAAAAAATCAGGTTTTTCCCCGGGGAAAATTTTGTTGAAGAAGAAACAAAGATCGTCCTCGGAATTATTGACGATGCGCTTTTCTTTTTTGCACCACAGGGCGGGAACCGTAACCCTTCCGGAATAACCGGGTTGGGACATTTCGTACGCCTCAGACAGATATTGAAAACCGTTCACGGGGTCGTTGGAAAACCCATCGCCTTCGCGAAAGGCCCAGCCTTTTTCATCTCTGATGGGATCGACAACGGTGACCCCTATCCAGTCCTGCAGGCCACAAAACCGTAAAAACAGATATGCCCGGTGAGCCCAGGGGCAGGCCAGGGAAAGATAAAGATGGTAGCGGTCTTTCTCAACGGGCCACGGTGTGGACCCATCGGTGGAAAGCTTTTCGCGGAAGGCGTCTTCCTGCCTTTGGAAACTTCCGTCATCTCCTTCCTCTGCGGGAAACGGTCCTGACTTTTTCATTTATTTATCTTCGGGAATCTCAATCAGTCGACTTAACGATTCGAAATGGTGACCGATACTGAGGCCATCTTCCATGGAACCCAAAAGGCTATCGAATAGGTCTTTTTTGCGAGCTTTTAAGGCCTGAATTTTTTCTTCTATCGTTCCACTGGTGGTCATTCGGTAGACAAATACGGTATTCTTTTGTCCGATTCGGTGGACGCGATCAATCGCTTGCTCTTCCACGGCAGGATTCCACCATGGGTCGAGAAGAAAAACGTAGTCGGCGGCATGCAAGGTTATACCCGTTCCGCCTGCTTTGAGGCTCACGAGCATTAGAGCGGGCCCCTTATGTTGTTGAAACTGTTTGACGGGTTTCTCGCGATCGCGGGTACTTCCGACCAGAGTAAATTGCGGGATTTCCTGAAGGTAATGGTGCGCGGCCTGGCTAACTCTCTCCAAAAAGCGCACGAACTGGGAAAAGATCACTATCTTATGGCCGCTCTCAACAATTTCCGGCAATTTTTCCATCAGGAGGGTAATTTTGCCACTTTCTTCCAGTTCGCATTTTTTCCAGGGAAGCAGATCGGGATCGCAACTAACCTGACGTAAACGGGTGAGGAGGGCGAAAAGACCAAAAGAATTACTGCGCAAGGTACTGGATAAATTGTCTCCCAAGCGGGAGATTCCCTCCCGGCAAATTCGGGCATACTCCGAACGCTGAACAGCGGTAAAGGGTGCAGAGAGTTCCATTTCAATCTTTTTAGGCAGCTCCTTGGCCACGTTTTTCTTGGTGCGTCGCAAGATAAACGGCGCGAGCTGAGTGCGCAGTTGTTTCATGAAGGCCCCGCGATTTTCATTTATCATATTCTCGAAGACCGCACGGGTTCCGAGAAAGCCAGGCATAAGAAAGCGGAAAAGCGACCAGACGTCGAGGTGCCGATTCTCCAGCGGGGTACCGGTTAAGACGATACGGTGGCGGGCTCTTATGGTAAAACAAGCCTGGGTTACCTTAGCTTCCGGGTTCTTAATCAATTGTCCTTCGTCCAAGACGGCATAGCCGAAGTCTCTTTGGCGCAGCAATTCCCGATGTCGTCGAAGTTGGGTGTAGCTGGCAATCCAAATCCCCGGTGCAGGATTGCTGACAAAATCGTTCCCGCTTCGCAGAACCTGAACAGACAACTCGGGGAAAAACTTTTTGATCTCCGCCTGCCAAACGGGCACCACACTAGCTGGGCCAACAATCAATTGTTGTTCTTCCTTGACCGGGCGGGAAGCCAAAAGGGCGATGGTCTGAATGGTTTTTCCCAGTCCCATTTCATCGGCCAAAAGACCATGGCAATGATGGTCGCAAAGGTGGGCCAACCATTCCACGCCATTTTTCTGATACCGTCTCAGGAAATCAGGTAATTTTAGTTCGGGTGGATTTTTTGAAAGCGATTTTTTCCAATCCTTGATTTGAGGGGCGAGTTTCAGGTCGATATGATCTTCTTTCTCAAAAAAGCTAAGGAGTAGATAAAAGCGATTCTCATCCCGGCGGAATTTCTCATGCAGAGTATGGCGCATCCGCTGAACGGTTCTGGCTTTCTCCGGGGCCAGCGTAACCAAGCCCACCCCGGGCAACAAGACCGGTTCCCCTTCTCCGCTGAGAAGTTTCTGCGCTTGTCTGGTTTTCAGAAGAGCCTCGCCGGATTTGAAAACCCAGCGCATATTCAAGCGTCCATCCTCCCGAACTTCGGCAACGGCCTCGACGTCAACATCCTTCACGCCTTCGTTTAAGCTTTGCAAGTCCTCGGTGAGATCGATTGAAAAATACTTCTTCCACAGATGTATATCGTTGCGCAGAAACGATGGCAATCGGGCCATTTCCGACAAACTATACACGTGGGCCTCCTGTAGGTATTTAAACTGTGCCTTGTGGGCAAAGGAAGCGAGGCGGATCAAGATTTCCCGCTCCCGGCTATTGTGCGCCCCGGAGCCATTATTACCGTGCAAAACCGCCTTCGACCGTCGTTCTTGCCCATCATCCCAGAAAGCTTCAAAATTGAGTCCCCTCGCGTTGCTGAAAAAGCGTAGATGCAAGGGTCTGGGGGGGATTTTTTCGCGCTCCGATTCCTCCACATCATCTTCTTCCTGATCTTCCTCTTGGGCCGTTTCCTCCTCACCCGATACCGCCGGAATTTCGTCAGCGATCAATTCCTCAATCTCATAAAGTCCGGCGGCGGCAATGGCCATCCCGAGGACCGCGTCATCAGCGCAAGAACGAAAGGCTAGCCGATCATCGCTCTCGGCATCGACCACGGAATAAAGCTCACGGCCCTCATGTTTTACGTGAATAATGGCTTGTCCCTCGGACAATTCAATTTCCCGAATGACCCCTTCCCGATAAAAGGCACGCCCGCGCGCTAGGGCGTCGGAGGTGAAAGATTCTTCCCAACGAGCGGGGAGGCAACCAAACCAGAATTCCAAGGAACGGGGGCTGTAAGTTCTTTTGGGACCTTGAATAGGCATAAAATTACAACATTCCCCTTTGTCGCTTTTTACTTCAAGGCTTTTTTAACAAAAAAATTCAGCGTTTCGCCCCACGAATTGAGAAACATCCCGAACAGGGGCAACCAAATCAGCCCTCCGCACCGCCTTTCACCGAGGGAAAGTGCCCTACTCTTCGCGCAAGGACGGACCCAGATAGCGTAGAAAATCACTCGTGGCCAGCGTTTCGGCACCTTCCCGGGAGGCCGCCTTATCTCCGGCCAAACCATGCCAGTAGGCCGCCTGGGCGAAGGCCAATCCCCAGCGTTCTCCACAGGTTGCTTTTTCGCGCGCGATCAATCGCCCCACCATCCCGGCCAGAAGGTCACCGCTTCCACCTCTGGCCAAAACCGGTCCCCCGGTGGGCACGACCCAGAGTCCCTGACCATCGGTAATTCTGGTAAAGGGTGGGGCTTTAAGCAAAACCCACCAGCCCAATTCCCCGGCAACCTGCCGGAGCTCTGAGTCGGAGAGGTGCCCGGAAAAGGAATGCCCACTCAATTTTTCCAGTTCCCTTCGATGCGGGGTGGCCAGCACGGGTCCTGTTTTTTTTCGACGAAGCAAGGATACGATCAGGGGATTTAGAGCCTGAGCGTCTAAAACAAGGGGCGCGGAGGTTTCCGCCCCGATTTCCCCAACCAGATAATGGGTTTCAGACTCAGGCCCCAACCCGGGTCCGATGACGAGCGCATCGGGATCAGGCGAAAGCTCATTCCAAACATCCCGTGTCTCCCTCGCCAGATTTCCATCGCGGGTCACCGGACACCCTATCCAAATTACCTCCGGCAATTTGGCGGCGAAGGCGGGCACCAGTTTATCAGGCACCATCGCATACACCAAACCGGCCCCCGAACGAACAGCGGCCATGGCAGAAAGCAAGATGGAACCCGGATAGCGCATTGAACCCCCGATGAGCCAAACCTTTCCCTGTCGGTTTTTATAGGTATCGGACGATCTGGCCTGTCGTAATTCGCCCAGAACCTCGGCGGTCACCAAGCGCGAGCGACCGGAAAGGGGAATTTCCGGCTCTCCCTGGTCAAAAAACCCGATATCCAAATACCGGAGGCGACCAACCGATGTCGGTTTTGGCCCGGCCAGGAGAGGATCTTTGGCAATCCCGGTGGCGTAAGTGATGTCGGCGGGCAGGCCCTCCGTTTCAGCCGATCTGCCGCTGGGCAAATCAACGGCCACCCGGAAAGGTGCCTGCACGCACTGGCGACACCATTCGACTAACCCCCTAAGCGGGTCGCGTAATGGAGGACGAAACTGCATTCCCAACAAGCCGTCCAGGAAGACATCGCCCGACCACTTTTCAGGGGTTCGGGGAAAGACAATATCCTCCCTGGCCCAACCACTGGAGGACAAAGCCTCCCGCAAGACCTCATCCGCCCGGCGGGTCAAGGGCTTCCATTGCGAAGACGTTGAAGACGATACGACGCTCAGGTGCCCTGGCGGTTTCCGACGGATCAATTCCGCTGCCGCCAGTAAAGCATCCCCTCCATTGTGCCCCTTTCCCACCAGCACGAGAATTCTCGCCTGATCCGGCCAGTCCATGACCTCGGTAAAATCGCGGGCGATCGCCGCTCCCAGCGACTGGCCGACCTTATTCATGGCGTTCCACTCAAGTTCTTCGCCCCGGAGCAAAGAACCCTCCCACTCCATGGCTTCCTGGCAAGTTAAAATAGGATGACTGGGGATTTCGCACATAGCCTTAACCTAGAAAAACCCGAACGCTCCTTCAATCACTATAATATTAATTAGCCGCCAAATTCTTGCCTTTCCGCAGAAGCTCGCCCAGCATCGCCCCATGCAAGACGAGGAAATTCTCCAAAAAGCACGTCAGTGTCTGGAAATCGAAAAAGAGGCCCTTACCGCAACCTCTGAAGGTCTGAACGGCACCTTTCCCGAGTTAGTGCGGCACTTCCATGGGGTCATTGCCCAACAACACAAAATCATTTTTTCCGGAGTTGGCAAATCGGCCCACATCGCCCAAAAGCTTGCCGGCACCTTTAACAGTATCGGAGCCCGGGCGGTATTTCTCGATGCCACCCAAGCGGTACACGGGGATCTGGGCGTCGGGGTGGCGGGCGATTCCTCGCTCTTGATCAGCAATAGCGGGCAATCCGAAGAACTTCTCCGGTTGGCGCCCATCTTGAAACGCCTCGGCATCCCGGTTAATCTTCTTTCGGGAAATGCCCAGAACCCCCTCGCCACTCTGGCCGACCGCACTTTGGTCTTCCACGCTCCCCGGGAGGCTTGTCCCCTGCGGCTGGCCCCCACCGCCAGCACCACGGCCAGCCTGGCGCTGGGCGATGCCCTGGCGATGGTTCTATTGGAGATGCGCAAATTGACCAAGGAAGAATTTGCCCGCCTTCATCCTGCCGGACAATTGGGATTATCCCTTCTTTTGAAGGTGGAGGATATCATGAGGCAGGATGAGCGTTTCGCTTGCCTTCCGAAGGAAGCGACCATTCGCGAAGGCATCAGCGCGATGACCAAGGCCCGCAGTGGTGCGTTGGCGGTGGTTGATGAGCGGAAACGCTTGATAGGCATCTTCACCGACGGAGACTTTCGCCGAGCCATCATAACCTCCACCGACGCTTTGGAGCAAAAGCTGGAGGGTCACATGACGGCCAACCCGATTACAATTTCGGTAAGCGCGATGGCGGTGGAAGCGGTTAAGCTTTTCCAGAAAC
This sequence comes from Opitutales bacterium, assembly GCA_022565335.1. Lineage (GTDB taxonomy): Bacteria > Verrucomicrobiota > Verrucomicrobiia > Opitutales > T3Sed10-336 > JAIUMY01. The sequence goes on from JAIUMY010000061.1 coordinate 6,383, forward strand.
ACCCCATTGACGATCTTATTGTCGTCCGCGAAGACGGCAATCCGGTGGGCTTGGTGGACAATCAGGACCTTCCCAAATTGAGGGTTGTTTAGAAACATCTCCCCCATAACCAAAATCTTTTACGCCAGAACAGAAGCGAAGAGAAATTGGACTACAAAGAGAAAAATCGCCAAGAATCCAAGGTTATTCTTGTTTTTTACTGGTTTCCGAAGTGGAATCGACAATTATGAATTTCGCCATTATCGGAACCGGAGGCTTCGCGGGCACTCATCACAAAGCGTTGATGAGTCTTGAGAAAAAAGGCCAGGCCAAGCTAATCGCAACCTGTGACCTGGGCCTGAGCAAAAACGAGGCTATCCAGGAGAAATTCGCCTTCGGGGAGCGCGGAGTGGCTCTATACGATGATTATCGGGAGATGCTCGACGATAAGAGTGAAAAGATCGATATCGTTATCATTCCGACTCCGATTCAACTGCATGCCGAAATGCATCGCGAAGTGGTTCAACGGGGCTTGGCGGTTTATCTGGAGAAGCCCCCTACCCTTTTGCATTCGGAATTGGACGAAATGCTGAAAGTCGAGGAAAACGCCAAATTCCTTACCAATGTGGGCTTCAACTTCATTATCGACCCGGTTCGCCAAACATTGAAGCAACGAATGCTCGCCGGCGAGTTCGGCAAAATTCTGGAGGTTCATTTTCTGGGGCTCTGGCCCCGGGATAATCGCTACTTCAATCGCTGTCGTTGGGCCGGCAAACTCTTTCTTGACGGCCATCCGGTCATCGATTCGTGCATGGGCAACGCCATGGGACACTTCTTGCACAATAGTTTGTTCTGGGCCGGCACCAAGGATCTTTTTTCCTGGGCCTCCCCCGACCATGTGAAAGCCGAGGCCTACCGAGCCCATGAAATAGAATCCGCCGATACCTTTTTCACCGAGATCAGGCCCACCGAAGGTCCGGTGATTCGTCTGGCGATGACTCATGCCTACGACGGCCGGACCATCCAAAAGGAGTTGGTGGAAACCGAAAAAGCATTTCTCCATTACGACGCCTACGGACCTTGTTGGCTGGAATGGAAAGACCATTCCAAAGAAAGTGAACCTCTGGAAACCGAACGGACCATGTTTGTCCCCGAAAATCTTCTCGATTACGGCCGCTACGTAAAAGGAGATAAAGAGCGCCCCCTAACCCGCTTGGCGGACACGGTTCCCTTTGTGCAAACTTACAATTTGACCTTTCTCGCTTCCGGCGGAATTGCCACCGTCCCGAATTCCCTGGTGCGCGAGACCAAAACCGAAGATGCCAAGGGGCTTTCCCGCACTCGTCATATCCTCGGGATCGAAGAAACCTGTAAAACCTTTCTCAACGAGGGGCTTTTCCCCTCTGCCCAGAACGTACCCTGGAGCCGTCCGGGGGGAGAGGCAACTCCGGCAGAGCTCCCGAATTTCCTTCCCTTTCTCCGGGAGCTCGACTCATAAACCTCGGACTCCGGGGTTTCCGCTTGCCACGCTGCGTTACCAAATTAACAATCCATACACCATGAACTCACATAAACCCACCCCTTCCCTTCTCGGACTAAAAAAGTCCTTTGGTTTCGGCGACCGTATCGGACTCGCCACCCCAGGCCATATCGACGCCTTGAAAGGCCATGATTTCGCGCCAATTTTTGCGCAGCAATCGATTCGCGAAATGACCCGTACCCAACGGACTCCCGAGGATGTTATGACCTCTGCCACGGAGACCCTCGTAGCGGAAAACTGGGATGGCCCGTGGGGTGCGGATGCGGACCATCTGAAAACCGATGAGGACGTCGCCAGTACGGCTGCGGCCGGATTTACCTTTTTCACCATCGACCCCTCCGACTTTGTCAACAACGAGGCCGATCATCTTTCCATGGACGAATTGGAAACAGAAATCGCCGAAATCGTCAAAGAAGGGGCTCTCCCCGCAGAGTGGAAAGACGCCTATCTCGGCCAGGAATTTAAAGTCAGCGAAGAACAAACTCTTCGCTTCGACCCCGAAACGCTCAATCGCGCCGCCGTCAAATATGGTCGCGCCATCCGTCACTGCACTACCATGGCGGCCAGCATTCATTTGCACGGCGCGGCCAGAGGCTATGAAATCGAAGTTTCGGTCGACGAAACCGACTCCCCGACCTCTCCTCTCGAGCACCTCTTTTTCGGTCTGGAATTGAAGAGACGGGAAGTCAAAGTGGTCAGCCTCGCCCCGCGTTTCATTGGCGACTTCGAAAAAGGCATCGACTACAAAGGCGATCTGAAGGCTTTCGAGGAATCGCTCGCACTGCATGTGGCGGTCGCGAAATACTGCGGTCCCTACAAACTCAGTATTCATAGTGGTTCCGACAAATTTTCCATTTATCCGGCCATCGGAAGGCTGTGCGGCGATCTTCTGCACGTCAAAACCGCCGGTACCAGCTACCTTGAGGCCATCCGCGTAGTTTGCCACAAGGACCCGGAACTCTTTCAGGAAATCGCCGCCTACTCCCGCGAGTGTTTCATGCGAGACCGAAAGACCTATCATTTGTCCACCACTGAGGAAGATGTCGAGGTCTTGGCAAAGAGCGATCCCGCCGAAGCCGAAAAGGTCTATTTTGACACCAATCCGGGCCGCCAGGTGCTACACGTCACCTTCGGGTCGGTACTTACGGTAGGTAAAGCCGCCAATGGCGACCTTTTCAAGGACCGCGTCCTGGCCTTGCTGAAGGAACACGATGGATTGCATCGCGAGTTTTTGGCCCGTCATCTCGGCAAACATCTCCAATTGCTCTCCGCAGAGCTTTAAACTTCCCCTGGCAACGGGATATTTGGCCCCTTTTCAATGCGTACTTGGGTTGTTGGTGATGTTCATGGTTGTTACCGTGAACTTCGTCAACTTCTCCGGAAAATTGAATTCCGGCCCGGCCGGGACCGAATCTTTTTTCTGGGGGACTTGGTCAACGGCGGCCCGCAATCCCTGGAAGTTTTGCAATGGGCCTGTGATCATGCCACCGACTCGGTACTGGGAAACCATGACGTTCATCTCCTCGCGGTCGCCGGCGGGCAAAGGCACAAACGCGGCAAGGATACGTTTGCCGATATTCTTACCCACCCCGGGGCGGATGAATTGCTCAACTGGTTGAGGACGCGTCCTTTTTTGGTCGAGCTCGAACATTCAACCCTGATCCACGCCGGTTTATCACCTGACTGGACGTGGCCGGAATGCCGTCGGCAGGCGAAAGCTCTCGAAACCCATCTGAAAACTTCTGCAGGAAAGGAAAATCTCGGAGAATTATGGGGGGACAATCCCGCCCTGTGGACAGATTGTCAAAGCGAGACCGATAAACTTCGCTATACCCTCAATGTTTTCACCCGCCTGCGGGTCGTTCATAAAGACGGCACCTTGAACAATGAGTTTAAATCAACATTGGGCGAGTGCCCGGCTAAACACTTCCCCTGGTTTGCCCACCCCACCGCCAAATGGTCCCTGGAGCCAGCCCACCGTTCCCCACCATCCATCCCGCGTGTTCTGCATGGACACTGGGCGGCCTTGGGATTTCATAGCACCAACGGGATTTTGGGATTGGATACCGGCTGCGTCTGGGGAGGGTTTCTGAGCGCCTACTGCCTCGAGGAAAACCAACTCCTCCAGGTTCCGGCGGCAAACCCATTCTGAAGCCGTTCCAGGCCCACCGACACCCCCCTTCCTGAAATCCTCTTCATTCTTCCCTTGAGATTCCGGACAAACCGTAACATAGTTTCTACTTTGTAATTATGAGTATGCCTACATCCTCCCTCCCTGTTCTAACGGACACACCACTCGCCGAATTGGATCCCGCCATTGCGGAAGCGATCCAACACGAAAAAGCACGGCAAAAAAACCACATCGAGCTCATCGCTTCGGAGAATTTCACCCTCCCTGCGGTCATGGAAGCTCAAGGCTCCACCCTGACCAACAAATACGCCGAAGGATACCCCGGACGCCGTTGGTATGGAGGCTGCGAACACGTTGACACCATCGAGACTCTCGCTATCGAGCGCGCCAAAGAACTTTTCGGTGCCGAGCACGCCAACGTGCAACCGCATTCCGGAAGCCAGGCCAACACTGCGGTCTATCTCGCCATGCTGGAACCCGGTGACCGTATTTTGACCATGAGCCTTGCCCACGGCGGCCACCTGACCCATGGCCATCCCGCAAATTTCAGCGGCAAACTTTACGATGTGGTTCACTACGGCGGTTCCGAATCCGATGGTCACATCGATTACGAAGCCCTGGCCAAGCAAGCCCTGGAAGTGAAGCCCAAGATGATTACCGTAGGGGCTTCGGCCTACTCCCGCACCATTGACTTCGCCCGCTTAGGGGAAATCGCGCGGTCCTGCGGAGCACTCTTGCTGGCCGACATTGCCCACATCGCCGGATTGGTGGCCGCCGGAGTTCATCCCTCCCCGGTGCCCCACGCTGACTTTGTGACCACCACCACCCACAAAACCCTTCGCGGACCACGGGGTGGCTTGATTCTATGTAAGGAGAAATATGCCAAAGCCATTGACGGCGCGATGTTTCCCGGGGTTCAGGGCGGTCCGCTGATGCATGTCATCGCCGGGAAAGCCGTTTGTTTCAAACAGGCCGCAACCCCCGAGTTTAAAACCTACCAGGAAGGCATCGTTCGCAACGCCAAAGCTCTGGCCGAAGCCATGCAAGAGCTAGGCTACATGGTCGTCAGCGGCGGCACCGACAATCACGTCATGCTTATCGACCTGCGCGCCAAGCACGAGAAACTTTCCGGAAAAAAGGCTCAGGAAACTCTCGATATGGCTAATATTACCTGCAATAAAAACGCCATTCCTTTCGACTCCCGCAGCGTTTTCCAAACCAGCGGGATCCGTCTTGGCACGCCCGCCGTGACCTCCCGTGGAATGGATGAAGATGCCATGAAGGAAATCGCTCAAGCCATTGATCTGGTTTTATCCAACCCGGAAGATCAGGAAAAAATTGCTGAAGCGCGCAACATCGCGATCCAACTCTGCGAGAAATTCCCCCTCCCTTATTGAAAAGGAATTGCTCCATCCTCCAATGAGCGCCAGCAATAAACCCTTCTCACGGTGGCGGCCCCACCCATGGCATGGCCTCAGCTCCGGGGAGGAGGCTCCCCAGGTGGTCAATGCCTACATTGAGATAACACCCTTCGATATAATGAAGTATGAGGTCGACAAGACCTCGGGTTATCTCCGCATTGACCGCCCCCAAATCGGCTCATCTCTTCCGCCGTGTTCCTACGGCTTCATTCCGCAGACCTATTGCGCGGAAAAAGTAACCGCCTACTCCAAACAAGTATCCAAGGCCGATGGTGATCCCCTCGACATTTGCATCATCTCCGAAATGCCCATCAACCGGGCCGAGGTATTGGTAAAAGCCAAAGTCGTCGGAGGGTTTCGGATGATCGATAACGGCGAGGCGGACGACAAAATCATCGCGGTCCTCAGTAACGACGCCCTCTGGGGAGAAACCGACTCCCTCGCCCGGCTGCCCGAGTCATTGACCGACCGCATTCAGCATTACTTTTCCACCTATAAGATGAATCCTCAAAACGATTCTCCGGTCGAAATTGAGGAACTCTATGACGTTGACCAGGCCCGGAAAGTAATTCAGGCCTCCATTGAGGATTACCAGAATCATTTCGGCGACAAAAACTCCTGAAACCCATGCCTCCCACCGCACCCATCTTACGGAATTACGAACCGGTTGTAATTGGTCCGCAGAAACCCTCATCGTCCGAACTCTCCCCTATCCAAGAGGAGATTCTTCGTCTCAAAAAGGAACAGAACGCCGTCATCCTGGCCCACAACTACCAAATTGAGCCCATTCAGCGCATCGCCGACTATGTCGGGGACTCGCTAGGCTTGGCCTACAAAGCGGCCGAAACCGACGCCGATACCATTCTCTTCTGCGGGGTCCATTTCATGGCGGAAACGGCCAAAATCGTCAACCCCGGCAAAACCGTCCTTTTGCCCGACCTGGAGGCTGGTTGTTCCCTCTCCGATTCCTGCCCGCCCGAGGACTTGCGCGCTTTCAAAGAAAAACATCCGGAACTTTACGTCGTGGCCTACATCAATTGCTCCGCCGGGGTCAAAGCCCTTAGCGACGTTATCTGTACCAGCGGCAATGCGGTCAAAATTGTCGAGCAAGTCCCCGCCGACAAGGAAATCCTCTTTGTTCCCGACCAAAACCTCGGGCAATGGGTAGCCCGCCAGACCGACCGCAAAATCCACCTCTGGCCAGGCAGTTGCTACGTCCACGTCCTCTTCACCGTGCAAGCGATTGAAGAACTGCAGGACCAATATCCCGACGCCCCTCTGGTCGCCCACCCCGAATGCACTGAAGCCGTCCGCGACATTGCCGACGAGGTCTGCTCCACCGAGAAAATGATCGGGTTTTGCCGCGACCACCCGGCCAGGGAATTTATCGTTATCACCGAATCCGGAATGTTGCATCGCTTGCATCGGGAGGTCCCGGAAAAAACCTTTATCGCCGGACCCACTGAAAACTGTGCCTGCAACGACTGCCGATATATGAAGATGAATACTATCGAAAAGGTTCGCGACGCGCTGCAAAAAAAACAACCGGAAATCCAGCTCGATGAAGAAATTCGCCAAGCGGCCTACCAACCCATAAAACGCATGCTTGACTGGAGTCGCTGAAAGCTGATTACCTATTACAATCTATGGAAAACGTACGTCTTGGAATCATTGGAATGGGCAACATGGGTTCGACCCATGCCCGCAAAATCCTGGGTGAGCAGGTTACAAAAGTCACCCTCTCCGCCATCGCCGACGCCGATCCCGAGCGCCTGAAGAAGTTCCCGGAGATCCCCGCCTTCCCTACCGGCGAGGAATTGATCAAATCCGGCAAAGTGGACGCGGTATTGATCGCCACCCCCCACTACGACCACACGCCCCTGGGCATTGCCGCCCTGGAAGCCGGGCTCCACGTTTTGGTGGAAAAGCCCATCAGTGTTCACAAAGCGGACTGCGAGCGGCTGATCCAAGCCTACGAAAAGACCTCCTCCCCCAAGCCCGTTTTTGCGGCCATGTTCAACCAGCGGACCGATCCCGCCTATAGTAAAGTCCGCGATCTTATCAACCGGGGAGAAATCGGCGGGATTCTGCGGGTAAACTGGATCATTACCGATTGGTTCCGCACCGAATCCTACTACGCCTCCGGCGGCTGGCGCGCCACTTGGGGCGGCGAAGGCGGCGGTGTATTGCTCAACCAATGCCCCCACCAACTCGATCTTCTGCAATGGCTTTGCGGAATGCCCGAGGAAGTCACCGGTTTCTGCGCCTTCGGAAAATACCATGAGATCGAAGTTGAGGACGACGTAACCACTTTTCTCCGTTACCCCAATGGCGCCACCGGGGTCTTTGTTACCAGCACCGGAGAAGCTCCCGGCACCAACCGCCTGGAAATTACCGGGGACCGGGGCCGCATTGTTGTTGAGGAACGGAAAATAACCTTTCTCCGCACCACCGAACCCGTGCGCGAATTCAGCAAATCCTGTCCCGGCGGTTTCACCAAACCCGAAACCTGGACCATCGACATTCCCGTCGAAGGCCCTGGTGGCCAACACGTGGCCATCATGCAAAACTTCGCCGACGCCATTCTGGAAGGTAAAGACCTGATCGCCCCCGCCGTTGAAGGCATTCATTCAGTGGAACTGGCCAACGCCATTCTTCTGTCAGCTTTTGAAAATCGCTCGATAAGCCTTCCCATCTCCTCCGAGGAATACGAAACGGTGCTAAAAAAAAAGATAGAGCAGTCGACCTTCGTCAAGAAAGCCCCGACCGAGCCTGTGGAGCCCACTGACTTCGACAAATCTTTCTAAAGGCATTCCTTCAGCCGCCGAAGACGAAGACCATGTCAATATTTTAAGGGACAGGCTCTATAAATTGACAGATTATGGCCTGCAAGGGACAGGCCTTAAAAATATTGACGCCCTTGGTTAGCCGGCCTCGGTGAACTCCCCCCGAACAGCATCGGCTCAGCTGAATTCACTTGACAAAATGCTACATTTTGCTACAAGTAGTCCCAATGAGCACCGTTATACGTATTTCCGACCGTTTAGCCAAAGAAGCCAGGACCAGATCCAAGGTTGAACGGCGGTCAATGACTTCTCAACTGGAATACTGGGCGATAATCGGCAAAGCGGCTGAAGATAACCCCGATCTTCCTTTTACCTTCATTAGAGAGACCCTCTTGGCAATGGAGGAAATGAAAGAGAGCCCCAAAGAGCAATATACGTTTGGATAATCCGAAAATCTACCAATCACCAGGATTTGGGCGAAAGGTTAAAAAGCTCAAGAAACAGGAGAAAAAGGATCTGGATAAGGCCGTCCTTCAAATCCTCAACGAACCCACCATTGGACAAGAAAAAATTGGCGATTTAGCGGGAGTTTTTGTCCACAAGTTCAAAATCAGCAAAAGCTTGTTCCTACTCTCCTACACCTATCAGGAAAACGAGATAAACCTACTCACTTTCGGAAGCCACGAAAACTTCTACCGGGACTTAAAGAAGTACCGCAAAGCAGCCAAAGATTAAAGTATAGGAGGAAAACTCGAAAGGACTGGACGAAAGGAAAAATTTCCTGAACCGATGGTCAAGGTGATCTTCAGTTGATGGAAAAACACCCTGGTTTCCCATACTGATTTAGGCCATGCATTGAGACAACCACATGTAAGGGCCAGGCTCTAAAAATATTGACAAGCCGCAATGGCGGACGTCCTGGAGGACGTCCGCCACGATTAAACAACCACGATCGACTCCCTTGTTTTTCTTAGTCCGACTGCCGGGGACCTCCACGGGGATTGCCCCGGGAACGCTGATCTTCCTGCCGCTGTCGTTGCCCGGGGCCAGCTTCACGGCCACGGGTTTCCCGTTGCTCCCGCAGGTGCTCGCGGAAAAGCGCCCGGCGCTCCACTGGAGATAGGTCCTCCAGGGATTCCCCATCCTCCTCATATTGCTCGCGGAAGGCTTGCCACTCTTCCCGCAAAGGACCGGCCTCTGGTTCCGCTCGTTCTCCACGTTCTCTTCGTGTTTCGCCGGAACGGCGAGCTTCAGACCGGCGAAGTTGGCCAATGGTACGCCGCAGTTCCCCTTTCTCTTCCTCGTCCATGGACTCCACAAACTCCACCGCATGGCGAAGGCTGGCGAGTTCCTCATCGCTCATACGCAGGAGCCGAACAACCTGGGGGGCGGTCACCCCTTCGGGCAATTCCACCTGCGCGCTGGTTTCCGCAGCCTCGTTCGCCTCTTCGCTTTCCGCCGAGAGCCCGGAGGTCATCCATAAGGCACAGAGGCCCAGAATCGTAATCAATTTGTAGTGTTTCATAGTCTATTCTCCTTTTTTTTGGTTTTTTGTTTTTAGTGAAAGCGACTCAACTGCCATTAAACAGCAAGTTCGCCAAAATTTCATCTTCCTCATCCGGTTGCCAGTCTACCCCGGCAAGCTGGTCTTCCAGGATAAACAGATTCGTCCAAGAGGCGTCTTCGACAGACCAAAACACCTCCGGAATTCCCTTCCCATCTGCTGCCGCCATGCCATTTTCCAAAGGCTCCTGAGTTCCACCAAGAAAAAACACCAGGACCCACACGGCCGCCGCCGCGCCCAGGAATCCGCCAGCACGAAGCGACCAAAGCCGCATCTTCTCCTGCCATAAAAGACGGTCCGGCGAAATCCCCAGGTCGGGATTATCCAAGGCCTTTGGATCGGCTTTCAACCACTTGTCGAATTTGTCTTCAAAACCTTCCTTGTCTTCCATTTTTTTCATCGCTGCACCTCCTTGGCATACAATTCCCGCAACTTGCGGCGGGCCCGGTGGAGGAGAACCTTGGTATTGGCCAGGCTTTCCTCCAGAACCTCGGCCATGGATTCATAGTCCATCTCCTCCCGCACCCGCAAAAGCAGTACCGTCCGCTGTTTCTCGGGCAAAAGGAGCAAACACTTCCGAAAAAGCTCCTCTTCCTCGCCAACCGGACGCGGTTCGGAAAAGTCAGAGCTCATTTCCTGCAAAAATTCATCCCCTGGCAACGCCAGGCCCTTCCGCTTCCGCGTGCGCCAGTGATTGAGTAAAACCCGCCGGGCCAGACAAAACACCCAGCCCCGCCCGGAGCCCCCGTCGCCGCGGAAACCACTCGCCGAGCGATAGACCCGACGGAAAACATTCTGGGCGAGATCCTGGGATTCGTGAAAATCTCCGGTCTGACGATAAAAGAAGGCCAGCAAAGGTTTTTCCCAAAGCCCCACAAATTTACGGAAGGCCGAATCGTTCCCCCCTCCAATTGCCCGCAGCAAATCGACCGTGTCTTCGGACAATTTATAGGGTTCCTTGGAATATGGGTCTTTCATTGGTTTCGCGGAAGCAATCTGATTCCCGGAGAATTGTTCCAGTGTAGACATTTCCCACGAAAAAGGAAAAATAGTTTTTGCCGCAATAGTTGCCATTGTGAACGACATCCCCGTCTACCGGAAAAGGTTACAACTTTATTCACCGACCCCCGCCAATAACCGGTGAATTCTATTTCCTTGCGATCCCCTCACGATAAAGGTCTCCTCGGGGAAAGGCTACCCCAAAAGACCAATTTTTGCGGAAATTTTCTCAATTCTCGGTTGACGAATTATTTCGGGACCCCAAGATAGTGTGGTCAATCGGTAATCCGACACAATATATTGGGGTTTCTTAAAGTCTTTCTTCAAATTCCCTAAAAGCCCAAAAATCAACACAATCAACAACAAACAAACGACCCGGACCAGCCGGCAACTCTCTCAACATCTCTACACCTATGGAAAAGAAAATCACCATCGGAAGCAAAACCTTCATCCTTGATCAGGCGAAAGCCGAAGCTGCTTTCAACGCCAAAAAGGTCATCAATGGTCGCGAAACCATGACCTTTAACCTACTCCCCTTAAAATACCAATGGGCGTACGAACTCTACCGCAATATGAAAGCCAACCACTGGGAACCCGAGGACATTCCCATGGGTAAGGACATTGAGCAGTGGCGCGATCCTAAAGTTCTCTCCGAGGTAGAGCGCTGGATTATCATGATGGGCATCGGTTATTTCTCGGCCGCCGAAGGAATCGTTGGCGATAACATAATCCATGTGGTCCGCGAACTGGTCACCGCTCCGGAGCTCAAGCTCGTTCTCGGTCGGCACGCCCACGAGGAGAATATCCACGCCGATTCCCTCCTTTATATGATCTCCTCCCTCGGCATCAACCCGCACGAATGTGAGGCCATGTTTGAAGATGTGGAGACCATTCGCCGCAAAAACGAATTCGTCACCGAGACGTCCCACGCCCTGCGTCGGGATCTGGACATGACTCAGACCGAAAACAAGAAGCTGCTCGCCAAAAACATCTTTGTCTTCGGCCAGTGCATGGAAGGGACTCAATTCTATGGCCTTTTCGGAATGATCCTCTCGCTATACCGCCAGAACAAATTCCCCGGGATCGGACAAATGTTCCGCTACACCCTGCTCGACGAATCCAATCATATCGAACTCTTCCGCAACCTCTTCAGTGATCTGGTGGAGGAG
>JAIUMY010000062.1 GCA_022565335.1 Opitutales bacterium
CGTTCGATCGCCTACGCTCCTAATTCGGTGGAACAGGTACAGCGGACGCTGGAACAGGGAGGCAAGGAGGCGGAGGAACTCCGCGCGGCCTTGCATAAGCGGATGCACAATTTGCCGGAGTTCGTGAAGACGTTCAAACAACGGGTGAGTATCTGGTACAACAGTGAGTACCGGCGTTATGGTCCGCTGTGGAGTGAGAAGTTCAAGAGTGTCCTGGTAGAGGGTCGGGCCAATGCCTTGAAGGTGGTGGCCGCTTATATTGATCTGAATCCGGTACGGGCGGGCCTGGTGGATGATCCGGGAAAATATGCCTATAGCGGCTACGGGGAATCAGTGATGGCGGGAGAGCCAATGACCGATTTGGGGTATGTTGTGGATGCGATAGATAAGGATACGGGTAGCGATGTGTTGCGCTTTTACCGGATGCTGGTGCTGGGACAGGGACGAATGCCTCGTGAAGGCAAGGGGCATTTGGATGACCAGGAGGCGCAGGAGGAAATCACCCGTTTGCTGAGTGAAAAGGCAGGGAGTGAAAGTAATCGACGTGCTCGGGAAAAGATCTTTGCGGCCGTTACCAGAGCTCAAATTGTTGGTTCAGAATCTTTCGTTGGAGGATTGCTGAAGGAAGCCAAGCAATGCCTTTCGCGCAAAGTACGTCGCCCCAGCCTGACTTTTCGCTCTCCCCTCCCTGGATTGTTTACGCCGAATTTCTTCCGTTTCAACAAGCCAAAATCACCAGCGCAGAAATGAGAAAGCAATTTTTTCGTGAAAAACAGTGTTTTAAGAAACATTTAGGTTCTATGGTCTTAGTTATTGACGAACGTTTGCTTGAGATTGTTGTCTGCGCAGGAGGAAGATTGGCTTTTACGGGGAAATTTCGGTCTCTGCACGGACCAGGTTTGCTCCGCCCAAGTCGGTCAGTTTGGCAAAGGGAGAGCATCCTCCAGCTTGCAGGGTATGGACTCCGGGGAGCATTACGGGTTTGCCCTCGTCGTTGTAAAAGGCTAAATCCGCAATTGGAATCTGCCAATTGACCTTGACGGTTTCCCCCGCAGGGATTGAGCGACGGGAGAAACGCAACAAGCGATGGCGCGGTTGCCCGGAGGCATGCTTTGGTGGACTTAGATAGAGTTGCACAACTTCGTCACCGTCGAGATCCCCGGTGTTTTGGACTTCCACACTGATCTCACAGCTCTCCTTCCCGATTTCGCAGGAGAGGGATTTGTAGGTAAAGCTGGTATAGCCAAGACCGAAGCCGAAAGGATAGAGAATTTTCTCCTCGTCCATGTAACGATAGGTTCGGCCGGCCATGGAATAATCGTCATAGGGCGGCAAATCGGCGGTGGAACGGGGGATCGATACAGGTAGGCGCCCTCCCGGTTGAGCCTTACCAAAGAGCACCGAGGCAATCGCCTCCCCGCCAGCCTCCCCGGGATACCAAACTTGTAAAATAGCGTCGGCCAATTCCTGAATTTCGGGAATGGCGATGGCACTGCCACCGAAGAGAAGAACCACGACTTTCGTGGAACTCCCCTTCTTCTTAATCGACGCCCGGATATTTTTGAGATAAGCCAATTGGTCTTCCAAAAGTTCAATCGTTTCCCGGTCGCCTTTGTGAGGCGATTGAATGGCATCCCCCTCTTCGCCTTCAATATTTGGCGTAAGCCCCATGCAACACAGCACCACATCACTGGCGGCGGCTTCGAAGCCAGCCCAGTCCGCCGGATTGGGTCGTGGGCGATCGAGAAGACAACCGGCACGGTAATCCATACGAATCCCTTCGGGGGCTACTTTCGCCATACCTTCCAGCACCGTGCTGATCTTTGGGCTCATGCCGAAATAATTACCGAGCATGACATCGACTTCACTGACCAACGGGCCACTGAGTAAGATGTATTTTGGATCCCCGTTAAGCGGAAGGGTCTGGTTGTCGTTTTTCAACAACACCAGCGACTTGACGGCGGCCTGGAAGGCCATTTTTTGATGCTTCTCACAGCAGACGACAGACATCGGGGTGTTGGCGTAGGGATCGTGCCCAGCCGGATCAAACATTCCAAGCTTAAAGCGGGCCCGCCACAAACGCCGGAGCGCTTGATCGACCTCTTCCTCAGTCACCAACCCTTCCGCCAAGGCCACTTCCAGCGAATCACAATAGACATCACCGCAATTTAGATCACAACCGTTGCGCAGAGCCATAGCCGCAGATTCCTGGCTATTTGCAGTGACTTTATGGGTAGTGTGGAAATCCTTAATACCCCAGCAATCAGAAACCACATGGCCCTGAAAACCCCATTCGTCCCGCAAGATGTCCTGCAATAGGATTTTACTGCCACAGCAAGGCTCTCCATAGACCCGGTTATAGGCTCCCATAACCGATTCCACTCCCTCATCGACCAATCGTTTGAAGGCGGGCAAATAGGTTTCGCGAAAATCCTTGGGCGTAGGGTGGACATCAAATTCGTGACGCAATGCCTCCGGACCACTGTGGACGGCAAAGTGCTTGGCGCAAGCGGCGGTTTTCAGGCGCTGGGGATCCGATCCCTGCAAACCTCGCACAAAAGCCGCGCCAAGTTCGCCCGTTAGGTAGGGATCCTCTCCCCAAGTCTCTTGTCCCCGACCCCAGCGAGGGTCCCGGAAGATATTGATATTCGGGGTCCAGAAAGTCAGGCCCTGATAATGTCCGAAGCTCCCCCGGCGAGCGGCTTCGTGATGTTTTGCCCGGGCTTCGTCGGCGATGGCCGAAGCAATCTCTTCGGTAAACGCGCCATCCCACATTGAGGCCATACCAATGGCCTGCGGAAAAACCGTGGCTCGACCGTTCCGGCCAACGCCGTGCAAGGCTTCGTTCCACCAGTTGTAGGCGCTGATTCCCAAGCGCTGAATGGCGGGGGATTTCCAGCGCAGCTGGGTGCATTTTTCAGCTAAACTCAGGCGGCCGATAACATCATCCAGACGCTCTTCCAAAGGTAATTCGGGGTTTTGAAAAGGATACTCCATAAGTCGCTTTTAGAGCATACTTTCTTCCTTGGGACAACGGCAAAGCGTTCTTTGAAGAGAAAATCTCAAGGGAAAAAGGAACTTTTAGAAAAAAGTTTCCGAATAGGCATTGACCTTCGACACCAAGGAAATTGAGATTATTTCTTTTACCCGAACCCGATTGACCTATCTATGCTATTTCCCAAAGAGACCCTGACCCGCTCCATCGTAAGCCTCGATGGTATCTGGAATTTTCAAAAAGACCCCGCGGTCGACGAGCCCACCGTAGAATGGGCCCGCTCCGGCCTGTCCGACCCGATGGTCATGGCAGTCCCGGCGGCTTACAACGATCTCACCCAAGATATTTCCCTCCGCGACCATGTGGGCTGGGTTTGGTACGAGCGCACCATCATCCCCAACCGTTCCTGGCAGGGGCAACGCCTGCTTCTGCGTTTTGGGGCCGTAGCGCACCATGCGCGAGTCTATCTGGACGGAGAAGAAATCACCCGCCACAAAGGCGGCTTTCTGCCTTTTGAGGCAGACATCACGGACCGCGTAAAGGACCAACCGATCCGCCTCTCGTTGGCGGTCGATAATCGTCTCGACTGGACTTGCCTGCCGGCAGGAGAAGTGATTAAACCCGAGGGAGCGCAATACCCCGCGGGTTTTCGGCAACAGGTGATTCATTTTGATTTCTTCAACTATGCGGGCATTATCCGGCCGGTTCGATTGCAGGTTCTGCCTCCCGTACGAGTCGAATCTCTTCATTTGGACTCCCTTCTCGATGAAGAACATACCGGACGGGTACATTTTCGTGCCACCGTTAGCGGCGAAGCCCAAGGACTACATGAATTGCTCGACGCCGAGGGAAAGGTTGTAGCCAGCGCGGAGGGAACCGAGGGCACCTTGGAGGTAAAAAACCCCAAGCTTTGGCAACCCGGCGAAGGGTATTGCTACACTTTCCGAACCACACTCAAGGACAATTCCGGCGAAGTATTGGATACCTACCCGCAAACGGTCGGTTTCCGCACCGTAAAAGCGACCAGCGACGCCTTTCTCATTAACGAAAAACCCTTCTATTTCAAAGGCTTTGGCAAACACGAGGACAGCATTCTTCATGGTCGCGGTTTTGACCCCGTAACTTTCGTCAAGGACTTACGCCTGTTGGGCTGGATCGGCGCCAACAGTTTCCGCACCAGTCATTATCCCTACGCGGAGGAGATCCTGAATCTTTGTGACGAAGAAGGCATTGTCGTTATCGATGAAAGTCCGGCGGTGGGACTCTGGGACCATAAGGCCCCGGTTTTTGGTTGTGGAAGAATAAATGAAGAAACCCTACATCATCATTGTGAAGTGATGACCGATCTGATCAACCGGGATCGTCACCACCCCAGCGTGGTGATGTGGTCGGTCGCCAACGAGGCCGCTTCCTGGGAAGAGCCTTCCCGGGCCTACTTCGAAAAGGTCGCCGCCCACACCCGTGCCCAAGACGGGCACCGCCCAATTTGTTGCGTGACCAATGCCTACGCCCACAATGACCTGACGCAGGACTTTTTTGATGTCGTTTGTCTCAATCGATACCCGGCCTGGTATACCGATGTGGGATTGTTGGAGACCATCTATCCGAATCTCATGCAAGATCTGAAAGCAATGTATGAGAAATACCAGAAGCCTATTATTATAACGGAATACGGGGCCGATACGATTGCCGGCTTCCACGCCGACCCACCCCAGCTATTCAGTGAAGAATTTCAGGTAGCCTTTCTCAATGAATACCACCGGGCCTACGATGAGTTGCCCTTCGTGATCGGGGAGCATGTTTGGAATTTCGCCGACTTCATGACCAAGCAAGGCATCACCCGCATCATTGGGAACCGCAAAGGGGTTTTCACCCGCGACCGGCAACCCAAGGCTATCGCCCACCATCTTCGGAGCCGCTGGCGCGAAGAGGGGTAGTCGGTCCAAGAGGAGAAACATTTCGCCTCAGCAAGAAAACTATTCTACCGATTTTTCGCAGAGCGAGATGACGGAGGTCGGTGATAACATTCGCAAATTGAATTACCGTTGGAAGCGGAAATTCGCTAAAGACGCTTCCTCAACCCCACGATAGGGCCGATCTGCTCCGGAGAAAGGACTGCCAAAGAAAAGCGAGCGGTCGGATTCCACTTCATCCGGGTGAAAATTTGTTTTAAGGCTTTCCCACCGCGACTGAAAGCGATCCATGGTTCTTTCGGAAAAACTTCCAAACTCGTTTTCTTCCGCCAAGAGGGGTTCGTTAAAAGCGGTCTGAATTGCCGTAGTTTCATGTGAACCGTCGGAAGACCTCTTAGTGTCGTCGAACCGGAAAGCTTGAACTTCGGCTACCGCCTCTCCCCCGGAATCGAAAACCGCTTCCCAAACCGAATCGCCGACGAAGCGAAAGGCGGTGGCGAAGAGTAAGCCGATTAGCAATAATGCCACCGCGGAATAGGCGAAGCCGTTGAAAATCCGTGAGTCCGCATTACGTGCCAGTTCGGCATATTTGCGGAAATCAACCGACTTGCGCATTTGTGGTTTAAATTTTTCCGAAGCTTCCAGGGAAGCTTTTTGTAAAACCGCGTACTGTTGAAAAATGGCGCGGCGTTCGGAGCTTTTTTGCAACGCTTCGTCCAGCAACTGCTTTTCGGTATCATCGATTTCTCCATCGAGATACAGATTGAGCAATTCTATGAAGCGTTTCTCATTCATGCAAATTCCTTGCCCAATTTTTCCCGCAGGGCCTCCCGGGCACGGGCGATGCGGCTTTTCACGGTGCCAACACTGATATTCAGCACGGTGGCAATTTCGTCGTAGGAGAGATTCTGCACATTCCGGAGCACCAGGATCTCACGATGCTTGGTGTTCAGGGTGGGCATGCAATGGGCGATGCGATCAACCAATTCCTGATTTACGGCTTCCTCATTGGGATTTTGCGCGGCGGAGGGAATGACATCGGTTAAAGTAAACTCGCCGTCGGAAGTGAGAGGTTGGTCGAAGGAAATGCTTTTATCGCGTTTCCGTCTCCACCAGTACCAGTATTTATTCCGAGCCAGGTTGGTGGCAATTTGGTACAGCCAAGTCGAAAAGGAGGAGTCCCCCCGGAAGTTCTCCAGCCCTTTGTGGGCACGGACAAAAGCGTCTTGGGTGACCTCTTCGGCATCCTCGGTGTTGTTGAGGAGTTGTTTCACCATGGCGTAGATGCGATCCCAGTATCGGGACACCATTTCGTCGAAGGCGGCTTGATCGCCTTTTTTGAAGCGTTCAACCAGCTTATGGTCAATTGCGGTTTCCTGTGCTTTGGCAGTCATCTTGTCTTGTTTGCTAAGACTGGAGGTGGCGGTATAAGTTCCCATAAAATAAAGCTTTGGGGTGTTTTTAAGAGGGGCGACTAATAGTAAGAGATCAAAGCTACCAAAAAATTCCCAATTTGAAAAGGAAAACCGTGCGGATTTCCCAGAGCGGCCTGAAATTGGTAAAACTTTATCGGATATTGCTTTCCCATTGACAAGACCTAGGCCTGCCTATCGGCTTTGCTTTTTGTATAAAAACCCATGAAATTTACCCCCAGAAGTTCCTTTTTACGTGTCCCGTTGTGGTTATTGGGAGCGGCGGCGATGTTTATTGCTGTATTCTATCTGTTTGCTCTTTTGGTGCGTCCATCCCTACCAGATGAAGCCATCGCCTACGAAGAGGATTTCCTTCAGGAAGTGGATGATCTTCGGCAAACCTCTTTTGATCCGGAGGATCTTCCGGTGGTAAACCTGGAGGTCGATTATGATCTCGGTCCGGAGGCTCCTTGGTGGCCGAAGGGGGAGTCACCGGTTCTGCGCGAACTGGTGGAGCAAGGCGAACTGCCACCTGTTGAGGAACGGGTGGGCCGCCATCCGGTAGTGATGCGCGGAGTGGAGGGTCTTGGCGAATACGGGGGCGTTTGGTACCGCCTGGCCAACTCTATAGGAGATGTTGGTTCAATCGGCTGGCGGCTATCCGGTGCCACTCTGGTCCGTTGGTCGACCATGGGCTACCCTATTGTCCCTCACGTGGCGCGTGATTTTGAGGTCCTGAACGATGGCCGGGAATATATCATCCACCTGCGCGAAGGGATGCGGTGGTCTGACGGCGCCCCGTTTACCGCTGACGACATTCTTTTCTGGTGGGAGGAAGACGTACTCTGGCAAGATTCAAGCCCTCAATGGATGATGATACGAGGGGAACTGGGAGACATTGAGAAGATTGACGACTACACGGTTCGTTTCGTTTTTCCCCATCCTCACGGACAATTCCTGGAGCGTCTGGCGATCACCCACACTTTTGCCATCCCCCGCCACTACCTGGAGCCTTTCCACCCTGAGTTGGGGGATGAGGAGAAAATTGAACGAGCCCGCCGAGCCATGGGCCTCTCCAATCCGGATCAGGTATTCAGAAGGCTACAAAACCACATGAACCCGGAGCACCCGCGCCTCTGGCCCTGGGTGATTCGGCAGCACCAATCGGCCCAACCCTTTACGTTCGTCCGCAATCCCTACTACTTTGCGGTGGATGAGGAAGGGAACCAACTCCCCTATCTCGACCGGATGGTCTTCGACATCCGCTCTCCCGACATGCTGGCGGTCACCGCTGCGGCCGGGGAGGTCTCCATGCAGGCCCGGCATATTCAGAACCGTGATTACACCCTCTTTATGAACGAGAGTGTGCGCAACAACTTTGACGTCTATCATTGGTTTCAGGGAACGCGTTCGGTCTATACCCTTTTCCCCAACACCAACCGCGCGGTGGTGGAGGATCGGCCCTACACCAAATGGAAGCATGAATTCTTAAACAAAAGAGAGTTTCGTCAGGCCCTCTCCCTGGCGATTGACCGGGAAAGCATCATCCGGGCGGAATACAACCAACAGGGTACCCCCGCACAGATCGACCCCGGTCCGGAATCGCCTTTCCACTACCCTGATCTCTTTCACAGTTACACTGATTTCGATCAGGAGCGGGCCAACGAACTACTCGACTCCATCGGCCTGGACCAGCGCGACCGTTCCGGTTACCGGACATTCCCGGATGGGACGCGGATGACTTTCTTTATCAATGTAACCGACTTCACCGGGAGCGGTCCGGCGCAGTTTATTATCGATGACTGGGCGGAGGTTGGGGTCCGCGCGATTCTCCGGGAACGTGCCCGCAGTCTTTTCTTTCGTGAACAGGCCGTCCTCGAACACGATTTCACCGTCTGGACAGGAGAAAGCGAATTTTACCCTTTGGCTGAACCACGGAATTTTGTACCCACCTACGGGGAGTCCTTTTTTGCCCCGGCATACGGACAATGGTTTCGCCAAGGGGGGCTTTATGGAGACGCCGAAGAGGATATCGGCCAAATTCGCGTACCCCCCGAGGACCACCCTCACCGCCGGAACATGAAAATCCTGGACGAGGCCTGGACGGAGATCGACCAGGAGCGGCAAATCGAGCTTTTTCATCAAATCGCTGCGGTCAATGCCGAGGAAGTCTGGAACATCAGCATCGCGACCCCGCCGCCACAACTGGTGATCGTCGAACATGGATTTCGCAATGTGCCAACCAATGCGATGAGTGGGGCGCTCTATTCGACCCCGGCAAACACCGGCATTGAGACCTACTTCTACGAAGATCCCGAGGATTCCGAAGCGGGAATCGCCCGCACCCGCGATGCCATGATCAACATCATTCCCGACCCGACAATGGCCGGCGAAATTGTTCCCGAGGCGAGCGAGAATGATCGCTCCGGACCAAACTTTGGTATCAGCGTGAGTCGCATCGTTATGATTCTGATCTGGGGGAGCGTGATTATTTTTCTGGCCTTGATGGCAATGAAACACCCCTTTGTCGCCAATCGTTTGATCGTTTTGGTCCCCACCCTTTTTGTCATCTCGGTCATCAACTTTGCCATTATCCAAGCTCCGCCCGGGGATTATATCACGTTCAGGATCACTGAATTGGAACTGGAGGGGGATGACGGCGCGATCCGCCAAATGGAAGATCTCAAAGAGACCTTTCACTACGATGCCGGATCAGTGGAAAAATATCTTCGCTGGACGGGCATCTGGTGGTTTGGCACCTTCGATTCCTCTGACAAGGGCCTCCTTCAGGGGCACCTCGGACGAACCATGGAGGATGGTCGGTCGGTCAATGATGTGGTCGGTGACCGAATTCTGTTAACCTTTCTGATTTCGCTGTTTACCATCCTTTTCACCTACCTCGTCGCATTACCTATCGGTATATATTCCGCGGTGCGTCAATATTCATTCGGGGATTATGTATTTACCTTCTTCGGTTTTATAGGGATGTGTGTGCCGAACTTCTTATTGGCCTTGCTGGCGATGTATTTCGCCGATCACTGGCTGGGCATTCAGGTAACGGGTCTTTTCTCGCGGGAATATGCGGTTCAGCCGGAATGGTCCCTGGGAAAGGTTATGGACCTGATGCAGCGAATATGGGTCCCGGTTCTGGTGGTTGGTCTGGCGGGAACGGCCTGGATGGTCCGGGTCATGCGCGGCAATCTCCTGGATGAACTGGAGAAACCCTATGTACAAACCGCCCGGGCCAAAGGTGCCAGACCCCTGCGCCTACTCCTCAAATACCCTGTCCGCATGGCTTTGAACCCCTTCGTCTCGGGACTGGGGGGGCTTTTCCCGCAGCTTGTCTCCGGGGCGGCCATCGTTGCCATCGTGCTCAGTCTGCCAACGGTTGGTCCGTTGCTTCTGGACTCCCTGATGACCCAGGACATGTATCTGGCGGCTTCCATGCTCATGGTTTTGAGCCTATTGGGGGTTTTTGGTACCCTGGTCAGTGACCTTCTTCTTCTTTGGATTGATCCCCGTATCCGCTTTGGCGGGGGAACCCGTTAAATTTTGCTGCCATGACGCAACATTCCCCTGATCGCAATCTTCCCTCCTCCCCCGATCCGCTGGCCGCGGACCAGGATCAGCCAGTGACCCCTGAAACGGAGAAAATGTCCGCCAACAAGGGCCCGGAAAACCTCTCCCAATGGGAGCTTATTGGCCGTCGGTTCATGCGCCACAAGCTGGCGGTGTTTTCCCTCGCCATGCTGGCGATTCTCTACATCTTCAGCTTTGGCGCGGAGATCTTCGCCCCATACAACCCGGTGGAGCGCAATCTGGATTTCGCCTACGCGCCCCCGCAGGTCCCCAGTTGGAGTTTTTCCGAGGGGCTGCATACCAAGGCGCTGCTGCAGGAGACCGATCCCCTCACCTTCGAAATCAGTTACCGGAACAATCCCGAGGGAGTGGCCCCCCTTGGTTTCTTTGTCCGGGGCGAGCCCTATCGTGTTTTGGGCCTTGAAAGTGACTGGCGCATCTTCGGGGTCAATCATCGGGCGCTGGCCCGGCAAGGTTTGTATGACCCCGATGCGGAAGGAACGGTGCGCGAACAAACGGGAATGTCCTTCCACTTTTTGGGAGCGGATAAATACGGGCGCGATATTTTCAGTCGAATTCTTTTCGGCGGACGGGTCAGCCTCTCGGTCGGCCTTCTCGCCATCTTTATCAGTTTGATCCTTGGTGTAATCATCGGTGGCATTTCCGGTTATATGGGCGGGGCCATTGATAATTTCATTCAGCGGAGCATTGAAATCATCAACTCCTTCCCGCAGTTGCCGCTTTGGTTGGCCCTGGCGGCCATTTTTCCGGCGGATTGGTCGGTATTGAAAATGTATTTTGCCATTACGGTAGTTCTTAGTCTTCTCGGCTGGACCGGCTTGGCGCGGGTAGTCCGTGGAAAAATTCTTTCCCTGCGCGAGGAGGACTACGCTATGGCGGCGCGCTTCCTGGGGGCTGGTCACGGGCGTATTCTCTTTCGTCATTTGGCCCCCGGCTTTACCAGTCACGTGATCGTGGTGCTGACCATCAGTGTACCCGCCATGATTCTCGGGGAAACCGCCCTGAGCTTCCTGGGGCTGGGGCTCCGTCCTCCCATTGTCAGTTGGGGGGTCATGCTCCAGGATTCCATGCAAATGCAAGTTGTGGCCTCCTATCCGTGGCTACTCCTACCGGTTCTGCCCATCGTTCTCACCGTTCTTTGTTTCAACTTCCTGGGCGATGGTCTCCGCGATGCAGCGGACCCCTATGGCGAGAAATAACCCCAACCCTTTTTTCCCGTGAGTACTGTTAAACAAGAAACGAAACCTTCCTCCCAAAAGCCGGAAATGGATCCGGACTCCCTTCTCGAAGTACGGGATTTGCATACCCATTTCCGCACCGATGACGGGGATTTGGGCGCGGTCAACGGCGTCTCCTTCTCTCTCAAGAGAGGACGCATTCTGGCCTTGGTCGGAGAATCCGGTTGTGGGAAAAGTGTCACCGCCTTTTCCCTCCTGCAGCTGGTTCGCAAACCCGGCTACATCCAAAACGGCCAGATTCTCTTTCGCAACCGCGACAATTCGGTCACCGATATTGCCTCCCTAAAGGAAGGGCAGGACGCGCTTTACGATATCCGCGGGCCGGGTATGGGGATGGTTTTCCAGGAACCGATGACCGCTCTTAGTCCGGTTCACACCATCGGCAACCAAATCATGGAGGCCCTCTTTCTCCATCAGGATATCCGCCCACAGGAAGCCGAGAAAAAAGCCATTGAAATGCTGCGGCTGGTCGGCATCCCCTCGCCGGAGAAACGCCTTAAGCAATACCCCTTTGAGTTCAGCGGCGGCATGCGCCAACGCGTGGTCATCGCGATGGCCCTGATCGGCAACCCCCGCATTATTATTGCCGACGACCCCACCACCGCCCTCGATGTCACCATCCAGGCGCAAATCCTCTCCCTCCTGACCAAGGCCCGGGAGAAAAAAGAAACCGGCATTCTCCTCATCACCCACGACCTCGGAGTGGTCGCCCAAACGGCCGACGACGTGGCGGTCATGTATCTGGGTAAAATCGTTGAACGCGGCAGCGTGAAGGAAGTTCTGCAAAACCCGCGCCACCCTTACACTCAGGGCCTCCTCCGCTCCCTCCCGGGACTCAGTGCCAGTGGTTCGCGCCTGTCCACCATCAAGGGCTCGGTTCCCTCCTTGCACAACATTCCCTCCGGCTGTCCCTTCCACCCCCGTTGCGAGCACTTCAAGCCGGGTCTCTGTGATGTTGGTGGTCCACCGGAACCCGAGATCACCGCCGAAGGGCGCAAAGTCGCCTGTGTGCGACACCCCGACATCCCGAAGGTTAGTCCGAAATCGATCGACCATGATCGCGCCCTTGCCGCCGCTCAAGCGCAAGAGGCCAAAGACGCGACTCCCGCTCCAACCAAATCCCCGGAAGAGAAAAAATCCGCCACCACCCCACTCCTCACCCTGCGCGGGGTCTGCAAATATTTTCCCATTGGCAAAAAAGCCTGGTGGCAACGCCAGCCCCAGACCTATTTAAAGGCCGTCGAGAAAGTCGATCTGGATATTTTCCGCGGAGAAACCATCGGCTTGGTAGGCGAAAGCGGCAGCGGCAAAACCACTCTCTCCCGCACCTTGCTCGGAGCCTTTGCCCCCACCGCCGGCAAGATGACCTTCCGCGAGGAAGTAGATGGTCCGGAAACCAACCTCCATGAACTTACGCATAAGGATTGGAAGCCCTACCGGCAGAAGCTCCAAATGATTTTCCAGGATCCCTTTTCCTCCCTGAATCCCCGCATGACAGTGGAGGAGATCATCGGTGAACCGTTGCTTATCCACGGCTTTGCCAAACGCGGGAATATGCGCGCCAAAGTAAAGGAAATGCTTGCCCGGGTAGGCCTCAACCCGGAATTCGGAAACCGTTACCCCCACGCTTTCAGCGGAGGCCAGCGACAACGTATCGGCATCGCCCGCGCCCTTATTCTGGAACCCAAGTTTGTCGTCGCCGACGAAGCCGTCTCTGCGCTCGATGTCTCGGTGCAGGCACAAATCATCAATTTGCTCAAGGATCTGCAAGAGCAAATGGACCTCACCACCCTCTTTGTGGCCCATGATCTCAGTGTGGTGCGCCACCTGTGCGACCGCGTCGCGGTAATGTATGCCGGTCGTATTATTGAGGTTGGGCCGGTCGATGAACTCTTCAACAATCCCCGCCATCCCTATACGCAGATGCTGCTCTCGGCGGTTCCCGATCCCGATCCGGATGTCCCGATGAATTTTGCCGTCCAAGGGGAACCCGCCGACCCCTCCCAACTGCCCGGTGGTTGTTCCTTCCACCCCCGCTGCCCCGAATGTTTTGCCAAATGCCAAACCGAGCGCCCCGACCTCATTGGCTCCCGTCAACGCGCCTCGGCCTGCTGGCTGGAGGAAAAGGAAAAGTAGAGAGCCTTTGCTTTCGGAAATTTGGATTCCTTGAGCGGTGAGCAAAACCGACAATGAAGCTGTTGGCTACCTCGTGCCGCAAACACCGTGAAATCCGGCAAGCTCCTACCGCAGCCTGCGGCGGCGTCAAAGAACCATACGGTTCGCCAGCAAGGCTGGCTCACGTAAAGCGGCAGCAGGCTTCCGCACTCCAAAGACGGCTTCGCCGTCGAATAGAGAACCATCGCCTACCGATAGAGTCCTTAGAAACGGAAAAGTAGCGATCCTCAGGTAGTTATCTTTTTTTGGTATGGTTCGATTGGGATTGGGATTAGGATTACGATTGGGATTGGGATTACATGATTCCGGGGGTTCGATTCGGAGGTCGGGCCAGTATTCTTGACCTCTCCCACCCCTGGGGCTTTTACGGATTATCGCCAACGGTCTTGACCCTCAGGAGGGTTGGCGTCGATAGTACAACCTTGTATGCAGGCGCTTGAAGGACTTCAAAAACTGGTACTGCCCGACCAATGGCAGGCCGAGGCCCTGCGATATCTGGAAGAGGGCCAGAGTGTGGTCGTCGATGCCCCCACGGGCGCCGGCAAGACGTACGTTTTTGAGAAATTTGTGGAACGACACGGCGGCGATCAGCGGACCCTTTTCACCGCCCCCACAAGGGCCCTTGCCAACGATAAATTCGCCGAATGGTCGCGCCGGGGCTGGTCGGTCGGGATTATCACCGGAGATTTGGTCATCCGCCCCCGGGCTCCCATCGTGGTGGCGACCCTGGAGGCGGTCCAAAGTATGGATTTGGCCGCGGAGCGGTTTCGACTCGTGGCCATCGACGAATACCAGTGGATTGCCGATCCCCTGCGGGGCAACCATTACGAGGGGTTTCTCATGCACCTACCCCCTCACCTGCCGGTTTTGCTTCTCAGCGGCAGCGTCCGCAACGCTCCGGAAGTCGCCTCGTGGTTGGGCCGCTTAGGGAAACCCACTGCCTTGGTCTCCTCCAAGGAACGTCCTGTTCCGCTGGAGGAAATGGATGCCGACGAAATGGCCCGTTATGCCCCCAAGGGCATCGAAGGCTTTTGGGCCAAGCGCGTCGCCGGAGCTTTGCGGGAGCAACTGGGACCCGTTTTGCTCTTCGCTCCCCGGCGCCAGGAAGCGGAACGCCTGGCCCGCCAATTGGCGCGGGAGCTTCCCCTGCCCGAACCGCTTGGCCTAACGACGGCCCAACAAAACGTTCTCGGCCCCAAGATGACCCGTCTCCTCCAAAACCGCGTAGCCTATCATCACAGCGGTTTGTCCTATGCCCAACGGGCGGGCGTGATCGAACCTCTCGCCAAGAACGGGCAGCTTCGCGCCGTGGTGGCCACCCTGGGGCTCAGCGCGGGCATCAATTTTTCCCTGCGCAGTGTCTGCATCACCGCCCAATCCTATTTTCAGGGCGGTTTTGAAAAGCGCCTCGGCAGCACGGAAATCCTGCAAATGGCTGGTCGCGCGGGCCGTCGGGGTCTGGATGAACGGGGGTATTTTTTAGCCTCCCGCAAATCCCCCCGTCTTCACATGGGGGCCCAGAGTAAGCTCCGGCGGGCGGCGCCTCTCCCCTGGGCATTTTTGCTGCGGAAACTGGCGGAGCCGATGACCGAAACCGTCGATTTGCAAAAGATTTTCCGCGAAAGA
The DNA here is from genome assembly GCA_022565335.1 of Opitutales bacterium. Taxonomy (GTDB): domain Bacteria; phylum Verrucomicrobiota; class Verrucomicrobiia; order Opitutales; family T3Sed10-336; genus JAIUMY01. The sequence goes on from JAIUMY010000062.1 coordinate 14,960, forward strand.
CTTTTTGCTGAAATCCCACCCACCCTCGGTAATGAAGAAACCCCGCCCGACCTCGCGGCAGAACTTCCTTGTCAACGCTACACCGACACCGCCCGGGCGCGCCTGGTCCGGCGAACCCGCAAACCCTTTCGGGCCTGTACAAAATGCCCCCACCGGGAAACTTGTCTCAACCTCTCGCCACAACCCACCCTCCTCTGGCAATGGCAGCGCACCGGCTTGCTCGACCAATCGTTGCGCATCACCCCCCGCGGAGCGCTGGTCTCCGGCTTCCTCGGCCCCGAGGGTCTGGCTGTGGCGGCAGTAATCGAAGATCAAAAATACCCTTTGGAGAATGCCATCTTCGACCTCGCCAATTTATTTGCCGGAGAAAGGTTTTGCGGGACCAATCCGCGGGAACTCGGAGCCTTGGCAGTGGCCTGCCGGAAAGCCTACCGGCGTTTTTCCATTCCCGGTTTCCTCGAATACGGCCTGCCCCCGCAATACGGGGACGGGGGCGGAGAGGCCGTACGGGCCATTATCGAAAACAAGGAATCCCGCCGCAGTCAGACCAATGAACATGCCGGCAAGGGCGATGTTGACCGTCTTCTCACCGAATGGACCAGCCTCCTCCGGCAAATTGCGCAGCACCCGCTGGAAAGCGAAAACACCCGTTGGCACCAATTACAATCCTGGGCCACCGCCTGGCTCGAGAACCACTCCACCAGTACCCTCCCCGCCTTGCCCGACCTCACTGCCGAACAACAAAAGCCCATCCCCCACCACTTTTTCCTAAAACCCCGAGGCCGCTAAATTGACCCAAGCCGATGGCGCGATGGAATCGTGGTCCAACCAAGCTATTGAGGCCAACCGCCCGCATCCCCCAGCCTCAGAACTCTTGATTCCAGTGAGGTAAAAGTGACACCAATGGAAATTTTTGGGGTTGAAAGCGCACGCATTTGACAAGTCCCAGAGGGACGGTAAGAGGATAGCCGTGGATGAAAATCCACGGACTCGAGTTTGGTTAATCTAGATCAGCTCTCTAGTTCTTTTGCTTGAATTCCTGTGAATTAAAGCATTTAACGCTGGACAAACATCTAGCATATACGCTAGATGTTAACTGAACCATTAACCAAAGGATACATCATGGGATACCCAACCAAAGTTCAGCTTATCTCCCGTAAAAAGGGAGCCGACCAGTATTACATTAACTTTCCCACCGCCGTCGCTGAGGCCATGGAATTTCAAAAAGGGGAAATGATCGAGTGGATCATCGAAGATAAGGCCAACATCATCGCACACCGCCCCGTTGTTCCGCCCTCGCCAGTGAACATCGAAAAAAAAACGAAACATCGCTCCTGAATGCGTGGGAACAAATTTGGCAATGTTGCGTGCAGGATGTTTGCGATGCTTCATCATGCGCAGAAAGGTTACGCCAACATCTTCTCGCTCACCTGGTTTGTCCCGGACGCCATACCATCACCGGTTTGATTTCTGTCTTTGGTAGGCAGTTCGAGGATTGGACGGCCGACTACGCACTCTACGCAAAGGATAGAGTCGACGCGGATGTTATCTTCAAAGAAGTGCGTCGTCAGGTCGACTCGTTGAAAGCGCCCGCTCGCCCCCTCTGTGTGGCTTTGGATGATACCATTTTACGCAAGGTGGGCAAATGCATTCCCGGCACCGCCTACCGGAAAGATCCCCTCAGTCCGCCATTCAACCTGAATCTGGTCTGGGCGCAACGTCGGCTTCAAATCAGTGCCGCCGTGGCCGATGAATCAGGAGAGGTGCGCATGATCCCCATTTGTTTCGAGGATGCTTCTACTCCGCGTAAGCCCCGTAAAGGTTCTTCTGACGAAGTTGTTGAAACCTACAAAGAGAAGATGAAACAGCGCAACTTGAACACCCTGGCCACTAAGGCTATCACGGATTTACAAGAGCAACGTACCAAAGATAACGATGGCCAAACACCCCCTCTTCATGTGGTGGTCGATGGTAGCTACACTAACCGAAAAATGCTACGTAATTTGCCCGGGAAAACCGTCCTGATCGGCCGAATCCGCAAAGACGCCAAACTCAGCGAAAAACCTGAAGAGCAAAAGCCAAAGGGGCGAAAAAAATTTTACGGCAAGGACTTACCCACACCAGAACAGATACGCCAGGATGACAGCATTGCGTGGGTCAAAGTCTTCGCTCAAGTTGGCGGGAAAATCCGCGAGTTTGAGATAAAAACGATAGGGCCTGTACGCTGGCGGGTCGCAGGAGAGATGGATTTACGCATGGTCGTGATCCGCCCGGTGGGCTACCGCCTACGCAAGGGATCGCGCAAACTCTATACCCAACCCGCGTATCTGATTTGCACTGATCCAGACCTCCCCATTGATGAACTATTACAGGAATACATTTGGCGGTGGGATATTGAGGTGAACCATCGGGATGAAAAGACTATCCTGGGAGTCGGGCAAGCCCAGGTACGCAACGAAAAATCTGTTGAAAGTATACCCGCGACTGCGGTGGCGGCTTTTGCCATGTTGCATCTAGCAGCGATAAAAACCTATGGACAAGGCGGTCAACCCACGGTGATACCCCCGGCCAAATGGAGAAAGGTCTTCAAGAAAAAACGTCCCTCGACTCAAGATCTCATCAACGAACTCCGGCGGGAGCTTTGGGCCAATGCCATTCGTCCAGAGCATTTAACCAACTTCATGAAAAAAACCGAGGGCGACACGAACTCGGATAAATGCCATCCAGACCTGTGTAGCACTCTGTTTACCGCAACCGCATAATCAAAATCGGACCAAACTCGAG
>JAIUMY010000063.1 GCA_022565335.1 Opitutales bacterium
GCGTCATGCCACAGCCCCGGGCAGCGCCCCTGGAATGGGAGTTACCCCCATCAATGAGCCCTGTACGGGCGACATGGTGGGACGGCCCGTTCCGAAAGAAAGGGCGAAATTGACAATGGGCCGAATGCCGCCCTTACAGGGCTCGGGTTTTTCTTGTTATGCCAACACCGGGGCGTTGCCCCGGCCTTTGTTCTTTTGCCCCGTTGGGGCGGGAAGGTGGGAACCTTGAACAACCACGCGGTGGTCTTTGGACGGCTGTTTACGTAGTCGGGGTGATTCAGCTCCCGATCCGTGGCGGGTATGGCCTGGCGGTTTGAGGAACGCCTCCAACGTCGGGGGCGATCATCGGATGTTCGTGAAATTTCCGACCGATTCGGTCGGGCGCTTCCATCCGTCGCTCTTCGAGCTATGGAGGACGATACGGAAGCAGCCCGATTACGGTGTTTTGTCTCATGTAAATCCGGAGCTCCAAGAAAGACCATTCCTTGTGAAAGCTTAAAATTCCTTTTCTCAGATTATAAAAAAGCCCCCCGGGCTTAGGGCCGGGGGGCTTGGGGGAAGGGAGATTTTCCCGAAAGACCTAGGCGATGACCGCGCGGACTTCGTTTTGACTGCCTTCGGGTTGGACGGGGATGAGGTTGTCGTCGAGTTTTTCCCCGTTGAGGTAGAGGCTGAGGTCGCCTTTGCAGAGGCCCTCTTTCTTCTCTACTTTGATGTCAAAACTCGCACCACGGAAATTGCGTTGCATGCGGCCTTCGGTCCAGTGGGAGGGGAAACAGGGATCCACGCGCAGACCGTCCAACTCGGGGCGAACGCCGAAAACCCATTCCCAGACGACGATGAGGGTCCAGGCGGCGGTGCCGGTGGCCCAGGAGTGGGATCCCTCGCCGGGACGACCACTTTCGGGTGCGTAGATGAACTGACAGGCCACGTAGGGCTCGACGCGATAGAGGTCGGGATCTTCCAGGTGACGGGTGGCCGGGCTCATCAGATCAAGGAGACGGTAGGCGGCATCGCCGCGGCCTCCGAAGCATTCAGCCCAAATCCGCCAGCGGGAGGAGTGGCCGAAGATCGAACCATTTTCCTTGGTGCCGGGGTAGAAGCGGGAGATCACCCCGACCTTGGGTTCCGGTTTGGCGAAGGGTGGGTAGAAGGTGTAGCCGCCCAGTTCGTGGTTGAGATGCTTATCGAAGGAGGCGTAGATTTTCTCGCGGCGCTCCTCGTTGGCCACTCCGGAAATAATGGCGAAGGAATTCGGGTTGGACCAGATTTTGCCTTCCTTGTTTTCCTTGGTCCCCAAAATCCAGCCATCGTCGTGCATGGCGCGTTGATACCATTCTCCGTCCCAGGTGATTTCGTTGACCGTGTCGGCGAGTTTTTCGATCTTTTGGCGATAGTCTTCCAAGCGGGCATGGTCCTTTTTGTATTCCATGCAGGGGAAGAACTCGCGGATGCAATAGATGGCCCAGCAGGCGAGCATGACAGAATCGCCCTTGCCCTTGTGGCCCATCTGGTCGAGGGCATCGTTCCAGTCGGCCTTGAGCATCAGGGGGAGACCGCGGTCGGACATCTGGGAGAAGAAATACTCCAGTCCGGTGATGATGTGGTCGTAGATGGTATCCGTTTTCTCACCACGGGTATGGGCGTATTCGGTGACTTCATCGAGGATGGAGAAGTCATTGGTCTCGCGCACATAGTTGGCGAGGATGAAGAGCGGATTGATGGGGTCGTCGGAGTGTTTGGTCCGGGTGCCCATCATGGAAACGAAGTTGCCTCCATGCGCCCAGTCGCCTTCCTCGAATTGCCAGATCATGATGCGTTTGACGATATGCTCGCGTACCCAGTCCGGGTTTTCGGAGAGCCGGGCGACGGCGTCCTGACAGGCATCGCGCACGCCGAAGTTGTAGATGCCGAAATAGCAATAGCCCGGATTCCGGTTCCACCAGGAAAGGTTGGCGCCCTGGTATTTGTACCAGTCGTTAACGAGGACGTCCAATTTGGGGTCCGGCGTTTCGATTCGTGGCGTGGAAACGGTTTTGGCCCAGTAGGCCTGGTTTTCGGCAAAGGCCTTTTCGGCTTTTTCGACGGAGAGGTATTTTTCGGTCAGGGACGAGGCATCACAGCTCTCGTAGGGGACGGCGCCGAGCATCATGACAAAGGAAACACTCTCGCCGGGGGCCAGCGTGAAACGGTTTTGCAGGGAGACGCAGGCGTCGCGGCCTTCGTTTTCCTTACTCTCCATTTTCCCTTCGTCCATTACCTGCGGATTCTCCAGGGAACGATAAGGACCGGTGAAATTGTATCGGTCGCCGGCGAAGCCGGTTACCGGAGCCGAGGAGGCGAGAAACACATCGTGCTCGAAGGGGATATTGTTGCCGGACTCATTGAGCGCCTGCCAACCGCCTTCATATTTCACCCACATGGTATTGCGGGAGTAGAGAATATTGTCCTTAAAAGTCTGCCGGTTGAAGAGGGTGTAGAACTCGCGCCAGGAAGTGTCTTCATTCCAATTGCCCAGAGCCAGTTCGGCATAGTTGGTGGCGGAAATGTTGCGTTCGCGGTCGGAGTTGTTGGTCAGTTTGACCGTCCAGAGCAAGCAGGGGTCGCCGGTGGCGTCGGTTTTGTTGGGATCGGGCATGGGAACGAAGTAGGTCACTTCGCTGGCAATGCCCGACTGCTCACTGAGAATTTTGTTGTAGCCCAGGCCAATGCGGCATTCCCAGGAATCCAGGGGCTTGGTGGGAGGGTAGCCGTTGGCGGTCCACCATTCGCCGCTGTCTTCGTCGCGGAGATAAACAAACTTGCCCACGGTATCGCGGGGGGTGCCGTCAATATGCCAGCGGGTGATGCGCCCGACGGTGGGGTTGTCGAGGAAGCTGTAGCCGCCGCCAAGGTGGCTGGCGACATAGCACCAGCGACCGTTACTGAGGGTGTTCATCCAGGGGCGGTCAAGATCCGGCTTGCGCAGGATGTATTCTTTGCCGTCCGCGGAAAATTCGCCGTAGGAGGATGTGAGTTCAGACATGATGAATTATTGGTTGAAGTGAAAGAGGGGAGGTATGGTGAGTCCCGGATCAGGAGGTGAGTTTTACGTTTACTGTAAAGGTGTCGCCGGGTTCTCCGGAAAGAGGAACCAGAGGGCCGTCGATAGGCTCTCCGTTGACGGTAATGGATTGAATGGTATGGGCTTCGCCCTCGGGTTTTTCGAAGGTTACTTGGTAAAGCCGACCCCGGAAAGGCCGTTCGGCGGAAGCGGTGGTCCAATCCGACGGCAGGGCGGGGCGGATAAGCAGCCCGTCATAGTGCGCTTCCAGGCCGAGAATCCGTTCGATGGCCGTTTGGTAAATCCAGGAAGCCGAACCGGTTCGCCAGCCGGACAGGAAGAGGTTGCGCTCGCGCCGCCGCTCCACATTGGGCCCGATGTAGTAATTGGGAATGGTGTAGGGCTCGGTGTCGGTATTGGGCTTGTTGTCGGTGTCGGGAAGGATTTCCTTGATGGCATTCCAAGCCTGGTCGGCCCGGCCATCGGTGGCGAGGGCGTAGATCCAGAAACAGTTTCCGTGGACATAGACGCTGGCGTTTTCGTAAAAGCCGGGGGTCATCGCGGTCATCTGACCGATGCGTGGCTTGAGGCTGGTAAAGGCTGGCCAGTTGAGGACCATTCCGTACCCGACATGGAGATGCTCCATCGCACAATCGATGGCCGACCGGGATTGTTCCCCGGTGGCAACCCCGCTGATCACCGACCAGCTTTGCGGATTCAGGAAGATCCGTCCTTCGCCCTCGTCACTTTCCGGAGGATTGTCGGAGCCCACGGGAATACCGTCGTCATCAAAGGCCCGGACAAACCATTTTCCGTCCCAGGAAGAGGTTTGGATGGCCTCGTGGAGGGCCGCGGAGCCCTTCTTCATGCGGTCGGCAACTTCTTTTTTCTCCAGACGTTCGGCGAGGTCCGCGAGGAGATCGCAACCCCATTTGACCTGGAAGGAGAGCATCACGCTTTCGCCTTCGCCCCGGGCGCCGACCCCATTCATGGTGTCGCACCAGTCACCGTAGTAGATTTTGGACAGGCCGTGGCTTCCGCGGTGGGCGAGCAAGTGGTCCTGGGCCAGCACCACGTGTTCCCAGACGGTGCCTTCCGCTTCGGAGGTGAAATGGGGGTCGTCAGGGTTTAGATAGGAAACCCGTTCTTCAAGGATGGAGAAGTCGCCGGTTTCCTTGAGATAAAAGGACAAGGCCATGATCATCCAACTGGGACTGTCGGCGTAGTGCTGCACGTCCAATTGGGCCGTCGGCAGACGCCAGGCGCGGATGCAACGACCGTCGGGAAATTGTTTGGCAAAAACCTCGAGAATACATTCGCGCGCTTTCCGGGGATCGGTGATCCGGTGCCCGAGAACGTCCTGTAAAATATCGCGAAAGCCCCGTCCGATGACCCGGCCCCAGCGGGCGACGAAGGCGAGTTGGTGCTTGAGCCAGATGTTGACCCAGCGGTCAAATTGGGGATCCGGGGTTTGCACGGTCAGGTGCCCGACCATGGACCCGGTCGATTCCTTCAGTTGGGCAAATTGCCGTTCCGGTTCGCCTTCGGCCAGGAGGCGTTGGATGCGCTCGCGGGCTTCGTCCTTTTCTTTGAAGACCCCGATGAGGTAATGAACGGTAATAGCTTTGCCGGGCTCGATGGTCAGGTCATTGCGAACCGAAGCGCCCAGCCATTCGGTGCCGGCCTCGGGGTTCTCGACGGTGCCTTTTTCAACCGCGAGGGGATTGGCATAGGTGCGGTAGGGGCCGAGGAATTCGTCCCGGCTGACGGTCATTCCGTCAACCTTTGAGTCGCTGGCCAGGAAGGCTTTGAAGTCGGGGGGGAATTTGACGCAACTGTTGATTCCCAAGACGGCCTTGAGGGCGGGATCATAGTGCCCCCCGAGAACGGCGATGAAATCCATCAGCGTGCTTCCTCCGGTGAGGTGCATTTCCAAATAGGGAATGGCGCTGATGTGGCGGGTTTGTGCGGAGTCGTTGCGCAGGGTTACCGACCAGTATTCGCAACGGTCTTTGCCTTCCGGCACGAAGGTTCGCCAGGAGGCGTGGATACCATGGCGGGTGCTGCTGTTTATCTGGTAGCCCAGGCCGACGCGGCATTCCCAGTCATCGCCATGGGTGAAATCCGGGGCTCCGGTGAGGCTCCAGTATTCGCCGGAGTCCTGGTCGCGCAGATAGACAAAGCGGGGGCCGCCGTGGCCGTCCTTGTCCTCGGTGACATTGACCCGAAGGCCTTCCTCCACGGGCTGCCAAAAGGAGGCCCCGGTGCCGTGCTGGGTCAAATTCACCAGATAGTCGTCGCTGACCAGGTAGTTGTGCCAGGGCCGTGGGGTGGCCGGATCGGTGATGACGTATTCGTTTTTTTCGTTGTCGAAATGACCTTGCTGGGTATTCACAAAAGATAAGGATAGAGGATTAGAAGGTTTCAGGGAGGGTTTTGAATCCCGTAAAACCTTCCACTTCGCCAAAAAACGGGACGGTTCTCAAGAACAAACGAAAAGACGGGGATAATTTCGCCAGTTCAGCCCGCATTCGTTTAGGTCCTCGGCAGGACAATTCCGCTGAATATGGATAAAATTTGACGATGCGGGTCGGATCGTCCAGAAAGGTGGGTTTTCGTCGTCTCGAATATTTCCTATGCTTCTATCCCAGATCTTTTTTGCCTTGAATGCCGATGCTGGTTTTCGGGGAACCTTGAATGGTTTTTATGATTCTCTGAATCAGTCACTTCAGGAATCCCTTGGGGTGGGAAACGAGGTGGCGACCATGACGATGGTGACTATTGCCTTACTGGTTTTGGGCCTGTTGGCAGTTTTATCGAATATTCTGGCCAAGTTTTTGATCGCGAAGGTGGTGGATCGGGTGGTGCGGCGGACCCGCTGGAAATGGGATGAGGCCTTGCATGAGCGTAAGGTTTTTACCCGCTTGTCGCATTTGGTGCCGGCAATGGTCATTCAGTTTGTGGGGACCACGATTTTTCAGGTGTATCCGGGTTTGGCGGGATTTATCGATAAAGCGGTGAACCTGTATGTGTTGGTGGTTATCTTAATGGTCATCAGCGCGGTCTTGAATACCGTTCGGGATGTCCTCAATGAGTCCTCGGTGGGGACTGCGGTACCGATTAAAGGTTTTTTTCAGGCGGTTAAATTGGTTTTGTTTATTATCGGGAGCATTTTGCTTCTCTCGGTGGCCTTTGGGCAAAGCCCCCTGGTTTTTCTGAGTGGGCTGGGAGCTTTGACTGCGGTCCTGCTCCTGGTTTTCCGGGATGCCTTATTGGGTTTGGTCGCGGGAATTATGATCTCGGTCAACCAGATGGTGCGGATGGGGGATTGGATATCCATGCCCGCCAGCGGGGCCGATGGCCCGGTGATCGATGTTTCTTTAACTACCGTCAAGGTGCGGAATTGGGACCAGACGTATACCACCGTGCCGAGCTATGACTTGATTTCCAAGTCCTTCAAAAATTACCGGGGAATGTTTGAAAAGGGCGGCCGACGGATTAAGCGGGCCATGTATATCGATACCCAGTCCATCCAGTTTGTCTCCCCGGAAATGTTGGAGCGTTTTAAGCGGATTGGTTTGTTGCGTGGATATCTGGAGCAAAAGTTGCGCGAAGTTCAAGAGGGGAATAATGACCCGAATTTGGATATGGAGGTTCTCTGCAATGGACGACGTTTAACCAATATTGGAACCTTTCGCGCTTATTGTGCGGCTTATATCGATAACAGTCCTTTGTTCCGGCACGATATGATCAGTTTAGTCCGCCAACTCGATCCCACGGAACATGGTTTGCCTTTGGAGATTTATGTTTTCACCAAGGATACCGGTTGGGTACTTCACGAAGCGGCCCAGTCCGACCTGTTCGATCATCTTTTTTCGGTTATCGGCGAGTTTGGTCTGCGGATTTTCCAGGAGCCGTCGGGACGGGATTTTCGGAATTTTCTCAAGGAAACCGGTACTTCAGGCCCTGCTGCATAGCCTCACACATTTTCAGGTAGGGACGAAGGCGGGCGACTTCATGGACCCGTACCATGTGGCAGCCTTTGGCGAGGCCCCAAATGTTACTGGCCGCCGTGCCCGGATGCCGCTGATCCACTTCCGCTTCCAAAACCAGCCCGAGCGTGGATTTGCGTGAGGTTCCCAAAAGAACGGGATAGCCAAGGTCAACGAAGCGTTCCAGTGAATGTAGAATCTCAAGGTTTTGGGCCGGGGTTTTGCCAAAACCAAATCCTGGATCGATCCAGATCTGTTCATCCGCCAGACCGGCGGAGGTGGCTCGCTCAATCATCGCCCGGCATTCACATAGAAACGTTGGCCAAAAGTCGCCTTCCATCGGCTGAGGCCGGTTGTGCATCAAAATCGCCGGGCAGTTCCAACGGACCGCCACTCCTGCCATGGGGGAGCGTTGGTCCCCGGAGGAAGGATCTTCGGATAAACCATGAGCGAATCCCCAAACATCGTTGATCAGATCCGCACCGCTATCGATAGCGGCATCGGCGACTTCGGCTTTGTAGGTGTCAATGGAAAGGGGAATCCGGGGGAAGCGGTGGCGGATCGCCTGGATGACCGGTAAAACTCTTTCGCGCTCTTCACGGGCTTCAACTTTATCGGCTCCGGGGCGGGTGGACTCGCCGCCGATATCAATGATGTCCGCTCCCTGGGTGATCATCTCCTCGGCTTGGCGGAGCGCTTTATCCACGCCATCGTAGGCCCCGCCGTCGGAAAAGGAATCGGGCGTCACGTTGAGAATGCCCATAAGCACCGGGCGCTGGCGGTAATCGGGCAGGGGGGTGCCGTGGGGACTGTGCCAAAGTTTCATCCGCTTATTTTGTCAAAGTGCTGGTGCGGTGTCGATGCTGAGGACATCTTTTTAGCCCTGGAAGTTTGCGGAACCGTTATAATTGGGTCAGGATTTGGTCATGCCAGGACCATATACCAAACATTTTTGGACGTCGGCCGAGCCTCTGTATCAGCAGATTTTGCAAATGCCTTTCAATGAAGAGCTCCGTCGGGGAACTCTGCCGGAGGATTGTTTTATTTATTACATGAAACAAGACGCCCTGTATTTGGCTGATTTTGGACGGGCCTTGGCGCTGGCCGGGACCCGATCCGCCGAGCCCGGGCAAATGCTTGATTTTCTCGCCTTTGCGGAAGGGGCGGTGGTCGTTGAGAGGGCTCTTCACGAGCATTATCTGCAGGAGTATGGGGCCACGCTGGATATCCCCAAATCTCCCTCCTGCGAAGCCTATACCGGGTACCTGTTGCGCTGTGCCATTCTCGAGCCGCTGCCCGTAGCGTTGGCGGCTCTCTTGCCGTGCTTCTGGATTTACCGTGAGGTGGGGCAACATATTTTAAACCACGCCGCTCAGCCTAATCGCTATCAAAAATGGATCGATACCTATGCCGGAGAGGAGTTTGGAGAGACGGTGAACAAGGCCATTTCCCTCACCGAGAAAGCGGCGGAAGAAACCACCGAAGCGATGCGCGAGCAGATGAAAGAAGCGTATCTCAAGTCAACGAGATTGGAGTATTTGTTCTGGGATGCCGCCTGGCGGAAGGAAGGATACCCGATTTAAGGAAGGTTCGGGGGGGCATATTTCTGAAAAGGCTGTTTGGTTAAAATACAAGGAACCTTTCAATGACTAAGCGAAGTGCTTTCAAAAAAGAAATTTTAGTCCCTCTTGCCCTAACGGCAGCCCGGGTTTTAGGATGAGTTTATGAAATTTTGTTTTCTCGGAACTGGAACCTCACAGGGGGTACCGATGATCGCCTGTGATTGTGCAGTATGCCAGTCTCCCGATCCGCGGAATCGGCGTGATCGCACCTCCTTGCATGTTTGTATGGGAGGAATGCACCTTCAGGTTGATGCGGCTCCGGAATTTCGTCACCAGTGCTTGCGGGCCAATATCCGCAAAGTCGACTTGTTTATTCTAACCCATGGGCACGCTGACCACGTCCTGGGTATGGATGACTTGCGCCGCTTTTGCGATCAGCGGGAGGGCGCGGCGCTGCCGGTCTACAGCACCGCCGAGGGGCTTGAGAGAATCCAGCAAATTTACCCCTATGCGGTGGTTGACCGGGCCTTGACCAAGGGGTATCCCGCTTTTGACCTTCATTTGATGCCCGCGTGTTTGGAGCTTCCGGCAGGAACAATCCAATCGGTTCTTTTGCCCCATGGGCCTTTGGAAGTGCTGGGATTGGTCTTTACGGAACGGGCCACGGGACAGAAATTGGTCTATTACACTGATTGCAAAAAGGTTGGGGCTTCGGCCAGTCGCTTGGCTGAAGGGGCCGATGTGGTCATTCTGGACGCTTTGCGCTATCAGCCCCATCCCTCTCATATGTCGATTGATGAAGCCGTCGCCACAGCTCTTCGCCTGGCCGCTCCGCAAACCTTGTTTACTCATCTCACCCATGCCGCGGACCACTCTGAGCTGGAGGCGGAGTTGCCCGCCACTATTTCCCCCGCCTACGACGGAATGTGGGTTGATTTGGATCAGAGGAGCTTGGGAGATCGGCCTGGAGGTACTATTTCAGTCCGCGAAAGCAGTTGACTCCGATGCGCAAATGCGAGTAAATCGCCGTTTTTCATAATCTCAACGCCCTCATGCCACAAAATAAGAAATCCTCCTCGCAAAAGACCAAAGATCCCGCCAAGACAGACCCGGCTGCTGGTGATGACCGTAATCTGGTAGCCATCGATGAGGCCTATAAAGAGGCTAGCTTCGAGGACCGGATGAACTTGTTCTGGACAAAATACCAGGGTCCCCTCGTGGTCGGGGGCGTTTTGATCGTTTTGTTTATTGTCGCGTGGCAGGTGATGGGATTCGTGGCCGAAAGAATGGATCAGCGCATTCGGTCCGAATACGCCGCCATTGAAACTACCGAGGAACGTATACATTTCGCCCAACATCGGAGTGGTCATTTGCTTTCCGGTATCGCTTACTTGGAACTTGGCGATGAGGCTTTTGCTGATGAGGAGTTTGCCGATGCGGTTGAGTTTTATCGCCAGGCGGTAAATCGTTTGGAAGAGCATGAAATCCGGGACCGGGCACAGTTCAGTTTGGCGATGGCCCTGGTCGAAAATGAAAATTTTGAAGAGGGCCGGGCGGAGTTGGAAAATCTCCGGGATCGAACCGGGGCGTTGAGTGTTTTCCGGGAAGAAGCTCGTTTGGCGCTGGCGGTATTGCTGGCCGATGAGGGGCAAACCGAGCAGGCGATTTCGCGGTTAAAAGAAATTGAAGGAGATTCTCCAAATCAAATTATTCGGTGGCGGGCCAGTAATTTCCTACAGGGACTTGAGTAATCGGGCGAGCTGAGCACAGTATTTACTTACTGTTATGAATGTTTCTGAAGCTCTACTCAAACGCCGTTCAATCAAGGCCTACGATACCGAAGTTACTCTTTCGGAAGACGAAATCCGGACCCTTCTGGCCTTGGCTCTGGAGACCCCTTCCTCCTTCAATATTCAGCACTGGCGACTTTGCGCCATCACTGACGCCGAGGTGCGGAATCAAATTTGTGAAGCGGCCTGGAATCAGGTGCATCTTCGGGAAGCCCCCCTGGTGGTCGCCATTGCCGCTGACCCCAGGGCTTGGGAGGATGCCGAGCGGTACTGGCGCAATTCGCCCCCCGACGTGCAGGCCAAAATGGCCAGCATGATTCGGCAATTCTACCAAGATGAAAGTTTGCAACGGGATGAGGCGATTCGCAGTGGGTCCCTTTTGGGAATGTCCCTGATGTTGGCCGCTACCGAGCGGGGTTGGGATACTTGCCCGATGATTGGGTTTGATCCGGATAAAGTAAAAAAAATTCTTTCGATGCCGGAAAATTGGGTTCCCGTAATGTTGGTTACGGTTGGTAAAGGGGTTAAACCCGCCCGCCCCAAATCCGGGCAAATGCCCTACGAAGAAGTTGTTTTCCGCAATTCCTACGCCTAGCTTTCCGTATAAATAGGTATTGCCTTTCGGCGCTTAAAAGAACAATATCGTTCTATGGTTAGTTCCTTTTCGAACGGCGTTCTTGTTTTCCTCGGAAGTCTCTTGCTTTTCTTCTCAACGACCGGATGCCTACGCATTAAAAGCGATCCCATCCGCATTGATCCCATTCACGTCCATGTCCATGTCACCGTAGAACAGGCTTTGGACGATTTGTTTCTCGATATTGACCGGGCTTCACCTGCCCGGTCGGTGAAAGACTAATACCCTATGAAAACTAAATTTCTTCTATTCTCCTTTTTGCTCAGTTTGCTCTTCAGTTCATTCGCCATGGCCGAAAGCCGGCAGGCCATTCAGGAGCGTATCAGCGAACGCGACGAAGCGATTTCCGCCCTTTTACTGGAGCAGAAAGTTGGCGAAACCAATCGCGGGTTTCTGTCCGCCCGAGACGATTTGACGCGCGCTGAGAAAGAGCTCATGGAGGCTGAAAATGAGGACCGCGAAGCCCTTTACGAGATTCTTGCCGAGGAAGTGGGGCGGAGCGCCGAGGAGATCGGGATTATCCGGGCCCGCCAACTGGCGGAGCGAAGTGTGCCCGGGGTATGGCTCCAAAACCGTCGCGGAGAGTGGTTCATTAAAGAGTAAAACTCTTGATGGCTTCTTTTGTGCAGGCGAATAGCAACGGGCATCTACACGATGCCCGGATTCCTTCGATCTCCCCCTTGGACCGCAGTTTCTTGTATGGAGATTCGATTTACGAAGTTGTGCGGACCTACGATGGTAGCTTGTTTGGGTATCACGAACATTTTGAACGGTTGACCCGTTCCGCGTCCTCTTTGGGGATCGTCATGCCCTTCGACGAAAGTGTTTTGCTGACCGAAATTCGCCGGACCGTTTCGGCCTTCCGGCAGGAAGGGGATAATAAAAAAGAGAAGAATTTGTATATTCGTATCCAAATCTCCCGCGGGGCGGGGGAGATCGGGCTCGACTCCAAGTTGGCGGACGAAAGCTTTTTTGTCATTTTGGTCAAAGCTCTCCCATCGGAGGATATCGCCGGGAAAAAGAAGCGGGGCCTAGCCTTGACGGTGGGCAAGACGCTGGTGCGAAATCACCAAAGAACCCTAAATCCGGCTTGGAAAACGGGCAATTACCTCAATAATGTATTGGCCCTCAAAGAGGCCCGGTCAAAGGGGAAGGATGATGTGATCATGAATAATCTGGAGGGCTATCTTACCGAGGCCTCCACCAGTAATCTGTTTTTCGTTGAGGATAAAAAATTGATCACCCCACCGCTCGGGCAGGGGATTTTGGCCGGAATTACCCGCTCGGTAATTTTGGAGCAGGCAGCCCAAGCCTGGGATATTGCGATAACCGAGGAAAATCTTACTTTTTCCGACTTGGGTCGTTTCGAGGAATGCTTTTTGACCTCCACAACCAAGGATATTGTACCGGTTCGGTCCATTGATGACATTACCTACAGAGTGGGCGCCCGCACCTTAACCTCCCGTCTCAAGAAAACCTTTCGCCAATACGTTGCCGAATACATCCGGCGCAATCCCTTATTGGCGGTTTGTTAATGGCCCCATGAATTCTATCGACCTTCTTTTATCCCTACCGCCCCAAATGTCCCAAGTCCTCACCGCTGACCAGAGCGGAGGCGCGTGTGCCTGGCGGGATAAATTGCAACAGGTCGCCGCAGGGCGGGTCTTTCAAACCTCGGATCCCAAGGGACAGCGGTTGGGCTCCGGCGGCGGTACGGTGCATCTGCTCTGGCAAGCTTGGCAGGAGCAAACCGGTGGAGAAATCTCGATTCGCGAATGGTTGCGCCAAAGTCAGAAAATTGTTCTGCATGCTGGCGGCGAAAGCCGCCGCTTGCCCGCCTATGCCTCGGTGGGTAAATGCTTCCTGCCCTTACCTGACGGATTGGGCGATCCGCATCCGGATTTCCGGCCTTGTTTGTTGGACAAGCAAGTGCCCTTTTATCAAAGAGCCTTGGAAGAGGCGGGAGAGAAAACCAGAGTGATGGTCACCTCCGGGGATGTATGGCTATTGGCGCAGGCTTTGGGGCTCCCTTCCATAAATGCTGATATCACTGGCCTGGGGATGAGGGTTTCGCCCGAAGCGGCCAAAGATTTCGGCGTCTTCTTAGCCGAGGACAAAGCCGTCAACCGCGAAGCGCCTCCGTGGAAAGTGGATGAGTTCTTGCAAAAGCCTTCTCCCGCGCGTTTGACCAAAAAACTCCGTAACCGCGAGTTCTTCGTTGATACCGGATTGTGGTTTCTTTCCGAGGAGGCGGTTATGGTTTTGTTTCGCGCCTGCGGATGGCAACCGAAAAAGCGTTCTTTTTCCGGACCTGATGGGCGGCCGGCAAATTTCGACCTGTACGGCGAAATGGGAGAAGCTCTGGGACGGCGGGGTAAGGTCTCCGCAAATCTTCAAAGGGCGGGTTTTGGCAAATTAACCCGCGAAGTCTTCGCTCCGGAAAAAGCCCGGTTTTTGCATCTGGGCTCCAGTCGGCAATTGATAGAGTCCCTGGTGTTTTTGCAAAACCAGGAGACCCCGCAGCCCCCGCATTTTTTTATCGCCAGCCCGCGGCGCAAATTCTGTCTGGCCGAGGGCGACCGCACGGCTCCGGTATGGGTAGAATCCTCTTCGGCTCCCCGGCACGGCAAATGTACTCTCCTGGGGTGGAACGTGGTTACCGGTCTGCCCCACGGCCACAATTTTCAAAACCTCCCGCCCGAACTGTGTCTCGACGTCCTCCCTGCCAAGGAGGGACGGTGGATCTTCCGCTTTTACGGGATTGATGACTCCCAGCGCGGGACCGTCTCGCGGGGCGGGAAAATTCTCGGACAAGCGGCGCGGCAATGGTTGAAGGCTCATCGAGCGCCACCCGAGATAACAGGGGAAATCTACGATCTTCCGGTCTTTCCGATGGTTTCGGCAGAGTCTTTGGAACAATCCTTGTTGGATTGGTTGATCGACCCCTCCAGCAACCCTGCTGTCGCCGATGTTTTCTGGAAGTTGCCCCGGGTTTCCGCCGGGGAAATTGCCGACCAGGTGGATCTGGCCGGTTGGTTGGATCAGCGGGAAAAAGCCTTCACCACGCAAATGGTTTCCAGCCTGGTGCGCGCGGAAGGTTTCCTTCCCGGGCTGGATGCGGCAGCTCTGTTGCGGTGGACCGATTTGTATCCCGCCCTGCGCAAAAGCCTGCGTGAGACTTTGCTTACCCACCAACAGGAGCGCCGCAACGGACCCCGTTCTTCCTTGATGGCCAGTCGGGAATGCTTTTTGGCAGCAGGTTTGCTGCCCGGAAGCAAGACCCGGGAGACTAAGGAAGAGGGTCGGGCCATTCTGCGGCGAGCCATTCTGGCGGAGGAGAGTGTTCACCGATCCCATCCTACGGTGGACTTGAAAGAGGATCAGATTGTTTGGGCCCGCAGTCCCGCGCGTCTCGATCTGGCTGGTGGCTGGAGTGATACCCCGCCCTTTTGCCTGGGGTACGGCGGCCGGGTTCTCAACATGGCCGTCTTCTTGAACGGACAGCCTCCCATTCAGGCCTTTGCCCGTTTTACCGAAGAAACGTATCTCCGGGTCCGGTCCATTGACGTCGGCTCTGCCCTGACCGTGCGGACGTGGAAAGAGCTGGAGCAATACCGCGATCCTTCCTCGCCCTTCAGCCTGCCGCTGGCGGCGCTGGCGCTGGCAGGCTTCCACCCCGACTTTCGGGGACGGGGCAAATTTTCTTCCCTCAAAGAGCATCTGAACCATCTCGGCTGCGGGGTGGAAATCACCATGCTTTGTGCGATCCCCAAAGGGTCCGGACTGGGCACCAGCAGTATTCTTGGGGCCACCCTGTTGGCGGCCCTGAATCGGGCTTGCGGGCTCGGATGGGATACCTTTCAACTGCACCGGAAAGTCCTGGCCATGGAGCAGGTGCTGACCACCGGCGGCGGATGGCAGGATCAGGCGGGAGCGCTGTATCCCGGACTGAAACTTATCGAAACCAGTCCCGGGTTGGAACAAGTGCCGGTGGTTCGCTTTTTGCCGGATCGCTATTTCGGACCCGACCGGGCCAACCGAACGGTGCTTCTCTATTACACCGGCATCACCCGGCTCGCGAAAAACATCCTGCAGGATATTGTCGATGATATGTTTCTGGGAGAATCGACAAACCATCGGATTCTTTCGGACATCAAGGAAAATGCCAAATTGCTGGCGGAAGCTCTGCAGCGCGAGGATGGGGAGGAAATTATCGCTGGCATTCGGCGCTCCTGGAGATTGAACTGTCAACTCGACGCCGGAACGACCAATGAGGCCATTGCCCGCTTATTGGCTTCTTTGGGCGAGGATTTGGCCGCCGCGAAATTGCTGGGGGCCGGGGGCGGAGGTTATATCCTCTTGTTTGCCCGCAACGGGGAGGCGGGAACCCGCATTCGCCGTAAATTGGAAAAAAATCCCCCCAATTCCCGCGCCCGCTTTGTCGATTTCACCCCCGCCAACCGGGGATTGCACGTCACCGTAAGTTAAACTCCACCGTCGTCCGGACCAATACCGGAACCTTCTCACCGGCGCGTCGGGCGGGTTCAAAGCGCCAGCGCGCCACTGCCTCCCGCGCAGGACGATTGAAGTCGGAATGCGAACTACGTTCCACTTCAATGTTCTCCACCGTGCCTTCCGGGGTGATGACGAAAAGCAAAACCACTTCTCCCGAGATGCCGGCCCGCCGCAGCGAATAGGGATAGGATGGGGGAGGGCGGGACAGTGGACTCGGCGGTTGGTCCACCTCTTCCAGGGAAAAGGCAAAATCGCCGCCAAAACGATCCTCTTGCACCGCGAACTGATAATCAAAGGAACCTTGCATCAAACCTTCCCCCTGCGGAAGAGAAAAATCCAGATCTGCCAACTCCAGTTCTTGCAAAGGCTCCGATGGAGGAGTGGGCGGGGGCAGTGCAGAATCCTCAGGAGCTTCCGCCGCCGAGGCCTCAATGGGTTCTGGTTCAGGCGGGGGCGGCGGTTCGACCACCTGCACCGGGACTGTTTCAGGTTCGTCGATCTGCGTGGTCTCTTCTGTCCCGAGAATGCGTAAAAGAGCCGGAATCGTAAAAATAAGGGCAGTAAACAGGATGGCCCCCACCCAACTCAGATGCTTCCCACGGCCTCTTTCCAAGGCCCTGGCATCCGTGCCCGGGGACTTGCGGCCATTCCCCCCACGATGCCCCGGTCGTGCTTTTGTATCATCCTTGCTCACCCTTGTCAGTATTGGGCAAATCCATGCTTTTGGCAACCAAAGAACCAGCGAAGGCGAGCAGTGAATAAAGGATGAGTTATGAGTTGAAAAGTAAGGAAGCGGTGCCGAGTCCTGGTCGTTGTAACCGGCGGAGATTAAGCAGCCCGATTACGGAGGAGGAGGGCGCGTTCCAGGGAGGGCGAGGGTCTCTCCGAGCTCGAGTGGTCTGCGGTGCGGATTCTTGGTGGTCGTTCATCTATCGGGCGGGTGCCTGTGGGTACGATTGGGCGGTCACCGCGCGAAAGCTCAGAGGGACCTTCGCCCTCCCGGCAGAGCGGTTGCGTTTCCCTGGGAGGGCGACAGTCTCTCCGAGCTCGAGTGGTCGGGTTGCGGTGCGGATTCTTGGTGGTCGTGCTCCCGCCAGGTGCAGGCCCGACGCACCACCCAGTTCCCCTCCTGGATCAGGAGGGGGGGGCCGCGAAGCGGTGGGGAGGTCCAGGCACCCCTCCTCAACCGAGGCGGGGAGTCATGATGCGGTGCCCGGACGGGCTTGCCTCCCAGCACCAACGGTGCGTCATGCCAAAGCCCGGGGCCGCGCCCCGGGAATGGGGGTTGCCCCCATCGACGAGCCCTGAAAGGGCGACATCGTGGGACGGTTTATTTGAAGCGATTCGGGTGAAATTGGCAATGGGCCCAATGCCGCCCTTACAGGGCTCGGGTTTTTCTTGTATGGCCAACACCGGGGCGTTGCCCCGGCCTTTGTTCTGTTGCCCCGTTGGGGCGGGAAGGTGCGAACCTTGAAGAAGCGCCCGGTGGTCCTTAGCCGACGGTTTGCGTAGTCGGGCTGATTCATCACCCGATCCGTGGGCTGTTTACGTAGTCGGGGTGCTTCAGCTCCCGATCCGTGACGGGTATGACCTTTCGGTTTTGGGGAATATTGGCAACGTCGGGGGAGATCTTCGGATGTTCGTGAATTTCCGACCGAATCGGTCGGGCGATGAATCAGCCCGACTACGGCAGAACGGGTGCCTTCCTGGGAGGGCGAGGGTCTCTCCGAGCTCGAGTGGTCGGGTTGCGCTGCGACTTTCTCGTCGGACGTTCATCTACCAAGCGGGTGCCATTTGGCAACGATTGGGCGGTCACCGCGCGAAAGCTCAGAGGGACCTTCGCCCTCCCGGCGAAACGGGTGCCTCCCTGGGAGGGCGAGGGTCTCTCCGAGCTCGAGTGGTCGGACTGCGGTGCGGATTCTTGGTGGACGTGCTCCCGCCAGGTGCAGGCCCGCCGCACCACCCAGTTCCCCTCCTGGATCAGGAGGGGGGGACCGCGAAGCGGTGGGGAGGTCCAGGCACCCC
>JAIUMY010000064.1 GCA_022565335.1 Opitutales bacterium
GGAGTTCGTCGGCCCTGTTACTGTGCTGTGTAGGGCAGTTGTGTAGCAGGGGAGTGGTGGAGTAGTTGAGGGGTGGAGTAGGGCAGTGGTGGAGTAGTGGAGTGGGGGAGTAGTGGAATGGGGGAGCGGGTTGGTTACCTTCGCGCCGCAACGGAACCCTTGCTGCGCATGGTCCGATCTCCCCTTTTCCCAGGCTTAAGGGAGGTTGAGGGAAGGCTCGGGCGGGAATTCCGGGTAATGGTCACCATTCACGGGAGTAGGAGTGTTTCCCGTCTCCGTGTTCAAATTCGACTCAGTAGAGAAGTTCGCGGACGGTGTAGTCGCCGCCGATGACGAGGTATTCGGATTCGCCCTGGAGGAGCGAGGAGGGGAGGAGGCCGCTGAAAAAAATGATTTTGCTGTGGGCGATGCGGGCTTCCCAGACCGTGGAGCCGAATTCCCAGGCGGTTTCGCGGTTGGTGGTGAAGGAAACGAGGTTGTTGAGCCGCAGACAGCAACGGCGGCGGTCGATGACCCGTCGGCAGGGATGTTCCTGGGGGTCGTTGGTTCCCCGATACAAAACAAGGGTCTCGCGGTCGGGCCAGCGGCGCTGCAACTCCTCCTGGCAAAAGGTATACAAAAGGTCGAGTTGCATGTCGATGGCATTGGTCCGCCGACGGCCTCTCATGCGGTCCACCGCAAACTGTTGATCCTCTCCGTTGAGGGTGGGATCGAGAACGCCCCGATGGTAGGTGGGGATGACGCCAAAGCGGCTTTGTACCCAGCTTTTGAGTACGGCGCCTTCGACCCCGTTGCTATCCCGGGCCCATCCGTTTAGAAAGCGCAGGTAGCTGTTTCGAAGGGAGCGCCGGGCCAAACCCTGGTAATCGGTCCATTGGTGTAAGGAGAATTTGACTTCCAGGTATTCGTGAAAAACCCGCCCCCGGTCGATGGGGTCGGGCAAGGACGCCAATTTGTCGAAAAGTCGCCGGTCGGCTTTGCGGACTCCGGCCAGTTCGAGGGGCCGCGGCCTCCGGTTGAAGGCTTCCGAGGCGATGACCCAGGGGGGAACCTCACAAAGGTTCCACCCCATGGCCGATTCGGTGAACGGAACCTCAACCCCAGCCGTCGTCATCGTCCTCCTCTTCGGTTCCGACGGAGGCGAGACGTTCGAGATTTTCCCAGCGTTCGCGGGCGTGGGCTTCGGCCAATTGAACCAGGCGGTCGGCTTCGGCCGGATTGCTGCGGCGCAGGACCTGGAAACGATTTTCCTCTTCCATGAATGAGCCCAGGCTCTTACTGGGAGCAAAGCTGTCCAGGCGCAGGCCGGGTCGTCCTGCGGCCTTCTCTTCGGGATGGTATCGGTAGAGGGGCCAGTGTCCCGTTTCGACGGCCGCCTTTTGCCGGGCCGGCCCTTTGGCGAGGTCAATCCCATGAGCCAAACAGGGTCCGTAGGCGAGGATGAGGGAGGGGCCGTTATAGGCTTCTGCTTCCCGCAGGGCTTCGAGGGTCTGTTGCTCGTTGGCCCCGAGGGCGATCTGCGCAACATAGACGTTGCCGTAGGTAAGGGCGATGAGGCCCAGATCTTTCTTGGGACGTTCCTTGCCGGCGGTGGCAAACTTGGCTTGGGCGCCGATCGGGGTAGCTTTGCTGGATTGCCCTCCGGTGTTGGAATAGACCTCGGTATCCATGACGAGGATATTCACGTTCTCGCCACTGGCGAGGACGTGATCGAGTCCGCCGAAGCCAATATCATAGGCCCAACCGTCGCCGCCAACGATCCAGGAACTCTTGGGAATGAGATCGTCGAGATCAGTGGCCAGGATGGAATCGGTGGAGGAACTGAGGGAGGACTGTTCCCGCAATTGCTTGACCAATCGCCGGGCTTCGTGGGGGTCCTCGGTAGCGAGCAAGGCGCGAATTTCCTCGCCCCCGGTTTCTGCTATGGGGGCCATCCGCTGCCGGGCATTTTCCCGGCGGCGACGGGCGGCGAAGTGCAACCCGAGACCGAATTCGGCATTGTCTTCAAAAAGGGAATTGGCCCAGGCGGGACCCTTCCCCTCGTCATTGCAGCAATAGGGGGTGGTGGGGAGGTTGCCACCGTAGATCGAGGAGCAACCAGTGGCATTGGCGACTTGCAGGCGATCCCCGAAGAGTTGGGTCAGCAAGCGAACATAAGGGGTTTGCGTGCAACCGGCACAAGCCCCGGAAAACTCAAAGAGAGGTTCCTGCATAGCGACCGAACGAGCGGTTAATTTGCGGCCATCGGGAGCGGGTACGGGGAGATTGGCAAAGAAGTCGAGGTTCGTTTTCTCTTCCTCCAGCACCTCCTCTACGGGAACGGTTTGCAAAGCCCGCCGCCCGGTTTTCGGGGAAGTTGGGCAAAGGGCCACACAGGCTTCACAACCGGTGCAATCCTCAGGGTAGATCTGCATACGGTAGCGTTTTCCGCGACCCTGTGGACTGCTGTCGGCGATGGTGGTGAAACTTTCCGGCGCGTTTTCGAGATCCTTCGGGTCGATACTTTTGGGTCGGATGGCGGCGTGTGGACAAAAGAGGCTGCATTTATTGCATTGGGTACAATCCTCGGCATTCCAGATGGGAATTTGCGCGGCAATCCGGCGTTTTTCCAGGCGGGCGGTGCCGGTCTCCCAGGTGCCATCCACGGGAAACGCGCTGACTGGTAAAAGATCACCCCGGCCCTCAAGCAAATCGCGAACGATGCGGTGACTGAATTCCACCTTCGCCGAAGACGCCGGAGCTTCCGCGGGAATATCGGCCGGGATTTCCTCCGGAGTGGGGACTTCCTGGAGATGGGCGAGAGTGGCATCCACGGCGGCGTGATTTTTCTCCACAATAGCGGGGCCTTTGCGGCCGTAGGTTTTGCTGATCGCTTCCTTGATCCGGGCAATGGCGTCCTCCGGGGTCATCAACCCACTCAATTGGAAAAAGCATACTTGCAGGACGGTATTGATGCGGCGGCCCATTCCGGCATTGGCGGCAACCTCATTGGCATTGATGGCGTATACCCGGGCCTTGCGTTCGCGGATGATTTGGCGGGAGGCCAGGGGGAGCGAAGCAAACACCTGATCGGCTGGAAGGGGTGAGTTGAGCAAGAGCGTACCCCCGTCCGCCAACCCTTCCAAAAGGGAGGTGCGGGAAAGGAACTGGGGTTGATGGAGGGCCAGGAAATCGGCTTTCTCGATCAAATACGGGGCCCGGATAGGATCCCGGCCAAAGCGCAGGTGGGACGTGGTCAGGCCGCCTGATTTTTTGGAGTCGTAAACGAAGTAAGCCTGAGTGTGTAAACCCGTGGCCTGGCCGATGATTTTGATGGTATTCTTATTGGCGCCTACGGTTCCGTCGGAACCCAACCCGTGGAAAACGGCCCTGCGGGTTCCGGGGTCGGGGAGGACATAGTGGGGGTCCACCGGAAGGGAGCGGTTGGTGACATCGTCGCGAATCCCGACGGTAAAATGATCATCGGGACGATCTTGTTGCAGGTGCTCAAAAACGGCACGGGCCATCGCCGGGGTGAATTCCTTGGAGCCGATGCCGTAGCGTCCGCCGACCAGGTCGGGATCGATGGAACGGGGCTGAGAGAGGCAGCGACGGCCTTTGCGCAGAGCCATACAGATATCCAGATAAAGGGGGTCTCCCAGGGCGCCCGGCTCCTTGGTGCGGTCCAGAACGGCGACTGATCGGGTGGTTGCCGGAAGGGTCCGGTTAAAAGCACTGGCCTGAAAGGGCCGATAGAGACGCACCGCTACGACCCCGTAACGGGTTCCGGAGGAGGCGTTCAAGTGGGCGGCGGTTTCGGCGGCGGTTTCCACCCCGGAGCCCATCATGACCAACACCTCGGTAGCCTCCGGGTGGCCGTAGTAATCGAATAGGTGATACGACCGGCCGCTCGCCTCGGCAAAATCATCCATCGTCTCCTGGACGATGGCCGGGGCTTCGCGGTAGAAGGGATTGACGGCTTCCCGCGATTGGAAATAGGTGTCGGGGTTGTGGGCGGTGCCGCGGACGGTCGGTTGGTCGGGGGTGAGAGCCCGGCGACGAAAGGCTTCCAGGGCCCCCGCGGGGATCAATTGCTGGAGGATGCGGTCCGGTAATTCGCTGATAGTGTTGATTTCGTGGGAGGTCCGGAATCCATCGAAAAAGTGAAGGAATGGCAGCCGGGTGCGCAGGGAGGCGGCATGGGCGATAGCCGCGAGATCCTGTGCTTCCTGGACCGAATTGGAAGCGAGCATGGCGAAGCCGGTCTGGCGGCAGGCCATGACATCACTGTGGTCTCCGAAAATCGACAGGGCGTTGGTGGCGATCGCCCGGGCGGTAACATGAAAAACGGTGGGCGTAAGCTCGCCTGCCAGTTTATACATATTGGGGATCATCAATAACAACCCTTGGGAAGCGGTGAAGGTCGTGGTCAAGGTCCCTCCCATGGCCATTCCGTGAAGCGCTCCGGCGACCCCGGCCTCACTTTGCATCTGCATAACCTCAGGAGGAGAACCCCAGAGATTGGGCTTTTGGGCGGCCGACAGTTCGTCGCAGGTTTCGGCCATCGGGCTGGAGGGCGTGATCGGGTAGATACTAATCAACTCGCTCATCCGGTACGCGACCGAGGCGACCGCTTCGTTGGCATCCAGAATTCGCCGCGTCGGCGGAGCGGGTTGTTTGGGAGAATTGGCAATCATGAGATGAATGGAAAATTAAGGAATTGGAATTAGGAAGAGGTGGTGGTTTTTGGGGAAATGGGGAGGGTGCAGGGAAAGTTGGGTCTGTTCAGGTGTTTCGCGTAGGGCCGGGAGCTCCAAACGATGGTTTTTAAATGGGTAAAGAAGTCCTTGGCGAAAAGGTCCGGGCAGCCGCTGAAGCGGCCGCCCGGGAAATTGGAGTCAGGCGGCAACGCCGTAAACGCGCGCCATGGTTTTCCAGAAAGTCTTGGACCAGCCCATGTAACTAACCATGAAGTCCGCTCCGAGATCTTTTCGCTCGAGCACCCGCACGGCCCCTTGGGCGGCCAATTTTTCGTCGATTTGTTTGCCGCATTCGCAAAAGAGCGGGTATTCTTCATCTCCGAGAGCGAGGACGGTGTAGTGAAGGGCGGAAAGATCTTCGGTGGTTTCGGCAAGTTCCTCGCAGAACGGGACAGCGTTTGGCGGAGGGGCTCCGTCATCCCAGGTGGAAATAACCACTAGGATAGGATGCGAGACCGCTTTCATATCGTCGAGGGTGCACTCGGCGAGGTCGCGTAAATGAACGTCAACGCCATTTTTGCTCCCTTTTTTGAGGACTTTTTCGGCGATTCCGCGGGAATTTCCAGTTTCGGTTCCGTAAAATACAGTGAGTTCGTAGGACATGATGAGTAGTGGTTTAGGATGGTTGGTGCAATGAGTTTTCAGGAGGGTTGCAAAGAGGTTGTGGGCCGCCGGATAGTCGCCCCGATATCCATTTTGGGGCGGGTCCAGAAGTAACGGCCTTCGGTGGTTCCGCCGGTTAGGGCAAGGGCCTCGACCCATTCGCCCTGGCGATGGTCCCCGCTATCGGGGACCAGGGCCCGGCAAACAATGGCGAGTTCGGTGTGGTCGACGTCAGACTGTCCCCGTAAGGCGATTACCTGGTGTTCGGAAATTCCCTTTTCGCTCTTCATTTCGAGAACGATTCGACTGCCCGGGACGGCTTCCGGAAGGCCCAGTTCGCGCAGTAGGTCTTCTTCGCAAAGGCCCCAGGAAAATGGGGTTTCCTCTTCACTGAAAAGCGAGAGATAGCGGGCGACAAGCCCGTCTTTACCGGTTAAGGTAATGCGGATACGATCTTCTTTTTCCGCGTTGGCTGGATAGAGAAAAAAGCTCATGGTCAGGATGGTTTTTGATTTTGGGTGAAGAGGGTCTCGATTTCGTTGGCGTTGAGCGACCGCCCGAGTTTTCCGACCTGTTCGCGCATGTAGGAAAGAAGATTGCGGGCCTCGTCTTTGGTAAGGTCCTGTCCCAGTCGGGCGGCGGCTTCCTGGAGGTTAATGGTTCCCGCATGCCGCCCGAGAACGAACTCCTCTTCCATCCTTCCAACCTCACTGGCGGCAAAGAGTTGGTAGGCTTGGGGATCGCGTCGCTGGCCCGCGCAGTGCAGACCAGATTCGTGCCGGAAGGCGGAGCTGCCGGAGATCGGTTTCTGCGGACGAAGTGTTTGGCCGGAGGCTTGGGCCACCTTTTGGGAAAGGGCCTGAAGTCCGGCGGTCGAATAGTTCAGGTCGATGCCTGCACTGTGTTGCAGGGCCATGACCAATTCCTCCAGGGCGGCATTGCCGGCCCGCTCGCCCAGTCCGTTTACCGTAACACTGGCCACTTCGGCCCCAGCCAGTAAGGCGGCCAGGCTGTTGGCGACGGCGAGGCCCAGATCGTTGTGCCCGTGGAATTCCAGTTCCATATTGGTCTCGGGCCGCAATAGATTCATGAGGTCGGCTACCGTGAAGGGGTTCATTTTGCCGACTGTATCGGCGATCCGGACACGACGAGCACCACAAGCCTCAGCATGGTGGATAAATTCCCGCAGGAAGGGGGCTTCCGCACGGGAGGCATCCTGGGCACCAATGCTGAAATAACAAAAGTTGTCGCGGCAAAAGGGGGCCAGTTGGCCGATGGTTTCCAATACCCGGGATTCACTCCATTTCCAGATACGTTGGTGCAAGGGACTGGCCGGAAGGGAAAAGTGAACCCCGGCCGATCCTGTGCGGGCGGCCGCTTCAAGGTCCTCGCGGGAAGCCCGTCCCCAGGTGAGAAGACGGGTGGGAAGGCCCATGCGGACGATTTGGCGGAGACTCTGGACCTCGTCCGGACCCATCGCCGGGATGCCGATTTCCAATTCGGGAATCCCCAGATCGGCCAGCGCCCGGGCAATATCGGCCCGGGTGCGCGTATTGAAAGCCACCCCAGCGGCTTGTTCACCGTCTCGGAGGGTGCTGTCCAATAAATATGGATACGACTCAGGCATAGCTTAGCTTTCGATAAGGTTGCGTTCCAAAACCTCGCCCTCCTCAATGGCATCGAGGAGTTCGTCGATGAGCTCCTCATCGGCCTTCTCATAGAAGCGGCCGGAGGGGTAATCGATCACTACGGGTCCGCGGGCACAGATGTTCAGGCAACCGGTCATGGCAACCTCTACGGTATCCAGCATGCGGTCTTGAATCTCACCCTGGGCATAGCTCAGGAGGTCGATGGAATTCTTGTTGCAGCAAGTGCCCTTGAGTTCGCCGTTGGCGCGGGCACTGCCGCAGATAAAAAGGTGGTGTTCGGGTTTGTTCATGATGCGATTTTGGTTGAAGAATAAGGTTTGGTTTTTTCGGAGGATTCCGGAAAAGAGGTGGTTTTTTTCTCCAGCGGAGGGTGATTCCGCTGGTGGCGGGCGATACGCTCATTGTCGATCGCGTAAACCTTGAAAAAAGGTTGGCTCGTGGAGGAAGAGTGAGAGGTGGTGACAGGCATGGTATGTGTTGATGTGTTTCTTGATTTACTGGTTTGCGCTAGGGTTTAGCCGCAGCCTGTTCCGTCGCCGCCGCAGGTGACTCCTTTGCCGCAGCCGCCAAAGGAGCGCCGCAGGGTGGGAGGTAGTGGTTCGCCGTGGAAGACATGGGACAAGCCGGCCTCAATCAGGCCTTCCATCTCGACGATTTGCAGACCTTCCTCCCGGAGGGCCTGGGATGGGGACATTCCAGCCGCGCTGACCATAACCGCCCGGCAATCCCCGAGGGAACGCGCCAGATTAGTCCAGCGGTCATCGCGTCCGCCCGGGGGCGGGGCCGGGCGTTTGTCAACCTCGACGAACTCCTCCGGATCCTCGGGATCGATGGCAAAGATAGTGAATTCGGTCACTTCGCCGAGATGTTGGTTGACCAGCATTCCTTCCCGGGTACCGACGGCCACATAGGGACGTTCCTCTCTTGGGTTCAGGGGCAGACGGGAACATTGAGTCATCAATTGTTGGATTTCGTCATCCATCGACTCACTCAATTTGCCCACCGCATCGGCGCGGCAGCGGGCACAGTGGGTCATCTGGCTCATGTATTCTCCGCAACGGTAACGCACCGCGAAGCGCATCTTGGCATCGGGTTCGGGGAGATTTTCAAAGACCGTGTCATGGGTGGGGAGCAAAGGGATGGAATTCATGATATCGGCTCCCAATTCGGATACCGTGCGGGCGATCTCCGGTAAATGCTCGTCGTTGATTCCGGGCACGAGAATAGAGTTCACTTTGGCGATCATCCCGTGTTCCTTGATCCAACGTATGGCCTGAAGCTGTTTTTCGATCATCAGCTCACCCGCCTTGCGGTTGCGGAAAATCTGTTTCTCGTGGCGTGCCCAGGCGTATACTTTTCCGGCGATTTCGGGATCCACTCCGTTCATGGTAATGGTAACATGGCTGACCTGAAGAGCGGCCAGTTGACGAACATACTCCTCCGTGAGACCGAGGCCGTTGGTGGACAGGCAAAGGATCATGCGGGGGAAACGGGCGCGTACCAGGCGAAAGGTTTCCATCGTTTCCTCGGCATTGGCGAAGGGATCTCCCGGGCCGGCAATGCCGACGACGGCGATGTCGTTGCGGCGGAGCATGACCTCTTCCAGGTAGACCAATGCCTGGCCGGGGGAGAGAATGGTGGAGGTGACTCCGGGGCGGCTCTCATTGACACAGTCGAAATCCCGGTTGCAATAATTGCATTGGATGTTGCACTTGGGGGCCACCGGCAGGTGGATGCGGCCGAAGGAGGAACAGGCATCGCGGTTGAAGCACGGGTGGTTGTCAAGGTTGACGCTTTGTGGATCGGGAGGAGAAGAATTTTCAGTTTTCATTGGTAGCTGTTTCCGGTTAGGGAGGTTTCTTGTTTTTCGTCGAGGAAGATATTTACGAGTTGGTCAAAAAGAGAGAGGGTCCCTTCGTAGCCTACCGTCAATTGGCGCTGTGCGCCGAAGCGGTCATGGATGGGAAAGCCCAGTCGGAGGAGGGGGATTTCCAGCTCGCGGGCCAGCGGGTAGCCTTTGCTGGAGCCGACCAAAAGGTCCGGTTTGTGGTCCCGGCAACATTGGGAAACCCGCGCGTGATCGACTCCCTGAAGGGCTTGAATGTCTTCGGTATTGCCCTCCACCTGTGAGGTGACAAGTTTTTGCCAGTCACGCACCTTGGCGCCGGTGGCACAAAGGATGGGGCGGATGCCGACCTCACTGAGGAAGGCGGCCAGAGCCACCACCAGGTCCGGCTCGCCGTAGACCGCGGCGGTTCGTCCGGAAAGGTATTTATGGCCGTCCACGTAGGCGTCCACTACCCGGCCCCGGGCCCGGCGCAGGGAATCAGGCATGACTTTGTTGGCGCAGGTGGCGAGGGAGGTCACAAATTCGTCGGTCAGACGAATTCCCATGGGCCAACCCAGGGCGTGGCGGGGAACGCCGCTGCGTTCTTGCAGATCGCCCGAAGCGGAGGTGCGTTTTTCGGCCCGGAGGTGTCCCAGTTCGAGGGTTCCGGCGGCTTCTCCCATTTGGGAAATTTCCTCCACCGAGGTGCCGCCGGGGGACATCCGGTGGTATTGGTCCCAGCCGGTGCCTTCGAGGGTGTCGCTGTAGTCGGGCAGGAGGGTGGCCTCGAGGTCAAAGGCTGCCGCCATCTCCCGCAGGTGACGCAGGTCGGCGCAGGACATCATGGCCGGCAGAATATTGACCCGGTTCGCGCGGGTTTCGGCGGAAGCCGGAACGAGGGCGCGGATGACTTCTTGCACGGCGGTGGCGAAACCGTCGGAATGGGTCCCGTTGTAAGCGGGGGTGGAAACATGAATGAGGGGGGCGTCTCCGGGTTGTTGTTCCTTTTTATACGCCTGGATCATTCCCAGCATATTTTCCCCGATCGTTTCCGAAAGGCAGGTGGTGGCCACCCCGATGAGTTCCGGTTGGTATTGCTGTTGCACGTTGAGCAATCCGGCGGTGAAATTTTTGGCGCCGCCGAAAATGGCATCGTCCTCGGTGAAGCTGGAGGAGGCGATATCGACCGGTTCGCGGAAGTGGCTAATCAGGTACCGGCGAATGTAGGTGGCGCATCCCTGGCTGCCGTGCAGGAACGGGAGGCATCCCCGAATGCCCTTAAAAACCATGGCCGCCCCGAGAGGGCTGCAAACCTTGCAGGCATTGCGGGTGGCGATTTCCGGGGCTTCGCCCTGGGGACACAGGCCGGCGGCGGTACGGTAATCGGGAGCGATGGTTTGACGGTTCATGAGGAAACTCCTTTCACGCTGGTCGGTTCCGGCCCAAGTTGATCGGATGAATTGCGCCGGGGAACGAATTTCCAGACCGGACTGAGAACACTCTGGGCCACCTCTTCGGCAAAATTGACCATACCGGCAAAACCGGCGAGGGGGATTTTGCGTTCGTGATTATGATCACAAAAGGCGACCCCCAGCTTATACGCGATGGGCCGTTCCTTGACTCCGCCGATAAAGAGGTCGACATCCTTTTCGAGAACGAATTTGGCCAATTCGAGGGGGTTGGAATCGTCGACAATAACCGTTCCATCGTCGCAGATCTCCCGCAACTGTTCGTAGTCCTCGGCGCTTCCCGTTTGGGTACCGGCCAGGACGGTTTTCATCCCGAGGGAGCGTAGCGCCAGGACCAGGGAAAAGGCCTTGAAGGCCCCGCCCACATAGAGGGCGGCTTTTTTCCCTTTCAGCCCACGGCGAAATTTTTTCACCTGCGGGGCGTATTTGGCGATTTCCTCGCGCACCAGTTTCTGCGCCCGTTCCATGAGTTCGGGATCCTCGAAAAACTCCGCGGCATCGTAGAGGGCCTGGGCGGTGTCTTCGAAGCCGAAAAAGGAAACCCGTTTCATGGGGATGCCGTGGTTTTTCTCGAGAAGTCGCGCCAGGTGGGGCATCGAACCGCTGCATTGCACCAGATTGAGGCTGGCCCCATGGCATCGCCGCAGATCGTCGACCCGACCGTCTCCGGTTATGGTGGACACGACCTCAATGCCCATGCGTTCGAAGTATTCCCGGATCATCCACGCCTCTCCGGCGATGTTGAATTCTCCCAGGAGATTAACGCTGTGTTTTTTTATGCCCTCGGTAGAGCCCGTACCGACGAGGCGGTAGGCCGCTTCACAGGCCGCCTGGTATCCGGTTTTCTTGGTTCCCTTGAAACCCGGGGAGTCGACGGGAAGGACATCAATACCGGTCGTCTTACTGACCGTCCGGCAGATGGCCTCCACATCGTCCCCAATCAAACCAACAATACAGGTGGAATACACAAACGCCGCCTTGGGGCGGTAAAAGGTAATCAGTTCCAGCAAGGATTTCTCCAGCTTCTTTTCTCCCCCGAAGACCACTTCTTTTTCCGCCAGGTCGGTGGAAAAGGAGTTGCGGTGGAGTTGGGAACCGGAGGATTGAGCTCCCCGGATATCCCAGTTGTAGGCCGCGCAACCGATCGGTCCGTGGACGATATGCAGGGCATCGGCGATGGGGTACAGGACCACCCGCGAACCACAAAAAGCGCAGGCCCGCTGGGTAACCGCCCCCGCGGTGCTGCGGCGATCACAGGTAAAGTCCTTGGACAAGCCCTTGGTCCACACCTGTTTTTCGCGGTCCTGTAATACCTGGATATCGTGGGAAGTCATGAGGAGCAAAAGGCGCCTAGTCGCCGCTGGTCAGTTCTTTGACAATATGACGGTCGAGATTGTAGATGGCCCCGGCGCATTCGGCCCGGGCGGTCAGAGTGATCATGGTATGCGCCCAGTCTTCCTCCTCGACTTGCTCATTGATAAACCAGAGCAAAAGGGGCAGGGAGGCATAGTCTTGTTCGGCCACCGAAAGGGCGTAGCAAGCCTGGATTTTACAACTGTTGGTCTCTTCCAGAACGAGGGCATGGCGGGCCACATCAATGAGGGTGGTAAATTCGGTGCGGGGCGCTTCCAAAGGACCCGGCAGTGGCAATTTGGAGCGGTCCAGCAAATGCTTTTGAAACTTGTCCGCATGTTCTTTTTCCTCGGCGCTTTGTTGCCAGAAAAAATCGGCATAGCCGTTAAAGTCGCGGTCTTTGCACCACAGCGCCATGGCGAGGTACGAATGGGCCGCGAAGAGTTCGTGATTGGCCTGGTCGTTCAGAGATTGGAAAATCGGGTCTTTCATAAGTTTGTTGTAAGGAGGAGGTTGGTGCCGGGGGAGGAAGGCTCCCCCGGCGCGCGGTTTTTATTGAATGAGTTCCAGGTCTTCGTCCGGGCAGAGCCGGTCGGTATGGTCGAAGAGGGTGTCGGTCATCTTCTCGATGAGACGCATCGCCCCGCGATACCCGACGATGGAAAAGGCCCGGTGACCCACCCGATCGAGGATCGGGAAGCCGAAGCGGACGAAAGGAATGTCCTCGGCTTTGGCCACCAATTTACCATAGCTATTGCCGATCAATAGATCCACCGGATGATTTTTGATCCACTGGTGCAGGTAATGCATATCACTGGAGGCCCGGACCTCGGCTCCGGGAGCGATTTCGCGAATCTTTTTCTCCCACTTTTTTCCGGGGTGCCCGGCGATTACGATGGCGGGCTCCATGCCGATTTCGACCAGGAAGCGGGTCATACTGGTGAGGTGATCGGGATCCCCGAAGAGGGCGACCTTTTTCTTGTGCAGGTATTGCGACATATCGCTGATCATATCGATCAACCGACCCCGTTCGCGGACCATTTCTGTCGGGACTTTGACCCCCGCCGCCAAACGCAGTGAGTTAACGAAGGCATCGGTTGCGGAGACGCCGATCGGCAACTCCAGGAGTTCGGTGGGTTGTTCGCATTTTTTGGCGATCGTTTTGAGAGCCGGCTCGCTGGCCAGGGGGCCGAGGCCTACGCTGAGTTGATTTTCCCCCATCATCTTCAGGCCCGCAACGGGTGTTCCGCCATCCGGATACATTTGGTATTTACCGTCGTAGGCGCTGTCGAGAACATCGGAGGCATCGGGAACCATCAAATACTCAATTCCCAGATCGTCGGCGAGGCGTCGGATCTCTCTCATATCTGCCGGATCGACAAAGCCGGGGAAAATATTGATCATTTTCCTGGGTTCTTCTCCCTGGCGTGGTTCGGCCAGATATTTGACGAAGGCCTCGCATTGGTTGGCGAATCCGGTAATATGGCTACCCACAAAGCTCGGGGTGTTGGCGTGGATGACCGTCTTCCCTTCCGGGATCTTCCCCGCCTCGGCGGCCTTTTTGATAATCGTCGGAATATCGTCCCCGATCACCTCCGAAAGGCAGGTGGTATGGACCGCAACAATTTCCGGTTCATATATGGAGAAGATATTCTCGATGGCGGTGGTCAGATTCGACATACCTCCGAAGACCGAAGCCCCCTCGGTAAAGGAGCTGGTGGTGGCGACCACCGGCTCCTTGTAGTGGCGGGTGAGGTGGCTGCGGTGATACGCGCAGCAGCCTTGGGATCCGTGGGAGTGCGGCATACAGCCGTTGACTCCGAGGGCGGCATACATCGCCCCGATGGGTTGGCAGGTTTTGACCGGATTCACCCGCAAAGCCTTGCGTTCCCGGATTTCTGCTGTTGTTCCTTCTAACATGATAATGTCCTTTCTAGTGTGACCAATTGAGTGGTGATGAATGATTAGGCGCTGACCGCCGCTGGTTCTTCCTTGGCGACCGGTTCCTCGTCCCAGGGGGCGCGGTTGAGCTGCCAGACTTTGGAGGAGGTCATGCGGTCAATTTCCTCGTAGAAGTTGATCGCTCCCTTAAAGCCCGCGTAAGGGCCGCCGTAGTCGTAGGAGTGCAGCTGTTTGCAGGGAATGCCCATTTTCTCGATGACATACTTGTCCTTGACCCCCGAGCCGATGATGTCGGGTTTATACATCTCGATCAGCTTTTCCAGCTCATGGTGGGAGATGTCGTCGATGACCAGGGTGTCCTTTTTCATTTGGCGCATCATCCCCTCGTAGTCACTGAATTCGAATCCGGAATCTTCCAATGATTTCTTCCGGTCGACCGTCTGGCGCAAATTGAACCGGGTCTCGTCCTGTTCGATAGTGAGATCCTCGATGTTGCGAGTGTCGGCATCGACCTTGATGTTCGGCAAAACATCCCGGCCCTCATAATCGTCCCGGTGGGCGAATTCGTATCCGGCCGCGAAGACTTCCATATCCATGTCGGTGAAGAGGTCCTGGTAATGGTGGGCCCGGCTGCCGCCAACAAAGAGGGCTGCCTTTTTGCCGGAGGTCCGGGGCTTGACGTCCTCCAGAACCGGGCGAACCTCGGCCATTTCGGCGGCAATCACTTCCTCGACGCGATCGATGAGAGTCTTGTCGCCGAAGTATTGGGCGATTTTCCGGAGGGATTTCTTGGTCCCTTCCAGCCCGATGAAGTTTACCTTAAACCAGGGAATCCCGAATTTGGTTTCCATCATTTCGGCCATATAATTGATCGAACGGTGGCACATGACCACATTCAGATTGGCTTGGTGGCAGTTGCAGATTTCGTCATAACTCACCCCCCCGGAAAGGGTGCCGATAACTTTGATGCCGCAGAGATTGAGGACGCGGTCAATTTCCCAGGCATCCCCGCCGATATTATATTCACCGAGGACGTTGATGGTATAGGGATAGTCCTGTTCGGTATCATCCAAACCAATCATGTTTTTGAAAACCCCGTTGTTAGCGATGTGGTGACCAGCCGATTGGCTGACGCCCTTGTAGCCCTCGCAGGAAAATCCAAATACGTTGATCCCGAGTTTCTTTTTCGCCTCGGCGCAAACCGAGTGAATATCATCGCCGATCAAACCAACCGGGCAGGTGGCATACACGGAGATGGCCTTTGGTTTGAATTCTTCGTAGGCTTCCTCAATGGCTTGGGCCAATTGTTTTTCGCCGCCGAAGACGATATGGTTTTCCTGCATGTCGGTGGACATGGAATACTGCAGGTAGTTGGTTTCGTTGTCTTCCCGGATCCGGGTTTTGTTCCGGCGGGAGAGCCAACTGTAGTATCCGCAGCCGATAGGGCCGTGGGTGATGTGAAGAATGTCGTAAATGGGTCCGATGACCACCCCTTTACAACCCGCGTAGGAACAACCGCGCTGGGTGATGATCCCGGGTACGGTTCGACTGTTGGCCCCGATCTGGGCGGGCGTTTCCGGTGTTTCATTCACCAGCATTTGTTTGCTGCGTTTCCGAAGCGTTTTCTTCGGGTAGTTTTCCAGCAATTTTTCCCGTGCTTCGGCACCCGTGGGTGGCACGTGGGCGGAGGGAGAGGGATGAGTTTCTTCAGACATGATAAAAAATAGGTAGAGATTGACGGATGGTGGATGGGGTGGGACGGCCGGTCATGGCAAGAACCGACCGTCCCGGGTCTCCTTACTTGAACAAGCCAAATTCCATGAGCAGGCCTTCCAGTTCCTCGATTTCCATCGGGGTTGGAATAACGCGCATTTCGTTTTCGTCGATTTTGCGGGCCAGTTCCCGATACTCCTCGGCCTGTGGGCAATCGGGATTCCAGTCGATGACCGTCTTCCGGTTGATTTCAGCCCGTTGGACATCGTTGTCGCGGGGGACGAAATGAATCATCTTAGTGCCCAGGCGGCGGGCAAATTCTTCGATCATCTCGGATTCCCGGTCACAATTCCGACTGTTGCAGATCAACCCTCCGAGCCGGACAACCCCGGTTTGGGCAAACTTGAGAATCCCCTTGGCAATGTTGTTGGCGGCATACATCGCCATCATTTCACCGGAGCAGACAATATAAATCTCTTCAGCCTTTCCCTCACGGATGGGCATGGCAAAACCGCCGCAGACCACATCCCCGAGAACATCGTAGAAAACATAATCCAGGTTTTCTTCCTTTTCGTAGGCTCCGAGTTGCTCCAGCATATTGATGGAGGTGATGATACCCCGACCGGCGCAACCGACTCCGGGCTCGGGACCGCCGGATTCGACACACATGCTGTCGCAGAAACCGCCGGTGCGGATATCTTCCAGTTCAACGTCCTCTCCTTCCTCGCGGAGGGTATCGAGAACGGAACGTTGGGCGAGACCACCCAGAAGCAGCCGGGTGGAGTCTGCCTTCGGATCGCAGCCGACAACCATTATCCGGTTGCCCTGTTCAGCGAGAGCGGCAACCGTGTTCTGGGTTGTCGTTGATTTTCCAATACCGCCTTTTCCATAGATGGCGATTTTGCGCATTTTCTTTTCGGTGGCTTTTTCAGCCGTTTTTTCCATTGTGGTGACCATAGTAGTTTCCTTGGTTTAGGTTTAAATATGTTCTGGTGAACGCCATCTGGGTAAACAGGGACCGTGCCAACTTTTTTTCTGTGTTTGCAAGTTGTTGAAGGGCAATTATTAGAAAAACGAAAAAGAAACTTCAGGGAAATTTGGGAGAGAATTTCCGAAAAAAGAAGAGAGCCTTTTCCGACATCGGCGAAGGATGTAGGGCGGAATCCTACGAAAATGTAGGAAGTGGTGGAGGGATTAAGAATTATGAAAAGTTAGTGGAAACCGGTTGGAAGCTGCTAGAGGTAGCACCGCCATCCTGGCGGTGATGGGGGAACGGGAAAACAGTCTGGAAGCCTGTTCTACTTCTGGTGGTGACTTTTCCCGTAGCCGGGGTGCTTTAGCGCCCGGTTTTCGTAGGGTTACAGCGGCATCGCTCGGGGGATTCCATCCGTCGCTCTTCAAGCTTCCTTCTTCGCCTTCGATCTCCAAGACACCGCGCAGTACAAGGATGGAGGACGACACGAAATCAGCCCGACTGCGGTGGGAGCTACGGACGCTGGCGGTGTTTTGGAAGGGGACCGGATGAATCCGGGACTCCAACGAAATGTATGAAAGGTTCGAATCGCGTTAGGTTGGAGTCCCGCGTTTACGCGGTTTTACGAGGTTTGTCTTTGACTCCCCCTTTTCGCCGGCTAAAGCACGGCGCTCCTAATGTGAGACTAAGGTCCACTTCTGCATCGGGCGGGGGCCTCGTGCCCCTTCCCGGAACACTCCTGACCAAGGATGAATACGCAGACCCACCGCCCCCGCCCGCTGTCAGTCTCTCACCTGCATA
>JAIUMY010000065.1 GCA_022565335.1 Opitutales bacterium
GCAGCTGTCGTTTATGCGGATGTAGTACTTCCCGTTTGTGGTTGAAGCTATGCTCTCAGACGACGGATGTATGATGCCGGTATTCTTTCATTAGCCTTCTCCAAACATATTCTGCTGTATATTTCCTGCGGGCTTGTGCTGCCGTGCTTCCCGAAACAGATTATCTTTGTTGGCCAGCTGCTCTATTACAGTTTTATGGTCGGCATCACCGCCCGGCAACACTTCTGCCCGGCAATCTTTCAATTCAGGAAGCATCCCCCCCCTATATAAACCTCGAAACCTTAATCTTTTTAAACTTCTTGCCCATGCCGAGGGCGATGGAGTTGGAGTCTTTCAGGATGAGTTCGCCTAAGGCCAGGCCTGCTATGGATTCCTTTATTTCCTGAAATTCGATGCCTGATACGCCAAACAGATCTTTGATGATGGAATCCGTAATTGACTGCTGCTTCATAATTAAGGGGTACTGGGCATTTGCGTAAAAGTCAAAGTAAGCAGACTTGTAGCTATCCATGTTTTGGGTGGCAAGGATGATGCTCAGGCCCTTGTTTCGGCCAACGGCAATCAGGTCACGGAGGGGCTTGTTGTCGAAGTCGAGCATGTAGTGGGCTTCATCGATGATGGTAAAATGCCGGATTTCTACGCACTCTTCAGAAACGGCCTGTTTGGGCAGCGACTCATAGATGGTGTTGAGTTTTGAAATAATGAAATACACGATGGCTTTAGCAAGGGGGCCGTCTTTGGGGTACCCGTCCATCTTTACCACAAAACTGTTTTTGATCAGGTCGATTTTATCTTCGCTGGCAAACAGGTTATTACGGATCAGCTGCTTCAGCACAGATTTGATACTGTCGTCTTTTGCCCTGTCTTTTTCAGGCTGAAGCTGCACGTATTCGTTCAGGATAATCTGAAAGGAAATCGCCTTGTTTTTGGTAGTTCTGTAAGCAGCAATTACGGCCTCTGAAAGCCTGTTGCTCATGTTGGCGCTCATTCTTGCATTGTCGATTGAAACAATAGCGTTGGCGAGTTCTGTGGCGTACAGGTTTATTTCGTTCTGCGTTTTGCCCACAAAGTTTTTGAAGGGTGAAAACGGAAGGGGCGCTTTAATCGGATCAAGAATGGCCGAGTCGTCAATTTCAAAATGGGAGAACCATGAGCGGTTTTCCGGATCAGAAAATTCACCTTTATAATCAAAGAACAGGAAGTTTACAGGGTAGGCCGTTTCTACGGTTAGCGAACGCATTTCACGCATCAATACGGCAAGCAGGTTTGATTTACCTGAACCCGTGGAGCCTGCAATCAGGATTTGGGTATTGGGGATCTCTCTGCCGTTCAGGTTGAGGGTTGCCGGAATGTCATCCTGATAGGTGCCGATGTTTAAATCGAGCAGCGGAATTTTGCCAAATGACTCTTTGCCCTTCTTGGTAGTAATCGCCAGCCACTCATCCAGATTATCGTCATCCATTAAATATTCAAGGCCTTTCAGCATTTCAAAATTGATGACACGGCTCCTGTTGGCCGCTACAGACCAGTCTATTTCAAGATGATTGTAACGGTATTTTATGAGGCCTGACCAAAGATGCTGTAAACTGAATCTGGAAAAGGTAGTCTCGTGAATTCTGAGGCTGTCAAGACTTACTTGTTCAATTTCAGCCCAATTTCGCTTATGATTAAGGGACAGCCCCGCAGCTAAAGATATGCGCTGTAACAGGTTGTTGTTGAGTGAAATGGGCTTCGCATCTTTCCTGTACTCAGAAAGGTTTAAGCGCTTTTCAATTTTTTGTTTAAGCGGCTGTAGTGCGCTTAGCAGACCTTCACTTTGTCTGAGATTATGAATTGCTACTTCTTCCATGATTAAGATTTAATTTGATTTCCGAAATATCCTTCAACCACATCTGTCTTTTGCAGCTCTTTGTCTCTGATGAGCGTGTAGGCCTTTGAAATAAACGGCTCGATTTTCTTTAGGTCGGTACCCGGCCTCACCTCACTGTCGGAACTGAGCAGTATGGTTTGGTGAGAAAGCTCCGGGAAATAGTTTTCGAGTAAAGTGCTTCTGCTTCTTTCATCCAAAACGCCCATTACCGTATCTATCATAACCGGCGGGTCATAGTCCCCAAATTCACGCAGTGCTTTCAAAAGCACCTGCACCACCACCTGGGTGGAAGCAGTGTTGAGCTGACTCAGATAGATTTCGTTGCCTGATTTATGATAGATGCTAAAATTCAGATCCCTTAAATCCTCTGACAGCTCAACCCGGCTGATTACATCCTGATAGGCTGCAAGATTGGCGTTCAGGTCAATCATCATCTTTTGTTCTATCTTATCCTTCTTCTTTCTGAGCAGTGTGTTTGCAATCTCCTCAAAAAGGGGCTGTAATTTTTTAAGCGCTTCAAACTTGGGGTTAGGCTCTTCAGTGGCCGGAATATCGAATTCCTGAATACGGCTTTCAATTTTCCTGATAGCTGCTTCCTTCTCTTTAATCTTAATCTGAAGGTCTTTAATGGCAGCTTCATTCTCTTCATAAGACTTTACGAGCGAGTAATCACTTCCTGAAACCTGTGATTTTAACTCTTCAATCTGTTTTTCAAATTCTAAACATCCGGCAATTTCCTGTTCTAAGGCCTGCTTTCTGTAGGATAGGGAATGGTAGGGGTTATGATAGTTGCCACTGGCTAAGGTCTCCAGGGCGTTTACCTCCTGCGCGGTAAAGTAGCCGTACTTTGAGGTGGTTTGCTCCTGATCCATGCTGTTCAGCACATCCTGTGCGAGTTCGCTTACAGAAATGTCTTTGAGCTGATAGCCTTTTTCATGCAGCAGGTTTATCGCCTTCGCAAGAACTTCTTCCAGACTGCTTTTTGTGAAATGAGACAAATCATGCGCATCCGATTCCCTGCGCTCACTCAGGATTAGGGAAATATCATTATGAAGTTCCTTAGCTAACTTGGGCAGGGATACGTGCAGCTCGAAATTCTTCAGGAAGTCGTTTGCTTCTTCTTTGTACTGCTTTTCTTCCAGCTCTACCCGTTTTAATTCTTCTTCGAGCTGTTTTATTTTGCTGTTGATCGTGGACTCCTCATCAAGGCCTGCTTTGAGCTTGTCGTACAGCGCTTTGTTTGACAGGGAATAATCCAGCGCTTTGCGGTACTGCTCGGTGATCTCTGCCAGGCGCTGGGTTTCCTTTTTCTTTTCCTCAACAAGGTTAACGTATTCCCGTTTCTCCTTTTCGATATCAAGCAGCTGTGCGGTGTAATCCTGGGTAAGTGATTCCGCTGCTTTTGCGATGGACAGGTAACGGTTGAACCCCATTACGTTTTCGATGTTCTCACGAATCACCCGGTTCAGGCGGTCTTCTTTGAGCAGGTTGCCGGCCTCCATCGCATCAAAGAGGAAATACCGGCTTAGTTCTTCCGGCAGGTTTCCTTTGATGATTTTATTGACCTGCGCCTCCTGCTCGGCCTTCTGTGCGGGCGGGGTTGCCGTGCCGTACTGAAATATGGTGCCGTTCATGTTCAGCTTTACGCTTTCTACAGGTTTCTTTGCGGGGTTGAGGATGTACGCCCTTGTGAGCACATACGACTGCTCCTGATTCAGTACCCTTCCGGAAAAGAACAGCTCAAGCTCAATTTTTTCCTCTGTTTCGCCCAAAGCACCTGCATTCAGCAGCTCCTTAAACTGCCGCTCGGTAGTTAGCTGCAAGCCATACAGCGCTCCGTAAATCGCATCGAAGAAGGTTGTTTTTCCGCCTCCGTTTTCACCGCCAATAAGCACGATGGGCTTATCCGGATCGGTGACCAGATCAAGGTCAAGATGAAGGTAGGTTTTGAAATTTTTGGCTCTAATCCGTTTGATCAGCATGGCAGCTATATTTTTTGGAGTGCTTTTTCCAGAACTTTCTTGAGCGCTTTTTCATCGAGCTCTTCATTCCGGATTTTCTTTTCATGGTAGCTCTTCAGCAGGTTTTCTTTAACCCAGTCAGGGTCAATCTCATACTTCTCGCAGAGCTGCTCAATAGTGTGCATATCGTCTTTGCGTATGCCGTAGTGCACGAACAGTGAATCAAGGCCTTTTCTACTCATTTTCTTTCCGGTTAAGTTCAGAAGGGCTGAAAAATTCCCAGCCTGTTAAATCGTTGGTATCCGTAATTCTGTTGCGGCAAAACCGCCAGTGATCCGACTCATGAGGTTCCTCAATAATGACTCCCCCGAAAAGATGCCTTCGGGGGTTAGCTGCATTTTCGTTGTCGCAATAGTCTAACAAGGCGTTATGCTTGCCGGGCGCATCAGGGTCAGAGCGTTTGGTTTTGGTATCGAATAAACCAATTTGCCCTGATTTAAACCTGATTACAAAATCAACAAAAAAAAGGCTTTCTCTTTTTGTACCAGCATCAGCCAGTTTTGTGTAGGGTATTGAAAAGTGCTCTTTACCGGAGTCGCCGTTTTTATACCACCAGTCTATATGCTGCCTGTTTGCTTCCAGCAGGTCTTTGAACCGCTTTTCAGGGCTGCTTGACCGGTTAAATTCAAAATAAGGCTCCAGGGCATGGCTTTGCGTTACCCTCATTCGGTAATTCTCGTTATAGTACCGGAATTCGGGCACTTGCCACGAAGCATATTCAACCCTTCTGTTTTCGTTGCCCTTAGCTTTTTGCCACTGTTCAAAGCGTTCGAGGGCCAGAACGATATGTTCTTCAAGCAGCCTTTTATTGTTTGGGAACAGGAAAAGCCGCTTTGCTTCATCTTCAAAAATACCAAGGTAGTATTCAGCAAAAAACAGCAGAATATCTCTGAGCTTTCTCCAGCTCTTCGAGCGGTTTAATCTGGTTATGTTATCGAAGCAGAAACGGTCGAACATGGTGCTGAACTGGCTCTGCGTAATTGCAAACTGCCGTGTGTGCTGCGCATCCACTTTAATGGTGTTTACATAATAGGGATCGGCTTCAATATCTACAGGTATGGGAATCTGATGGTCGTCAATATCAAACACCCAAAATTTTTGCTCCATAGCTAATCTGTTGGCCGCTTTCTGCCGGTTCAAATCTGCTTCTTCTGCCGGGGTAAAGAAGTCAATATCTGGCAGCTGCGAAATGCCATAGTGCCCCTCCATAAGCGTGAAGAAATGATTCTGAAATGCAGAAGTTAACAGGCCTTTTGTAGCTCTGTCGTTTATTATTTCAGCCGTATTCAGGCTGTCGAATACCCAGCCGCAATCCTCGCGCCTTTTGGCTAATTGGAAGTTGATAAAGTCGGCATCGCTTGGAACAAACTTGATGCTCGTCGTTTCAATATTGGTATACACATACCCATAGTTCAAATCATCCCGCTTATAATGCCTGCGGTGCGGCATGCGGAGTATGCGGCCAACGGTTTGGATGCCAAAAGCCTCGCTTTGTATAGTCCGGTAGCTTACAAGCACAGTAGCCCGGGGGCAGTCCCAGCCCTGAGCTACGGCCTGTTTAAAGATGAGTACATCCTGCAGGGCGTTTGGCTCTTCCAGACCGTCTTTGTCTTTTTCACCCGAAAGCCATACTGCCAAGCGTCCGTTTTGGGCTGAGATATTGAATTCGTTACTCAACAAGCTGACAAGCGTATCCCGGATGCTTTTATCCTCTTTGCTTAAGCTGGCATTTTCTGAAGGGAGCTGAATAAGCAGTAAGGGGTTTATGTGCCCTTCTCCAAGCTCTTCCGCGTATAGTTTCTGAAGCTCCTGCTTTTTAGCGAAAGCTTTGCGCAGTAAATGTATGTGTACATTTTCGCCGTTTTGCTGTTCAGGGTCGAGACCAATATTCAGCCTGATACCCTTTTTAATAAGCTCCTGCTCAACTA
This sequence comes from Opitutales bacterium, assembly GCA_022565335.1. GTDB lineage: Bacteria > Verrucomicrobiota > Verrucomicrobiia > Opitutales > T3Sed10-336 > JAIUMY01. The sequence continues at coordinate 5,820 of JAIUMY010000065.1, forward strand.
CTTTTTTACGGGGCACGTACACGGAAAAACGTGGCCGCCTGATGTTCTGAGCCGTAGCGGTTACCATAATTTCTACATCGGCATCAATTAATCTGCGCACGGCAATGGCCTGGGGGCCGCTGAATGCACTTAAGTGGGCTTCATCGATTATCAGAATAATCCTGGTATCATTCAGCCTTGTGTTCTCAATTAAGGCTTCAAGATTGGTATTGGTTTCGTTGTCTTTGCGCCAGATATTTTTTGCGGAGCTAACGCTGCTCCAGTTCACGAACAGCAGATCTCTGGGGTTAAGTACCGGATCGGTTCCCAGATTATCTAAGTTGAGGCAGTTGAGCTTTTTGCTGTCGTCATACAAGTACTGTAGCGCATGGTAGCTTTGTATGTGCAGCGTATTGGGGGCGAACCAAATAAAAGCCGCGTTGCCGTCAAAGCCGGGCCGCAGGTTCAGCTCATCAACCAAACGCTCAAGCAGGGCTGCCATCATAACGGTTTTACCGGAACCCGTTGGCGCTTCCAGCAAAACAGGCGTTTGCCGTGCCGGTTCATCTAAAGCATTAAATGTCTTGTGCAGCAGCTCGCTAACAGCTTCTTCCTGAAAATCTAAGAGTACGTACATAGCCTAATTGTTTGGACCTGTTTCGGTTGCGCTGGCCTTGGTTAAGGCATAGTCTTTTTTATCTACCTTAATCGTTTTAAAGGTAGCGAGATAGGCATTGTATATGGCTTCCGGTAAGGCCACCGCCTCAATTTTGTCTTCCACTGCTGCAAACTCTTCAGCTAAGGTTTCTTTCTCGGGGCTGAAGCCATACAAGCGGATTTTCTCCGTAGCATCCGTTACAGCCTGTACCCATTCAATGAGCTGTTCCTGTACGGCTATCTGATTTCTTGAGTAATAGATGGCTACCAGATACTTGCCCTTTCCGTTGGTATAAATTTGTGCTTCTTTATCTGAAAAAGACAGGTGATGGCTTACGGGGTGGTAACAATCTTCCTTAATACAAAGCAGCTCCGTAGCCAATTGGGTAAGCTCGCGTTTGTTGTTTAGGGTTGGTGTCCTCTCTACAAAATCACATTGGTAGTAGCGCAGATTGTTGTTTTTGAGACCTTCAACTTTTTGCCCTTTGCTATTCTTGTAGCCCCGAATGACTCTTTTGTTACGTTCGTATGTAATTTCTTCGGCAATATTATTTTCATTGTTTGTTACTAGTATTACTTTTCTTGAACCGCTATCAGTTAAGTTTCTCTTTATTACAGCGTGCATAGTCGTTCCTGAACCTGCAAAAAAATCTAGAATTAAAGAATCTTTATTTATTGCTATTTGCAGACACTTATCTATTAAATCAGTCGGTTTGGGGTTATTAAATAAGTTATTTTTGAATATCTCTTTAAGTTCTATTGTTGCTTTTTTGTTTCCCTCTATATCAATCCACAAATTAGATGGTGCTTTTCCTCTTCCTTCGAGATAATATTTAAGGTAAGGTTTCCATTCTCCAGAAGATACGACCCACTCTACCATATTGTCTTTTTCATACTCTAAAAATGATTTTTTACTTCCACGCCATCGACTTTCGTATCCTGTCGGTCCAATTGGGTACACCTCCTGGCCATTAGGAGAAACAACTCCATAATATAAGTTAGGTCTATCTTCTCTACGATCATTATTACCTGTTTTTCTCCATTGCAATATAGAATAAGCTCCTTTCTCATCTGACCTACTAAAGCGTTTCACATCTTTTTCACTCATCTCAAATTTTCCAAGCTTAAATTGATTATTTGCATAAACCAACAAATAATCACAGCTTGATCCGAAGCTCTTTGCATCTTGTCCGGTAGTTGTACCTTTAGCGACTGTGACTATTCCAACCAGCTTATTCTCGCCAAAAATATCATCACACAATAATTTAAGCTGTGCCTGTTCGTTGTCATCTATAGAGATAAAAATGACACCACTATCGGACAGCAGCTTATTAGCAACTTTGAGACGTCTATTCATAAATGAAAGCCATTTAGAATGACGATAGCTGTCATCCTTATCAACATAGTTATCATTATATATAAAATCTTTATTCCCTGTATTATACGGCGGGTCTATATAAATGACATCTATTTTTCCTTCATGGGTAAAACTGAGCGCCGTTAAAGCATGCAGGTTATCGCCTTCAATAATTATATGATTGGGGTGCTTTTCGGATTCGGTGTCGTTAATGATGGCCCGTTCTTTGACCTCTTTCAGAACCGGGAGCCTGGTGCGCAAATCCTCTTCTACCTGCTCCGGCTTGTCCTCCCAAACCAGCCCGTACTTCTTTTTGGTGTTTACAAGATTAATGAGGTAGGCCCGCTCCTCATTACTGAGCCCGTCGAGGCTTTTAATTTTATCGAGAATGTCTTTTTTATTCATGCGGCTGTAAGATCGTTTTCAAAAAATCCGTAAGATTGTTTTCAGGCCGGAGCCCGTATGTAACTAACACACTGTAATTATTAAACTTGCCAAACCAATTGAAATTAAGTTATTAATTAACCCTAAAAGATACCCTATCTGAATTTAATTGCTAATTATTTTCGCCTTGTTTGGGGAAAAAGATGTGGGGATGTTTGGGTTTAGGGCTTTTGTTGATTTTCGGTGCGCTTTACTGGCAGGCGGGGGGGGCAGTATGGACCGGAATATCCACGTGTATGAGAAGTAGCGGTTTAGAAACACTTTACTGTCCGTTTATCACAAAATTTTTTTAGAAGCAGAGACCTTCGATTTATCGCTGCACCCGCTATTGCCACATACACGCTGTTATCGATTCGGTGTTTTTTTTGTCTGCCCGCTTTTTGGTAGTTTTAGCCGTGCGGTTGGACAGACACACGCTGCCGCCAAGCTTGGCTATAGCGTAGGCTTGTGCGGCTTGGCAATGTGCGTGTCTGTTGGGCATAGACTTTAAGGGTATTAATAGCCTCTAAGTCTTTTCTGGTCTTGGAATTATGACTTTGAATTGTTCGCCTTCAATCTCATTAATAAATTCAATATTTGGCTGTTCGGCTAAAGCCCTTTTAACTCCCGAACCTAATCCACTAAATGGCAATGTATGAGTACTAAAAGAAACCAGTTGGTTGTTTCTTATTACAGGATTCCCATATTTAATATCTTCTACGGTTAAACTATTCGGAAGCTTTCCCGGACTGATTATCTCAATACGGTTATCAAAAATGAGTAGCCTTATAGGTGAATTTTTGAAATAATCCCTGTGCACTAAAGCGTTCTGCAAAAGTTCTTCAAGTGCAATACTCGAAACTTCCAGTTTTCCTTGTGCATTGAAACTTTCACTAGCCTGAATGAAATCTAAGTTGTTTTTTAGAAAATCAATTCCCCTATTGAATAGTTCAGGAATTGTTCCTCTCAAATCTTTAGGCTTACTTCTGTATTGATTTCCTTCTAAATCATTCCCGAAATAGGAAACAGCTTTAATTGTAAATGCTGGTTTAACAGATTGAGGGTCTGAACCAAAAAATAATAATCCTGCCAGCGTTAACTGATTATTCCGTAAAACTCTTTTTGCTCGAAGTGCCTGTTCGAATGTAAGACCTTTCTCTTCATAAGACTTTTCAAACTCTTTTTTGAAATAATCAGAAAATCTCTTTTGATCAATATCCTCAATAGAGGTTCCGTGTACCTCCATTTCATCAGCAAGTAAATTCCCACTGTGTTGAAACAGCCGCATGATTTCAGCATTGTCAGTTAATAGACGTTTATTCGAGCCTTGTTTTACATATATTTCCCCTCTTACAGTTTTATAGGGCTTATTTATTCCTTCTTTTATGTGAACAATAAGCACATTTTTTGAAGATTCTCCTTGTTCAATTTTTAAAACTTCAGTTGCTAAATAAACAGGTGGTTTTAGGTTGTCTGCTACTTGTGAAACCACCCTATCGTATTCTTCAATTTGTTCTGATGTTAAGCCTGTAATTTTTCCAGTTATATCCTTAATACCTATGAGCATAACTCCACCTAATGAATTTGACATTGCAACAATCTCTTGTGCAACGCTATCACGATGAGGAAGTTCTTCTTTAAACTGAACCTTGCTTGTTTCACCTGTACTGATTATGTCCAGTAGTTCTATTGCGTTCATTTTGATTTTATTTTTTCAATGTTCCAAATGCTGTAAATGTTTTTCCTACGGTTAAATGCTTCGTCTCCTCCTTCCATTATGTCAACTATATACCGTTGTGTTTGATGATTATCAATAGTACCTGAGTGGACTGTGATTTTCTTTTCATCATAACTGCAAGAAACAACTTTTTCACTGTCACCAAGAACGGGGATGTTAGCATTGTGTGTGGCAAAGATGAACTGCATATTCCCCTTTATTTTCTTTAGTTCCTTTATAACCTCATCATAAATGGTCTGATTATCCAAATCATCTTCGGGCTGGTCTATAATCAATACATCATTTTCCTTTTGAGCCAACAAGAATAGAATTAATGCAGATGCTCTTTGCCCTAAAGAATGTTTATCCAAAGACTTCCCGTTGTATTGAATAATGATTTTATTCTCAACTTTAAACGTAAGTAAATCTTCAAGATTTTCCGAGAACCTTCTTTTGAAATCAACAAATTGATTTTCATTCAGGATATTATTCAATTTGCTGCTGTCTCGGTAAATCTGAATGAAGTCTTTATAGGTAGATTCTATTTCCTGATATGCTGTTTCACGGATACCTGACCCTCTGAAATATTGTTTCATCTTATCAATAAACTTATCTCGCCTGTCTTTGAAAAGCACATCAATAAAAAGTTTACTTTCTGCTATATTGATTCTGTCAACTTCCTTTTTCAGTAGTTTATATTCCTCAAGCCAAAGGTTATCCAGTTCCGCAAGTCTCTCTAACAAATTAGCCTGTAAATCGCTTCTTTTCTTTTCAGACTTTTCTATCTCTCTTAATTTTAAAACAGCAGTTTCAATTTGCCTGTTTAGATTCAGAAAGTTATCAGGGTTAATAGAATCAGTATTAACTTCTCTTTTAATCTTGGCAAACTCCTCCTTTAAACCTTCTTTTTTGGCATTGATTTTTGAGATTACTTCCTTAAACCTTAATTGAATTTGAATCGAATTTTTCTGAATGCCTTTAAGCTTTTCAAATTCGGTTTTCAATTCGACCATCAAAGCTTTTGCCGCTTCAAAAAGCTCCCTGTTTACTTCAGAAGCAGAAATGTCCTGCTGAAAGAAATATTCGTGATTTGAAACTATAGAAGCTAACTCATGCAAATAACTTCTGATTGTTGAATCCGTTTGCGATAGTTTGGCAATATCAGAATCAAATAAAGTTTGTTGCTTTAGCTTTTCTTCAACTCCTTTCTTCTTAAAGAATTCAAGCTGATGTTTTGCATTTTGAATAAGTGTATCAGTTTCTTTTTTTAGCTCCTTTAAGTTTCTGAGTTTTTTGATTTCTGAGATAATATTTCCAACTTCCCTTTTCTTTTGTTCAATTTTATTTTGAATACCTTTTAATCGAGTTCCAATTAATCGCTGAATCAAATCTGCTTCAAAGTCAGCATCTTTATTAGATAAGTCCTTTTGACCGAAATAGACGGGATAATCAAAAATGGCATCAATAGAAATTCCTGTTTGAAGAATTCCTTCTTTATAAATGTCCTCTTTCTGCCCATATATTTTTTCTATCCTATATTCTTCTTTGTGCTTGTTTACGACCGTAACGATTGACTTACCCCCACTTCTTAATACATTTTCAATTAAACCGTCTTTATACTTTGGGTCAACGGCTATGGGAGAAAGAGGAATCCCTAAAATATATCGCAATATTTCAAGCACAGAAGATTTTCCGCTTCCTCTGATACCTATAAGGTTGTTTAATTCGGGAGAAAAATCAATTTTAGTTCCTTCTAATAATCCTCCTTCAAAAGATATTGATTTGATGTAGGAGTTTTTAATTTCAGGCTTGTTTTTCGGTGAAATTCTAAAATCACTATCAGTCAGAGCATAAGTCAGTGCCTCAAAATTGAAGTCCCCCATTTTGATGTAGGTTCTTTTTCCCTCACCAATAGCCGCTATTCCTCCATGAGCATGGTCAGAACCTTCAACACATGCTATTGACTGTTTTCTATTCAGCCAACCGCATAAGCGCTTATAGTTTTCAAGATTGGCACTTTTTTGAACAGCCAAAACCTTATTAAATGATTCTTGCTTGACAAAATCCTCTAAAGTTCGTCCTCGTAACTCTTTGTTCAAGCCATTTATGTCATCAACATGTGCCAAAACAATAAAGTAATCATAGCTAATTTTATCCAAGGCCTCTACAGCTTCTTTCAGGCTAAAGTTTGAATTAGGATAAGGTGGTTTGTTATAATTTCTAATTCCATAGAACGCAGTATCCAAAAACTTATTTATATCATCACTATCCCCTTGATACCAATTGTCGTCAAAAACAATTAAAATATGAATACCTTCTTTGAGAGAGAATTCTACCCCTGCAAATAGACCAATGGATTCTTTTCTTGCATTTTTCTTTAATGCCACAAATTCAGCTTTGTCGAACTTATTATGGTTGGTAATGACTCCTAACCTGATGTTTTGTTCTTTTAATCGCTGAATATATTTCATATAAAAATCACCATCATCAACAAAACCAGAACGATCAAATTCATCATCAGCTTTAGTGTGCAAATGGAAATCGCCTCGAAGCCAGGTTGCTCCATTCTCAAATATATTTTTGGTATTGTTTTCCATTATTATGCTTTTCTTTCAATTAATAATTCTTTGACTTCAACATCGAGGATTTCAGCAATCTTGTATAAGTCCTCTAAACTTAGTTGTCGTCTGTTTTGAGCGTAAGAGTTAACCATATTGTAACTCTTCCCTAATTGGTCAGCCAACCATTTCTGTTTAATTCCTTTCTTTTCTAAAACGTCTTTTATTCGGTTCATTCTTGAGCTTGTTTATGATTGACAAAACTAAGGATAAAAATTGAATATCTCACTAAATGGGTATTTTAATTATCATTCTGTTTGGTAGGGGTAGGTATGGATAAGCTCTTTTGGTATTATAGCGTTTGGCTTTAGGTGGTCAATAAACAAATGTGCTCTACCGTCCAGCTGTTTTTTATACACTACGCGACAATTTTGAAACAAACATTCCCTTTACACACCAAATCAGATGTTTATGTAAATATATAGTGCGAATTATTGATAACATATACAATAACTTGGGTTGCTGCTGTCAAAATTTAATAAATGCTTCTCGAATAATCTGAATATACCTCACCAAACTCAATAACTAAATAATAACCACCCCACCAAACCTTCGGGTGGTCATTTACTCCCCTCACTCTTTCCCCCCAAGCAGCTCCCCTGCCAGCCGGTATTCCTGCGCAAAGGGCATTTGTAGCTTGCCGAGCATTTCAGGGAGGGCGATGGCCCAGCTTACGTAGTACCAGGCCAGGGTTTGGTAACCGGTAAAGCTGCTGCCTTTGATGGAAGGGATGCGGTAGCCGTCTTTGGCCGGATCAATTCCCGCGATGCCGACATGCGCGATTTCGAAGGCGAGTTCCTTCACCTTTTCTTTGGGGAGCCTGCTCAGGTATTTGATCGCCCCGACCATATACATGGCCACAGCGGTGTTGATCTCCCCGCTTGCATGTTTTGCAAAGAAGGCCTTCATTTCCCGCTCTTTTTCGGGGTCTTCGGTATGCAGGCCGTAGGGATCGGCTTCGATGCTGTCCAGTATGGTATCAGCGGTTTCGGTGCCGCGGTAGTCTGTTTCGGATACCAGCTCAAAGTAGGCATTGAGCCCGAGGTCTTCGGCCCAGTGCTGAATCAGCTCGTATTCTTCACCGGGCTGCTTATCCTCACGGTACTCCAGAAATTCATCATACATCTGCTGCGCCCGAAGCAGCTCCGAGCGGGTCGCCCGGAAGTCCGGAATGAAATCAACCCCAAAGAGGGCCTTCAGGTGAAGGGTGTTCACCAGGCTGTAGGTTTTGGACAGCGAAAGGATTTTCGGGGGAATGGCTGATTCCGTATTGCTGCCGGTTGTGGCCTTGATGGAGTCCTGAGTGAGGGTGTACAGCGAGAGAAACTGCAGCGGACGAAACGCTTCGTAGCGGTTGTAGATGAGGTCTTCGATAAACAGATCTACGGGCGTGTTGAATACCTGTGCGTTCAGGCCCTCAAACATATCTCTCATAAATTTGGCAACCGAATCATCCGGCATCCCAAGCCTGGAAAGCTTCAGGGCGTCTTTCCGGTAGTCCCGGTTAAACTGCCTGGCGTGATGGCTGGTCGTAAACAGCATATTATTTCCGGCCTGCTGCGCATCCTGAACGAGCTCAAGGTGCATCAGCTCGTGCAAAATCAGATGGTCAACAGCGGCATAGTTGGGCCGGTATTTCACGAGGTGGTAATTCCGGCTGTAGTTTTCGGCAAACTCAATCTTGGCGGGTGTCACCAGGTTCTGATCGGTCTCAAGGCGGATTTCCACACCGGTCCGGCTGCTGAGCGTTTCTGAAAGTCCGCTAACCAGGTCCTTACCGTCAACGCTACGCTGAACCGCCTGTGCGCTTTTCATCACCATGCTGAGGCTCTTGCGGAACAGCTCATCCCTGCGGGGGTTAAGCGCCATGCATTTGCAGGCCCGCTCAAAAGCTTTTTGGTACTCCCCGCGAGCATGGTGTACCTGACCGAGTCCGTAATGGGTGTTCGGGTAATCCGGATTGGCTGCGAGGGCCTGCTCAAAACAGGCTTCGGCTTCCTCAGCGCGCCCGGACTGCAACAGATTAGCGCCGATGTTATAAAGGGCGATGTGGTCATCGGGCTTCTCCTGAAGCACTTGCCGATAGAAAGTGAGTGCGGTATCAATATCTTTTTTTGCTCTGGCAAACAGGTTGCCCATCATAATAAGGGCGCTCACATTTTTGGGATTCCAGCGCAGCGACTCGATCAGCTGATCCATAGCCGCATCGAAATCCCCTTGGTCAAAATAAAGCTGACCGAGCACCCGATAATATTCTGATTCAGCCGGTGAAGCGGCAATCAGCTCTTCGAGCAGCGGCCGGGCTGCATCGTAATCCCCAAGCTCACAAAAAGAAACGGCCCGCTTAAACTTCACCTTCTCCCCAAGCTGCGCTGGCACCGAAAGCTCAACCACAACCGCATCCCCGTCTATGCTGACCGTCGGCACCTGATCACCGAGGGTGTAGTACTGTTTGACGGCATCAAGGAGGGCGTGCTGATCGCCCTTAGGCACTTCCGGGAAAATAGAATACAAAAAGTCGCTCAGGATGTGGATAATCTTCATGTAGGTGTAAGGGATGTGGTTCCGCCTGAAAACCGGCTGGGTGGCAGAATAAGCAAAATTGCGGTGGAAGGTTTTTGTTACATCCCAAAATAACCAAATCGGAGCGTTTTCGGGCAAGCAAGTAGTGCAGTTATTGGCGGCCAGAGCCTCGTGCTTTAGTACCGGGGTTTGATATGATTTTTCTTCATGAACTCTAATATTCCATCGTATGGGTACAAAATCTTTTTTCCGTGCTGACTAAAAGGGATCTGTCTGGTATCCCGAAGGTTTTGTATTGACCGGCTGCTCCAACCGGTCAGTTTCATCAGTTCCTCTTTCGTTAGAACCTCTTTGTGAGTGGATTTTCTGATGATTTCAGGCAGATGCTCAAGAACAGCTTCTGTTGCAGCCTTTTTAATGGGTAGCTTCAAACGCTCAGCGGGGTGGAGGGAGTAAACAGTAGCAGGTATGTTTAAGCTTGCCGATGGGGGAGGTCATCAGACAGGGATTGCCGCTATCGGAAATCAGCAATAGCTGAGACTGACGCCGTTGGAAGCCGCATCTTTTTTATTTTGGAGAGCTCAGTCTTCCCAAAAATGCAGGCAGGGGGTATGTTTGGCTGAGCAGGCAAGCCGGGGGGTACTTTATCGATTTACGTCCCATTAACGCCCCGTTAAGGTCCCGTTAACGTGCCCTAAAAAAAGGAGCTTCCCAAAACCTCCTCAAAACAAAAAAGCCCAACCACTTGTAAGTGATTGGGCTTCAGTGCGATCCGGAAAGCCTGCTCCGACCCATCGGAGGGACTCGAACCCTCGACCTTCCCGAAGTATCGGGACAGGCGTTCTAACCAACTGAACTAGCGAAGTGCCTTTGAGATATCGATTTCTCCACGAATAACTTTATCTAAAAATTCAGCGCTTTTCATCTTTTTGAGCCACTTTTCGAGCTTAATTGCATCAGACTTAGAGTCAAAACTATGGCTCCAAACAATATTCCATGGCACGCCGCTTTTCGTTGCTTTGGAGTAACCGGCATTATGTTTTTGGAGTCGTTCATCAAGATCGCTCGAGTAGCCGATATAGTAACGATTATTCGATGAACTCTTGAGGATGTAAGTGAAATACATCAAGCTAAACCTTCTAAGAAGAAAATTTTAAAGGCTAAAATAAAAGATGATGGTATCTTATAAGTGTATTTTGAGGATAAAGACATATAAATCGCAAAGTAGCAATAATTGTAATTTAGGTCTATCCATCCTGTCTCTAAGTCCACTGAATCGTAAGTGATTGGGCTTCAGTGCGATCCGGAAAGCTTGCTCCGACCCATCGGAGGGACTCGAACCCCCGACCTTCCCGAAGTATCGGGACAGGCGTTCTAACCAACTGAACTACGGAAAGGGGTCCCCAGACCCAAAACCTTCTCAAAACAAAAAAGCCCAACCACTTGTAAGTGATTGGGCTTCAGTGCGATCCGGAAAGCCTGCTCCGACCCATCGGAGGGACTCGAACCCTCGACCTTCCCGAAGTATCGGGACAGGCATTCTGACCA
>JAIUMY010000066.1 GCA_022565335.1 Opitutales bacterium
CGGCAAGAGGATAGCCGTGGATGAAAATCCACGAAAAAGGAGCCCCCCAGCACAACGCCTCGCGTAGCGAGTGCAGGAAGGAATTCGATCGGTGTTGGGCTTACGGAAAACTCCAAGGACAGGAATGTCCTTGCGCTCCTTAAGAATACAGCCCGACAGACAAAGCAGCCGTCAATAGTCAAGTGACGCACCCTCAAATGACCACAACCAGAGAAGGATTGACATAAAAACGGATTTCCGTATCATTAAATCATGAAAACGACCATTGATATACCCGCGCCGCTTTACAAAAAGGCGAAAATTCGCGCTGTTGAAAAAGGCCAAACTCTTAAACAAGTCGTCCTCACCTCCCTGGAAAAGGAGTTGAGCCCCCAAGCCAATCAAATAGCCCAACCCCCTTCCCCATGGGCCAACCGTCAGCCTCTGCCGGAGTTTTCACGCCTTCAGGCCGCCGGAGCATTTCGTCCGAAGCCAGACGACCGGGACATCACCGAACTTATTTCCGAGGACCGCAATGATCGGCCGCTATGATTTTTTTTGATACCTCCTACCTGGTCCGCCTCTACTTGGATGAACCGGGATCCTCTGCCGTCCGGGACCTCGCAAAAACGCAGCCCATTGCCGCCGCCTGGCACGCGCAGGCGGAGCTGCTCTGCACCTTCCACCGTGCCTTGCGGGAAGGGCGACTGAATACCGAAAGCTATCAAGTGTTGCGCAGTCAGTTTTATCACGACCAGTCCGCTTCCGCCTTCGAATGGCTGACCCTGTCGGATTCCACTCTATCCCATCTCGATCTCATCTTGAAAGACGCTCCCGCGAACACGTTCCTCCGCACTGCGGACGCCCTTCACCTTGCCTGTGCCGCCGAACATGGTTTTCAGGAGGTTTACTCAAACGACCGGCATTTCCTCGCCGCCGCACCCCTGTTCGGGCTAAAAGGAATCAACCTCTTCGCTCAGTGAATCCCACCGGGTCCACCGCAACACCTTACGTATTCCAGGAATTTTCAGTAACCTAAAAACGAAACCGAAGACTTGACCAGTGAACGAAACCGGTTTTTAATATTAAATCATTACCAATGAAATAAAGATTAAAAACCATGCCTAGATTCCTGATATTTTTTCTTTTCGTGGCGGTCTTCGTGACCGCGTGGACGGCGCCGCACTGGAAGCCATCTCCCGCCGACCAAGGCGTTTCCCTGGAAAAGCGGGCCAAGGCCATTGCCCAGTCCTGCGCGGCCTGCCATGGCACCGATGGTCGTTTTCATTCGGAAATCCCTTCCCTGGCCGGCAAGCCGGAACCGGTTTTATCGGCTTTGCTCATCGCCTACCGCAACGATAGCATTCCCAACGCCACCGTGATGCCCCGCATCGCCAAAGGCTACACCGAAGAGGAACTGCGGGCCGTTGCCGCTCATTTCGCCACCCTTTCTGCTACCGAGGAGTAATTTGCCATGAAATCACCAAAATCCATCTCCCGGCGTGATGCCTTAAAACTTTTCTCCACCTTCGGCGCAAGCGCGTTTCTCTCCGCCTGTGGAGCTTCCATCGCCAGTCCTGCAGGGCGCAAGAACTCCGTCGGCCGCGTGGTCGTGGTGGGTGGCGGCTTTGGTGGAGCCACCGCCGCCAAATACCTGAAAATTGCTGACCCGAAACTCGAGGTCACGCTTATTGAGCCACAAAAACGCTACTACACCTGCCCCTTCACCAATCTCTACCTTGGCGGCCTGCGCGAATTCAACTCCCTCGGCCACGGCTACGACGAACTGCGGGATAAATACGGCGTCACCGTAATCCATCAAAAGGCCGCCGATGTCGACCCCGAAGGCCACCGGCTCAAACTGGAAGACGGCACCGAGGTCAAATGGGACCGCCTGATTCTCTCTCCGGGCATCGATATTCGCTGGGGCGCTCTCGAAGGCTATGACCGCGAAGCTGCGCAAAAAGCCCCCCACGCCTGGCAAGCGGGTCCGCAGACGCATTTGCTGAAGGAACAGCTCGAAGCCATGCCGGAAAACGGGACCTTTATTTTGGTCGCTCCGGAAAACCCCTACCGCTGCCCTCCCGGACCCTATGAACGGGTAAGCATGGTGGCCAACTACTGTCGCGAGCACAAACCCAAGGCCAAGATTCTACTCCTCGACGCCAAGGATAATTTTTCCAAACAAGGGCTGTTTATGCAGGGCTGGAAGGAAAATTACGGTGATATGATCGAATGGGTCGGCCTTTCCAATGATGGCAAGGTCATCCGCGTCGATGCCGACAAGCTCGAAGTAGAAACCGAGTTCGGGACCATCCACAAGGCCGATGTCCTGAATGTCGTTCCCCCGCAGAAGGCCGGCTTCATCGCTGACCGCGCCGGGGTTACCGACGAAAGCGGATGGGTCCCCATCGAGCCGGAAACCTTTCGCTCGCAGAAACACGAGCACATCTATGTGATCGGCGATGCGACCCAAGCCGCGCCGATGCCCAAGTCCGGCTTTGTGGCCAATAACCAGGCTAAAGTCACCGCCCGGGCCATCGTGGCCGACCTGCGCGGCGAGGATCCGATGCCCGGCACCTGGGCCAATACCTGTTACAGCGTGATCGCCCCGGACTACGGCATTACGGTGGCCAATGTCTTTGAAGTTCACGACGGCGAACTCCGTGAGGTGCCCGGCTCCGGCGGGGTGAGCCCCCTGGAAGTGGATCCCACCTTTCGTCGTCAGGAAGCCCGTTACGCCGCCGCCTGGTACGCCGGCATCGCGCAGGACACTTGGGGAACCAAACCCCAAAGTTAAACCAACTGAGCCCTCCCGCACTGATCACCATGGACGACGGCGAACACCTCCGCACAGTTCTCTGGGGCGGCGCTCTTCTCGGGGTGCTTTTTGGCGCCCTCGCGCAGCGCTTGGAGTTTTGTATCTCCGGTGGTCTGCGGGAATGGTGGCGGGAAAACGATCCCCGCCGGGCCGCGGCGGTTTTATTTGCTCTGGGGGTCGTTCTTCTGGTGACCCAGTTTCTGGCCGGCACAGGGCGCATAGACCTCCGTGAATCCCTCTACTACCAGCCCACCTTTTCATGGATGCTCATCCCCCTGGGAGGAATCTTTTTCGGCTACGGAATGATTTTGGCCCGCGGCTGCGGTTCCCGCGCGCTGGTCCTGCTGGGCGACGGCAATGTGCGCTCCTTTGTGGTCCTGGTATCGCTGGCCATTGGAGCCGGCATGGCGCTTACCGGCCCGTTGGCCCAGGGTCGTTTAAATTTTACCGAAAAAACCAGCATTACACTGGAAACCTTTCCCCCTGCCCTCCCCGAATATTTGGCCGCCACCGGTTTGCCCGGTGTACTTTCCTGGCTACTGCCCTCCCTTACGCTGGCCGCGCTGCTGATTTGGGCCGCCCTCGGACCCATGAAACTGCGCCGGCACCCCTGGCAAATCGCCGGAGCGGGAGCGATTGGCGTAGTCATTCCTTCAGGGTGGTATGTAACCAGCGTTCTGGGGGCCGATGATTGGGATCCGGTTCGCGTGGAAAGTCTGACCTTTGTCGCCCCCATCACCAACAGTTTGGAATATCTCCTGCAATCCAGCGGGATCAGCGCCTCCTTCGGGATCACCGTAGTGGGCGGCGTTCTGGTCGGCTCTCTCATCACCTCGCTGGCCACCCGCAGTTTCGAGCTGCGGGGCTACAAAACCCCCGGTGAAACCCTCCGCTCCATCGGCGGCGGGCTCCTCATGGGGATCGGGGGGGCCTTGGCCCTGGGTTGCTCGGTCGGACAAGGGCTGACCGGCTTGGGAACCCTTGCTCTTTCCTCCTTTCTCGCAGTGGCGGGGATTCTTTTGGGAGCTTTCCTGGCTTTGCGTGGTCCCCTTTGGACCCGTGACCCCTGAAACTTGCCCTTTGGCCCGTTTTCACTTTAGTACTCTTATGCGATTTCTGATCATTTCCCTTCTCTTTAGTTTTTCCGCCCTGTCGCTCCCGGCGGACCGCCAACCCTGGAACCGTCTGGCCGAAAGTCGTGAGATCCTGCAGGGGGCCGAGGTCGCCACCGGCACCATCAGCCTCGATCTCCCGGGAGTGACCCAGGACGGCTCCAGTGTGAATCTCGGTGTCGAGATCGACCATCCCATGAAGACAGATCGGTTTATTGAAAAAGTTTACGTTTTTGCCGCCCGCAACCCCAGTCCGGAGGTTTTGGATCTTCGCCTGAGCCCCCAACTCGGCACCGTTCGTTTCAACACCAGAATCCGTCTGAACGAAAGTCAGCAGGTCATCGTGCTGGCCCGCAACAACCACAACGAATGGTTTGGCGAGGCCCAGGAAGTCCGCGTAACGGTCAGCGGCTGTCTCTCGCAAGGAGGCGGCCAGGACTCCAATATCATGCAAGCCCGCGCCCGTGGCCCGGCCCCCCTCCGCTCCGGAGAAACCGGGGAAGTCCGGACCCTCATCAATCACCCCATGGAGACCGGCCTACGCGAGCACCGTGGCCGAACCATCCCGCAAAACATCATCGAGACCATGACCGTGGCCAACGGTGAAGACATCCTTCTTGAAGCCACCTTTCACCGCTCCCTTTCCGCCAATCCCCGGCTATTCTTTGGAATTCAGCCAGAGCGTTCCCAGGATTTGACCCTAACCTGGACCGAAGACACCGGCAAAACCGCCACCGCCGAAGTGTCCCTACAGGTAAACTGACGCCTTTGACCGTCTCCAGGCGTTTTAGCCCACGGGGAATCTGGTAGTAACCATTCAACATAGTCTCCCGCTGACCAGGAAACAATGCCCTCGCCAATTGTAAAAGCGTGCTATTTTAGGGCCGGCCACGGTGTCGTAGGTAAAACAAAAACCGCGATTTTACGCATTGCTAAAACCTAGTGTTAGCGAAGATTCTTGTCGGTTGTCACGAAGACATCGAAAGTTGTCTCCGCTTGGGCGAGAGATTCTCCGTTGGAGAACGCCGTCCAGCCCATTTCGAAACCTGCATGGGCCAATGATCATTATTCGCTTTCCAATCTTACCCGCCCATGAAATGGGCGTTTTGTTCGCAACATTGCGGATCACATGAGGTCTTTATCCCAGATGCCCCGTTTCCTCTTCTTTATTCTGCTGACCTTTTCCGGTGGAAGTTTTGTCCAGGCAGAAGAAGCCCCCAATCCGGTAGCGGGTGGTTCCTGGGACCACACCTTTGCGGTTCCCCTGGCCGACAACCGCCGGGGGGAACCACGGGACCCGGCAGTGGCCCATCTCTGGATCCCGGAAGGGCTTGAATCGGTCCGGGGAATTCTTCTGGCCGGACAAATCAACCTGGAAAGAAGACTGGTTCGGGATCCACTCATTCGTGAAGCTTGCGCAGATGCCGGAATGGCGATTCTGTTCATTCAGCCGCACTTGAGCGGGACCTTTGACTACCATCGTTCCGACGCCGGGGAACGTTTGTTAGCCGCCTTGGATCAGGCAGCCCAGGTTAGCGGACACCCGGAATTGAAGTTGGTCCCCTGGCTCACCATGGGCCATTCAACCGGAGGCATTTTTGCGCGGAATGTGGCTTATTGGAATCCGGAACGGGTTTGGGGCGTGATCCACCTCAAAAGCGGAAATTTCCAGGATCATATCCCCGATGATTCCCTTTCCCTGGCGGGAATCCCCTTGCTCTCCATCAATGGTGAATTTGAGGAATTTGGTCCAGCCGGGGGAGACTTGCGGGGTGGCCTGCGCTCGGAGTTGAGTTTGCATGAAACAGATTCGAGCCGCCAAAATCAGACCCAATGGGTGCTGATCCGGGCTCAGAAAATTGAACGCCGAACCCGCAATCCCGACAATGCCATGTCTTTAGTCGTTCATCGGGGCGGCAATCATACCAATTGGGATAATGAGCTCTCCGCACTTCTCGCCCAGTTTATTCGTAGCGCGGTGAGGTCCCGTCAGATTGCGGTGGAGTCTGCGGAAGAACCTGTCCGCCTGCACCCGGTTCAGGCCTCCGAAGGCTGGCTTACCGATGCTGATATTAAGAACCCCTCGGCCCCGGCCGCTCCCTATCAAAAATATCAGGGCAATCGCGCAAAGACCTTTTGGCATATCGATGAGGCCATGGCCCGGGCCATTGACGCCTATCACCAAGCGCCTTGGGCGGTGCCCGATCCAACCGCCGATTGGCCGGAGGAAAGGCGTTACGCCTTACCGCAGATCCTGATCGACGACGTTGATCGGTAGCGCTGGGGCGATAACGACAGGGAAGTCACCTCAAGTTGGATGAAAAGAAAGCTCCTTTTCATGTCCCTTCAGGCTGGCAATCACCCGCCAGCGGTTCGGGTTGCGGCTTCGACGATTTCGTCGACAATGGCCGGATCCAGCAGGGTGCTGGTATCACCGAAGTCCTCGGTCTCCCCCGCCGCCACCTTACGCAGAATGCGACGCATGATCTTGCCGGAACGAGTTTTGGGCAGTCCGCTGACCAAGAGTATGAGATCGGGCTTGGCAAAGGGGCCGATGATTTTGGACACCGTTTTGCGAATCGAGGTCCGAATACCATCCTCCCCCCCATCGCTGAGTTCGGTGCACACGACAAAGGCAAAAATACCCTGCCCTTTGATGTCGTGGGGAAACCCTACCACCGCGGATTCGTTGACCAGGGGATGCTCGTTGATGGCGTTCTCCACTTCCGCAGTGCCCAGGCGGTGCCCGGAGACATTGATCACATCATCCACCCGCCCCATGATCCGATAATACCCGTCCTCATCGCGCCGGGCGCCATCACCCGTAAAATACATCCCGGGGTAGGTGCTGAAATAGGTTTGCCGAAAACGTTCGTGGTCCCCCCAAATGGTACGGGCCATGCCCGGCCAGGGATAGCTTATGCATAGATTGCCCTGCACCGAATTTCCCGTTTGCTCCTGCCCCTCGCTGTCCACGATCACCGGTTGCACCCCCATGAAGGGCATGGTCGCATAGGACGGCTTGGTAGGGATAATTCCCGCCAGCGGACTGATCATGATGCCGCCGGTCTCGGTTTGCCACCAGGTATCGACGATCGGACAGCGGTTTTTGCCCACATGGTCATGGTACCAGTGCCAGGCTTCCTCGTTGATCGGCTCCCCCACGCTGCCAAGAACTTTGAGCGAACTCAGATCCTTGCCTTCCAGCCATTTCTCTCCCATCGCCATCAATGACCGCAGCGCAGTGGGCGCGGTGTAAAACTGATTGACCCGGTATTTCTCCACGATGTCCCAAAACCTCCCCGCGTCCGGCCAGGTGGGAACACCTTCAAACATCACGCAGGTGGCCCCGCTCAAAAGCGGCCCATACACCAGATAGCTATGCCCCGTCACCCAGCCGATGTCGGCGGTACAAAAATACACATCCCCATCGCTGTACTGAAAGACGTTACGGAAGGTGTAGGCCGAATAGATCATATACCCGGCGGTGCTATGAACCAGCCCCTTGGGTTTGCCGGTGGAACCACTGGTGTAAAGAATGTACAGCGGATCCTCGGATTCCATCGTTGCGGCCTCATTGCTGGCCGCGGCGCCTGCCATCAGATCATGCCACCAGACGTCGCGCCCCTCCTTCATCGGGATGTCTTCTTTGGTCCGCTGGTAAACAATAACCTGCTCCACCGTCGGAGCCTGTTCGAGAGCTTCATCGGCGATGGCTTTTAGGGGCACCGTCTTGGTTCCCCGGAAGCCGCCGTCCGCAGTGATTAAAAGCCGAATCCCCGCATCCTCCAGGCGCTCACTCAAGGCTTGGGCCGAGAATCCCCCGAAAACCACCGAATGCACCGCGCCGATCCGGGCGCAGGCCAGCATGGCCACCACCAACTCGGGCACCATGGGCAGATAAATGCCGACCCGGTCACCTTTTTTGACACCTAGGTCCAAAAGGACATTGGCAAACTTCTGTACCTCCTCGAAAAGCTCCTGATAGGTAATGCGGCGCGGCTCTTCCTCGGGATCGTTGGGCTCCCAGAGGAGAGCCGTCTGCCCCCCGCGATAAAAGATTTGCCGCTCAAAAATATTCTCTGTCAGATTCAGTTGCCCGCCCTCGAACCAACGCACTTCCGGTTTTTGAAAATCCCATTTCAGTACTTCGTCGTATTTTCGCCGCCAATAAAAAGTATCGGCGATATTCGACCAAAACTCCGTCGGATTGGCCGTGCTTTTTTGGTATTCGAAGATGTATCCACTCAGGGTAGAGATTTTGGGAACCATAAGAGAGAGAGTTTAGGGGTTATAAGAAAACGGTATATGCGTAATAAGACATGGCGTCAAGTGAGACCTGACTCACCTTAAGCGCCCAACAGGATCGATCCCCTTAAAAAACGACAAGGCGGATCAGTTTGCCTTGGCCAACAGCCTGTATTCTTTATAAAAAAGAGGATATGCCGAACGCCTCCTCCCCCAACCCCCTTGATCGCCGTAGTATCGAAGCCCTGGTCCGCGAGACTCTGGCCAAACAAAAAGGCGCGGCCCCCGTGGCTACCATACGCAGTCACGGCCGCACGGGCCGAGCTGCCGTATTGGAGAGGAAGGAACGATTGCGTCTGCGGGAATTTCCCCTGCGCCCCATCCGCGAGGATGAAATTCTTCTTCGGGTGGAAGCCTGTGGCATCTGCGGCACTGACATACACTGTTACCGCAACGATCCCTTTGGACTTTGCCCTGTCGTTCTGGGGCATGAAGGCACCGGCGAGGTCCTGGAAGTCGGCAAGAGGGTGCAAACCGACAATGTGGGTAAGCCGGTTCGCGTGGGCGACAAATTGGTAACCAGCCTCTTTGAAACCTCGGAGGAATGCATGGTCGCCAAATACAATCCGCTGAAAGCGAATTTATGCTACGATTTGAAACTTTACGGCCTTTTGCCGGACGAGCCGGAAAACCATTTTAACGGGTATTTTGGCGAATACCTAATCATCCGCCCCGGTTCCAGTTTCTTTGGGGTAAACGACCTCTCCGAAAATCTCCGGGTACTCATTGAACCCGCTGCGGTAGTTTGTCATGCCCTGGACCGGGCGCGGCGCAGCGGAGCCACTTTGAATTTCCGTTCCCGGGTGGTGGTGCAAGGCTGCGGGCCTATCGGACTCATGATGATCGCGGCCCTGCGCACTTTTGGGATCAATACGATCATCGCGATTGATGGCAACGACGACCGCCTCGCTTGGGCAGCCAGACTGGGCGCTGATCACGGTCTAAATTATCGCCGTCTGGGCTCTCCCGAGGCCGTTGCCGCTGAGGTTCAGTCATTGACCAAAGGTATCGGTGCCCACTATGCCTTTCAGGTTACAGGAATTCCCGAGGCTGCCGCAAATCTGCTCCACTGTGTTCGCCGGGGAGGAGGGGTATGCGAGTTGGGTCACTTTGTCGATGCCGGAGAAGCCGCGTTCAACCCTCACCGGGATTTTTGTCAAAAAGAAATCACCCTTACAGGCAGTTGGGCCTACAACAGTTGGGAATATCCGAACGCCTATCACTTTCTTGAGAGAGCGGAAAAAATCGGCTTACCGGTATCGGAATTAATCACCCACCGCTTTCCCCTTTCCCGCATTCAGGAAGCCTTTGATACGGTATTGGCGCAAAAGGGCATCAAAGTCATTGTCCAAAACGACGGGTAAGCGTATGGCCTCGGCACGACTGGAAATCCACTACTGCCCCGGCTGCCGGTGGTTGCCCCGCGCCACTTGGATGGCGCAGGAATTCCTTACCACCTTTGCCCGGGATCTGCACGAGGTTGCCCTCCTCCCCGCCGCTTCAGGAACCTTTCGCATCGTATTAAACGGGGAAGAACTGTTTTGCCGCAAAGCGGCCGGCCGCTTTCCCGAACCGAAGGAAATCAAAGCGCTTATCCGCGACCGCATCAACCCGGACCTTTCCCTCGGCCACTCGGAACCGGACGCTCCTTCTTGACGACAGGGAAAGATGCCCCATCTTGATTTCTATGAAAATCTTTACCTCCAGCCTCCTTCTTTTAGGATTTTTTGCCAGTTGGGCCTTGGCCACTTCCCCCTATGGCCTGAGCCCTCAGGAAACCTACCAAATGGTTCAGAAACACGGAGACGAGATATTGTTTATCGACGTGCGCGATCCGGTGGAAATTCAGTTTGTGGGTTTTACCGATACCGTTGACCGGGTCATTCCCTTCCGCATCGCCCAGCGGGACGAATGGAATGAAGATACCGGCGGCCATCTCATGAGGTTAAACGAGGTGTTTCTGGAGCAGGTCCAGGCGGCGCTGGACGAAAAGGGCCTGGATGAGGAAGCGCGCATCATCACTATGTGCCGAACCGGAAGTTCCCGCGGAGAGCCCTCCGCTACCTACCTGCGCGAAGGGGGGTTTCCGAACAGCTATTTCGTCATCAATGGTTTCCAGGGGGAAAAACTCACCGAGGGCCCCCACGCGGGCTGGAGACGCAAAAACGGATGGCAAAACAGTAATCTGCCTTGGGGAGAAGCTCTTGACCGCGACAAAGTTTTCCAAGACGAATAAACCGCGCCCCCCCCCCAAAAAAGGTGCGAGGCTTGCACCACCATTCTATGGGCTTTGGACCAACCCATGACCCCTGGCATCCCTTCGTGCCGCAGGCACCTTGGATAGAATTTCGACAAGCTCAAGGCCCTGAGCCTGTCGAAGGGCGGCAAGCCTCTTACCGCTTTCTCCAGCCGCGGCCTGCTGCGGCGTTACCGCCCGCACGATGACTCCCCGCCTCGGTTGAGGAGAAGTGCCTGGAGCGAAGCGGAAGGCGGGGTGGTGCCTCGGGTCCGCGCAGATCGGGAGGTAAACGCCCTCCGACAAAACAGCCGTCCCAGGACAGGAACCTCGCCGGGAGGGCGAAGGTCCCTCTGAGCTTTCGCGCGGTGATCGGCCAATCGTTCCCAGACGGACCCGCCTGGTGAAAGGCCGTCCGCCAAGAACCCGCACGCCTTTCCGACCACCCGAGCTCGGAGAGACCCTCGCCCTCCCAGAAAACACACGCCCCTCGCCGGGAGGGCGAAGGTCCCTCTGAGCTGGCTGTTTTTGTCGGAGGGGCTTTATGCCCCGATCCGCGGCGGGCAGGACCTGGCGGGTTTGGGGGAATATTGGCAACGTCGGGAGAGATCTTCGGATGTTCGTGAATTTCAGGCCAATTCTTTCGGGCGCTGAAGCAGCCCGATTACGTCGTGATTGACGGTAGCCGACACGTCGCGCTATAGCCTTGGCGAAGGAGGAAATCCTTGGGCGAAGAGGGATCACCGGTGTTTCGGTAGGGCCTTCGCTTGCGAAGCGCCGCCCGTGAAGACTTACACTCTGGCCAAAGGTTTCCGTCGGCCACCGGGAAAGGCGTTCCTCATCACAACATTCCAACGTCAGCCTCGCGACGGCAGCGCACCCTTCGATAAACTCAGAGTCACTAGACAAGTGCGAGCCCTACCGAAAGGTCGGACGCTTTTTTCTCAATGAAAATCGCCGGCAGGAAAAAACCTCCAATCCGTCATGGTCTGAGCTCGTCGAACGACCTTCACCACGATGGCCGGAATCACTTCTCCGACTCCGAAACGATCCACTCGTGGACCATGCTGAGGGCGAGAAGGGAAAAATTTCGTTCCCGTTCGGAATCGACGCTGATCTCCAGCTGAGTCTTCCCATCCGGATGGGCCTTTCCGACCATGTCCCAGGACCTGGTGGCCACGCCTCCGGGGTTGTAAAAGGGCGGACTTATCTCATTCCCTCCGATAGATACCGAAATGGTATCTCTGTTCCCACCCCATTGAACCCAGCGCAAAGATTGCCGGTGCCAAGCTTCCGAATTCTCGAAGGATTCCGGCCACGGGACTTTCCAGGAAAGCGTCTTCCCGGGCGCCAGAGAGAGCCGTACCTCGGGATAGTAGGTTTGTTTCCGCACCACCCGCCGGGCTTCCGGAGAAGGCCCCTCCCCTTCCACCAAGATAATCCATTTGGCGGCTTGTCGCGGTCCGATCTGATACTCCCCTACCCACTCGGAATCCTGCGCCTCGACGTTTAATGTTTCGGAAGAAAAGTGAATTTCTCCGTCTACCATATTCGGCTTCACTTCCTTGATCCCCTTGACCGTAAGACCGGGCGGAACCTGGAACCGCAGATTGCCGGTCTTTTTTCCATGGGCATGGTCATTAAAGGCCACCACAACCACCTGGGAGCGGGAGGCATCGTAGGCCGCCACGGTCCATAAACGGGAATCGTCTCCGTGAACCTCCAAAAGCCGCCCCCGTAGATCCCGCAAAAACTGCAAGGAATAACGTTCCCCGCTGCGGTGAGCGGCATGGGCTGCGCGAGAGCCGATTTTATCGGGCGAAACTTCCAACACATGAAGGATATCCCGGAGGCCATAGGTCATCGTCCCCCAAAATTCCTCCGGCGTCGAAGCGTGGTAGCGAGATTGGGCATGGGGGGTGGGTTGCTCGGGGTCCAAAAACCCTCCAGTCTCGGTGTTGAAAATCCGCATGGGACGTCCATGCTTCGCCTGAGTAAAAGCATCCGCAACTTCATAACTCCCTACCACCAAACGGGTATCGGTCCCATAGTGATGCTCGGTGATCCCATCAATACGGTCACCGAATTGTTCCAAAAGTGGGCGGTGCAAAAGGTCCCAGGCCTTCCATCCATCCTGGTGCAAATGAAAATCCCAGCCCACCAAAAGCTTAGCCTGCGGCTTCAACGCTTCCCATTCCTCCACCAGAACTTCGAGCATTTGATGGTACAGTTTGCGGTTCCAGGGCCCGGACCACCAGGAAGGTTGATTGGTATCCCTGGCCCACCAGAATTCCGCAAGCGCCATCTCCCGACCCCGAAAATCAAAGGTATCACCGGCCACCGGTTTCCGATCATCTATCCGGCTGGGAATATATCGTGAGGCCAAGTAATGAGGATCACCCCGGGAATCCACCGCCCGAAGAACTTTCTCCCAAACCAAACCTTCGATGGGGTTTCCGGCTAAATCGTAAACTTGCGCCCCAATCTCGCGGTTTTGCTCGGAATAAAACCTTCCGTCAAAATTAACTCCCGGCCGGGAGGCCCAATTTAAATAAGGCTCATTCCAAAACTCAAAAACCACCGGGGTCTCCACCGCCGCCACATTTTGGCTCCACGCTCGCAGTCTTTCGCGAAAATCCCGCTCCCATGAGCCGGGATTTAGTAAAGGCAAGGCAGGTTGGTAACGGTCGTACCAACATTCAATAATTGAGGACAAGCCATGGGGTCGTCTCCCCTCCCCTGTTTGCAACGGGTTTCCATCGGGAGACAGCCGAATGCTCCGAACCATTTCCACCCCCCACTCTTCCCGAAGAGATTCATCAAGGGGAGTCGCATGAACCCCGAAAACCGCTTTGGGAATTTCCATCTGTCCGTTGACCTCTAAAAAGTTTCCGCTCAGATAAATTTCCCGGGCACTTAGCGGAGCAAACCCAAAACAGGCACAAAGGACAATGGCGAAGAATTTTCTCATAATAAACAGTCTAAGATAACTTAGAGCCTTTCAAAAAAAATCGGTTCCAACTCGAAGAAAAAACCCTCTTTCCGCAAAACGATCGCTTATTATCTCCATAAACCTCTCCTTCAGGTTTTTATGGAATTTTTCCGATCCAAAAAACCCCTCGCGAAAGGCCTGAGAATGCAAAATTTGAAAAGCCCCCGGACGGTGGGTCAGGAAAAGGAAAAATTAGCCCACTTCGATTTCATTACTTTTTTACTTTTTGGCAAAAACCAGCGAATGCACATTTTCGGCCCTTTTTTCGAACACCGTGGTCTCCGCATCGGGCCAAATTTCTGACGAAACCGGTTCAAAAAGGTGGGGGTGCTGCTTCATCCACACCAAAACTTCCTGAAAGTACGCAAACACATCAGAGCGGAAAAACAGATTTCCTCCTGTATTCAAAACCCGGTGACAGGAAAGCAAGAACTCATCCTGCATCAATCTATGTTTTTTCTGTCTTTCCTTGGGAAAGGGATCAGGGAAGAGAACAAATATTTGCGAAAGTTGCCTAGGGTTTAAAAAGGAAAGAAACAGCCGGGCGTCAGCGAGGTGGAATTCCAGGTTTGGAATTTTCAGTAAAGTTGATTTCCGCTTTGCTCTTTGGATTCGCCCTTGGGCGACATCGATTCCGACATAATAACGGTTTGGATCTTTCGCCGCAACAGAAGCTAGAAAGTGTCCATGGCCACAACCAATTTCCAAAACCAGCGGCCGGGAATCCGGAAGGCTCTCGACTATTTTGGCGGTCTCGACTTTTCGTTCATCGAGTAGTTTACGGTAGAACTGTAGGCTCTCGGGTTCCCCTGGCGCGGGTGGCGGAAGTTCTATGGTATTCATTTTCATACCCGTGGAGTCTAATTCGAAAACCCCTTTAAAGACAAGTTTTCCCATGCCTGGGAGAAGCGTGGACAGGGAGCGGCAGCCTCCCCCCTACCCTAACATTGGTCTTAGGATTCCAGATCGAGCCTGATCCGATTGACCCCAACCCGATTTTTATTTATACCCACAGAATGAACATTCCCCAATACTGGGCCAAAGAAAAGACTTCCGGAAAGGATCCCTATGGTCGTCCGATGGAAATTGCCGCATGGGGATGGTCCTCCGTCAGCGAAGATGACGCTCGTGAGGTTTCCCGGGCACGCGCCCAAAAGATCTTTGCCAAAGGCTTTGAACGGCGCAAAGACCCATTTTACGATTACGGAGAAACCCCATTGCGGGAGGAAGTCCTGGACCGTTACCAGCAGGAGGGAAAAGAATATGCGGTTCTAACCTGTAATCGCTACGGTGCTCTGGTTCTTAATACCGCAAAAGCCTTTTTTCTCGATATTGATTTTCCGCCCATTGAAGCCAAAGGCATTCTGGATTTTGTGTTGACCGCCTTTTCCCGCAATCGGCGAAACCAACGGGAAAACCATCGGCAAATACCCGCCATGGACATGGTACGGGAATGGTTTCGCCAAAATCCCGGCCGCAGTGCAAGGGTTTACCGGACCAAGGCCGGTTTAAGGCTTCTCTTCACCGACCGACTCTACGATCCAGAGGAAGAAATGGTTCTCAACACTTTCGAAGGACTCGACGCCGACCCCCTATACCAACAACTCACCAAAAATCAGAAAATCTTCCGTGCCCGGGTCTCCCCAAAGCCCTGGCGCATCTCCTTGGGGCGCATGCCCGGGGAAAATGCCGGGATTCGTGAACGCACCCGCTGGATGGAAAGATACCATGGAAAAACGAAGGACTACGCGGTGGTCCAGCATCTGGAAACAATTGGGCCTGAACCCCGTGATCCTGAAATAGCTCAAGTGGTTCAATTGCATGATTCTCTGGCAATGAATCAAGGAAAGCCCCTGGCGTAATGTTCCACGTGGAACAATCGTTCTTACAGGGGAACTTGGAGAGATATTTAAAACCGAAACCCTTAATGTTCCACGTGGAACATTGGGGTTGGGCAAGCGATCGCCTGAAACATATAGCGAAATACCCCAAACCTTTTGCCCATTCTTCGCCAAGCCTTCCACCAAAACCCATGGAGTTACGGAAGGTATGTTAATGAACAGAAAAGCAATCGACAGATAACCCTGCCGAAAAAACCAGTTTTCCCTCAGTCTGGCTAACAACAACCCCCTAAAGACCTCTTTCTCCTAGTCGTAATCATAATCGTACCCGAGCTTCTAATTGTCATTGAATAGTAAGTTTCAAAATTGAAGAACAAAACACTTCCTCGTGAGACCTTTAGGAAAAAAGAACACAGGTCCAAACAATTGGCCATCGAAGGAAGGGGTGGGGGGATTACGACTAAGAGTAGGGCAGGAAAAAGATAAAAAGCCAATAGAATCAGTACTCTTGATTCCAGTGAAGTAAAGGTGACACCAATGGAATCTTTGAGGTTGATTGAAGGCGCAGGCATTTTATTAGTCCCAGAGGGACGGCAAGAGGATAGCCGTGGATGAAAATCCACCGAATGGGCATCACCCTCAATAGTATGCCTCGCAGAGCGAGAGCAGGAGAAGAGTCGCTCAAATGGTACTAGGTTTTTGGCTAATGAAAGCAACTCATACCCACCCCTCTCAGGTCTCGCTCTGCGAGACATTTGGATTTTTGCTTGAGGATTACGTGGATTGCC